>DASTTS010000554.1:0-6231 GCA_035760085.1 Pyrinomonadaceae bacterium
GATAGCTGGCAGTCGCTGCGGCTGAACATGCCGGCGACGTCGATTCGCGATCTCGTGATTCACAAGGACGACGTCGTAGTCGGCACGCACGGGCGCTCGTTCTGGATCCTCGACGACATCACGCCTTTGCGACAATACAACTCCGCGCTCCTCGACTCGGAGGTCCATCTCTTCGCGCCGCAAGAGGCGATTCGAGTTAAGCGCAACGTCAACACAGATACGCCGCTGCCGCCTGAGGAACCGGCCGGACAAAATCCGCCAGACGGCGCGATCATCAACTATTACTTACGTCGCGATGCGACTACTCCGGTCACGCTCGAGATCTTCGACAGCAGGAATCAATTAGTGCGTCGCTTTTCGAGTGACGACAAACCGATTCCGGTGAATCCGAGCGATCACGCGGTGCCGGAATACTGGTTCCGACCCTTTCAGGTGCTCGGATCAAAAGCGGGAATGCAGCGATTTGTCTGGGACTTGAAATACGCACCGCCGGCGGCGTTCGGACGTGGCTTTCCGATCTCCGCGATCTATCGCGACACGCCGCTCTATCCGCTTGGTCCATCAGTTTTGCCTGGTACTTACACCGTGAAGATAACAGCGAACGGAGAGTCGCGGTCTGAACCGTTGACCGTGAAGATGGATCCACGCGTGAAGACCGCGCTGCCTGCCTTGACGCAACAGTTCAATCTCTCGCTCGAAGCTTATCGCGGTATGCAGCAGACGTTCGACACGGTCGAGCAGATCAGAAAGCTCCGTGCTCAAATCAGAGAATCGATTGAACGTGTGGATCGTGGTCCACTTGCTGAAGCATTGAACATGCTCGATAAAAAAGCCGCTGCGATAGGCGGTGAGGGACGCGGCGACGGTGGCTCACCCGGACTTCCGGGCGGAACGATCGATATGCGCGAGCCAAACCTGACGCGCTTGAACGGCGGCTTCTCGTCATTAATCGAACACTTGCAGAGTGCGGATCTGGCGCCGACCGTGCCGATGGTTACTGCGGCAACCGAGTTGCAAAAGGTGTTGACGAAGTTGATGGCGGATTGGAACCAGTTCAAGACGAAAGACGTCGCTGCGATCAACGAACAATTGCGCGCGGCAAATAAGCCTGTGCTGAAACCGTGATGGCCAGTGCAAATCCAATCGTTCTCTACGACGGCGTGTGCGGGCTCTGCAATCGCTCGGTCCAGTTTTTACTGAAACACGATAAAGAAGGGCGTTTTCGGTTTGCATCACTGCAAAGCGACTTTGCTGAGAAGGTGTTGGGCCGGCATGGACTGGACCCGAAGGATCTCGACACGGTTCACGTCGTATTGAATTACGATCAACCGGACGAGCGCGTGTTACAGAGGTCTGACGCGGTCCTGCGCGCGGGTCGTGAGCTCGGTGGGTTTTGGAGTGCGTCGTCAACAGTTGCCGGTGTCGTGCCGCGCGGGCTGCGCGATCTCGTCTATCGTTTTGTAGCGACAAATCGTTATCGCATGTTTGGAAAGTACGACGCTTGCATGTTGCCGGACGCCAATCAACGGAGCAGGTTCCTCGATGTTTAAATCCGTCTTCATCATCTGTGTTTGTCTGTGGTTTAGTATGTTTCAATCACCGCAGTTCGATGTCCTGATCAAAAACGGACGCATCGTCGACGGCTCCGGACGTGCGGCCTACGTCGCCGATGTAGGCATCAAAGGCGATCGAATCGTCAGTATCGGCAAGCTCTCGCAAGCCACTGCCATGCGCACGATCGACGCGCAAGGTCTCGTCGTCGCGCCCGGTTTCATCGACATGCTGGGCCAGTCAGAAACCTACCTGCTGATCGATCCGCGCGCGATGAGCAAAGTGATGATGGGTGTCACTACGGAGATCACCGGCGAAGGCGAGTCGATTGCTCCGATCAACGAGCGGCAGATTAAAGAGCAGGAGGATTTTCTCAAACGTTTCAGTCTCACGATCGACTGGCGCACACTCGATGGGTACTTCAAGCGACTCGAAAAACAAGGCTCCGGTGTAAATCTCGGCACGTTTGTCGGCGCGACGCAGGTGCGCGAGTATGTGATCGGTTACGACGATCGCGCGCCCACGCCACAGGAATTAGAGCAGATGAAGAAACTGGTGGCTGACGCGATGCGCGACGGTGCGCTCGGGCTTTCCACTTCATTGCAGTACGTGCCCGCGCGTTTTGCGAAGACAGACGAGTTGATCGAGCTCGCGAAAGTGGCGCGACAGTACGGCGGCATCTACGCAACACACCAGCGCAGTGAAGCCAACACGATCGACACCTCGCTTGACGAAGTGTTTGAGATTGCGCAGAAGGCGCAGATCCCGGTCGAGATCTGGCACCTCAAAACGGCATACAAAAAGAACTGGGGCCGCATGTCGCACGTGTTGTCGCGTATCAAGCAGGCGCGCGATCGGGGCCTCGATGTCACTGCCGATATTTATCCGTACATCGCGGGCAGCACCGCGCTGAGCGCGTGTTTGCCACCGTGGGCGCAGGAAGGCGGAGTCGAAAAGATGCTGGCGCGCTTGCGCGATCCGCAGACGCGGCAACGTTTGAAGAAAGAAATATCTGAAGACCAAACGGAGTGGGAAAACATTTATCTCGGTAGTGGTGGACCAGGCGGAGTCTTAATCGGCGCGGTTGTGAATCGCGAGTTGGAGTCGTTGCAGGGCAAACGCATCTCGGAGATCGCCGCGGAGCAAAAGAAGGATCCGCTCGACACGGTCTTCGATCTGATACTCGCTGACCACGGCCAAACCGGCGCGATCTATTTCATGATGAGCGAGGCTGACATGCGTGCGGCCATGCAGGCGCCGTTCGTGAGCTTCTGTACTGATAGCGGCTCGCGTGCGACTGATGGTCCATTAGCGGGCTCGAAATCACACCCACGCGGCTGGGGCAGTTATCCGCGCATACTTGGCCGCTACGTGCGCGATGAGAAGTTGTTATCGCTCGAATCGGCGATTCACAAGATGACGGGTGCGCCCGCCGCGCGTGTTGGCTTGCGCGACCGTGGCTTGATCAGAGAAGGGATGTTTGCCGATATCGTTTTGTTCGATCCCGCAAAGGTGATCGATAAGGCGACGTTCGAGTCACCAAATCAGTATCCGGTTGGAATTGAATATGTGCTGGTGAATGGAAAGATTTCTGTTGAGAAAGGACAGCGCACCAGTGCTCTCGCGGGCCGTGTGCTGCGTGGCCCAGGCTTTAGACAGGATTGACAGGATTTCTCAGGATTAACAAGATAAGTCCTGTCAATCCTGAAAAATCCTGTCAATCCTGTCTAATTACACCTTGATATAAATCCTCTTCCTGTAAAGCAACCACATCAACACCAACCACAGCAAAATAAACGCTATCGCATAAAACAGCGACGCATTGATCGGCTGCGCCCACGTCAGGAACAGGTTGCGGAAGATCCATCCCTGCACGCGCCAGATGCCCATCAACTTCACCATTAACCCGCTACCCACAAACAACGCGAGGGCATTCACGCCAAAAACCTCAAACGGCCACGCCCATCGCCGATAACCCTGGATATCAATCACCCAGTAACACAACGCGAGGAACTCCAACGCGAGCCCCGCGGTGAACAACACATACGAACTCGTCCACAAAGCCTTATTGATTGGGAAGAACGGGTTCCACGCCCAACCCAGCACGACGCAAACCGCACCGGCTACAAACATCCCGACCACTTTTTCATAACGCGTCCGTTCGTTGCGCAACCAGTGACCAGTCAGAATTCCGAAGAGCGTCGTCGCCACGGCGGGAATCGTGCTCAACAATCCTTCCGGATCGTAGACGCGCCCTTGTCGCCAGATGTGTTGTCGCAGGATCACGCGATCTATAAAGGACGCGACACTTCCCTCTTTACTGAGATCGCCCGGCGCGTATCCCGGCGCGGCCAGGTTCGTCATCACGAGGCAGTAAACAATCAGCAGCGCCACCGCGATCAGCAGTTGTGTCCGCGCTTTTGTTGTTAAAAAGATGAGCGACGCGATCAAATAACAGATCGCGATGCGTTGGAGCACGCCCGCGATTCGGATCGTTCCGAGTTGAAAGTACGGAAACCCGTTGAGAAAGAGGCCGAGTCCGAAGATGATCGCGCTGCGTTTGATGACTTTCAGATACAGATCGCGTTTGACAGTTCCTTCTTCAACGCGCCGGGCAAACGCGAGCGTGATCGATACGCCGACGATGAAGAGAAAGAATGGAAAGACGAGATCGGTTGGCGTCCAGCCATGCCATTCTGCGTGTTGCAGCGGCCAGTAGATGCTGGACCACGTACCGGGATTATTTACCAGCACCATTCCGGCGATAGTGATGCCGCGAAAAACGTCGAGTGAGACGAGACGACCAGCAGGGTTTGCCGCGAAAAGTTTGGGGGACATTGACCACAGATTACCACGGATGAATACGGATTCGTGTTAAAGTATTAGCCCGTACATGTCCTTAATGCTTGCGGAGATCGCCGAGCAACCGGCTGCACTCGAGCGCACGATTGCGGGAGAGCGCGCCAAGATCGCGAAGCTCGGAAACGCGCTCAAGGCGCGTGACATCCATTTAATCGTGCTCGTCGCGCGCGGCAGTTCTGACAACGCCGCACTCTTCGGTCGCTACCTGCTCGAAATCACGACCGGCATTCCCGTCTCGCTTTCTGCGCCGTCCGTTCACACGATCTACAACGCCGAGCTACGACTGGACCATGCGCTCGTCGTCGGCGTGTCGCAGTCAGGCGAAGGCGAAGACATCAACCACGTTCTCGAAAGCGCACGGCGTTCCGGCGCTTACACGATCGGCATCACGAACGAGCCCGGCTCGTCAATGACTGGTCTGGTCGACGAAACACTGCTCACGCATGGCGGACGCGAGCGTTCCGTCGCCGCCACCAAGACTTTCACGGGTCAGATGCTCCTTTTTTATATGCTCGCAACGGAGCTTGCCCGGAATGTGGTGCCGTTTTCGTATGATGCGATTCCGGAGTTTGTTGCGGGCGCACTCGAACAAAAGCCGGCGATACAAGAGCTCGTCGAGCGCTACGTCTTCATGGAAAACTGCGTGGTGGTTGGTCGCGGCCTTGCTTATGCAAACGCGTACGAGCTCGCGCTGAAGCTGATGGAGACGTGTTATGTCGTCGCGGAGCGGTTCTCGTCGGCAGACTTCCTGCATGGTCCACTCGCGATGGTCGAGCGGCATTTTCCGGTGATACTCTTCGCGCCGCCGGGAGTGATGCTGCCAGGCGTCAAAAGTTTAATTGAACGACTGCGAGAGTTGCATGCTGACACGTTGACGATTACGAGTGATCCTGACGCGGCGCGTATGTGTACGCGCTCGATCGTGATGTCGCGCGACATTGATGAATTTCTCGCGCCGATTCCCTACATCGTTCCCGGTCAACTATTTGCTGCGCTACTGGCCGAAGCCAAGGGACTTAACCCGGACGCACCACGCTCTTTGTCAAAAGTCACACGCACACTCTGATATGAATATTGAACTCAAAGATCTTTCGCACAATCCCGTCTACGCCCAGGTGCGCGAACAGATCGAGACCCAGATCAAAAACAACACGTTGGCTGCGGGCGATCAACTTCCCTCTCCCGCCGCTCTCGCCCAGAAACTCTCCGTCGACAAAGGCGAGATCCAGCGCGCGTACTACGAGCTCGAACAGCTCGGCCTGATTACGAAGCAAACCGGTAAGGACTTTCTCGGCAAACCACGAACCGACTATCGCGTCGCGAGTTTAAAGAGGAGATAGCCGAAAGCGCCGAGCGGTAACCCGACGAGCCACAGCACGAACGAGAGCCTCCACGAGCGGCGCGCTTTTAAATAGGCAGCATCGTTAGTCACGAGCCGGCCATACTTCCTCTGCCATCGCATCAACAACCCGAACAGGAGGAAAAACGTGACCGGGATAGTCCAACCAAGAAATATCCCAAAGGGAAAGTAGCTGAGCACCATGAACACATACATCGCGGCGACAACAATCCGCAGGTAACCCGCCTCACGATACGATTGCTTCGCCTTTTCCTGTCTCTCGGCGACCAGTTGCGCCACAGCAGGATCTACACGCACGACTATCTTCTCCTGGGATCGTGATAGAGGATCTCAGCGGGCTATTATACAGAGGGTTGTTAGACAGGATGACAGGATTTTCAGGACTTACAAGATTAATCCTGTCCATCTTGTAAATCCTGTCATCCTGTTCAAAAACTTACCGTAGAACTCAATTCAGC
>DASTTS010000555.1:0-3213 GCA_035760085.1 Pyrinomonadaceae bacterium
GCGATCTGACGTGCCCGGTTTGCATCGTTCGTAATCAACAGCGCTACTCGATGACGTTCGACGAGTTCAAGCAGGCTGTTGACTTGCTGGTCGCGGCTGAAGGCGAGCTGCCGATCATGTTGCTCTCCGGCGGTGAGCCGACGCTGCATCCGCAGTTCTTCGAGTTTTGTGACTACGTCCTGCGTGGTCCATATGAAGGCAAGATCAAGCGACTGCTGATCTCCACGCACGGACGCAAGATTGCACAGAACCGCGCCTTCGCCGAGAAGTTCAAACAAGGCGGTATGTACGCGTCGCTTCAGTTTGACACGTTGCAGGCCGGTGTTTATCCGAGGCCGCGCGGGGTCGAATTGATCGACATGAAGATGCAGTGCATCGAGGTGATCAAGGAGCTCGACATTCCGACAGTGATTGTTCCGACAGTGTCGAAGGGCGATAACAGCAACGAGCTCGGCGCGCTCGTTGAATTTGGATTAGAACTGGAGCAGTGTTCGAGCATCGTCATCCAGCCGATGGCCCACACGGGCGATGGCGGCGATGGTTATCACGCGAATCCTGCTGGTCATCGACTCACGATGCCGGAAGTTCATCAATTGATTGAAGAGCAGACGGGCTGGTTCAAACGCGAGTACTTTCATCCCGTGCCGTGTTCCCATCCGAGTTGTTACACGGCGACGTATCTGTTTCGCATGGAGGATGGCAAGTACAAGCCGCTGCCGGAGTTTGTAAACATCCGGCAGTACCTCGATGCGATGCAGAACCGCGCGATCATTCGTTCCGATAATCAACTCGAGAAGATGATTCTCGACTCGATCACTAACCTGTGGTCGGCAACGAAAGTTGGGGAAGACTCGGAGTTGATCCTGGCGTCGCTGAAGTCGTTCCTCAAAGACACTTTCAACTCGCGCAATCCGCTTTCGGCGGCGGATATCGAGCGGCGCACCGAGGCGCGCAGCAAGGCGCTCTTCATTCACAACTTCATGGATCCGTGGGATCTCGATGTGGCACGCTTGAAGAAGTGCTGCACACATTACGTGATGCCGGACGGGCGGCTCATGCCCGGCTGTTCGTACAACAACTTGTATCGTCATAAGGACGAGCGGTTCTTCCCCGACGCCGAGCCGGTATCGCCTGCGCCAGTCAAGCTTGAAAACGGACCGGCACTGGTCCAGATCACCGGGAGAGTCAGTCAATAGCAACGCCTGAGACAATCGACGAGCTGCGGGACCTGATCATTCGTGCGGCGCCGGACGTGAATGCAGCGATGCCTGTGCGCGATTGCTCGCCGGACGAGCCGCTCGACGATGTCATCCCGTTTTCGTCGTTGATATTGCTGGGCGTGGTAGTAGCGATTGAGGATCGTTACGGGATGCGTGTCACGCGCGAACAGCTTGGGCGTGCGTGTCAGAGTGGGACGAGTTTGCGAACGTTGGCGGATATGATTGAGGAACGTTCAGTTTGAAGATCGATATTATCCATCCAGCGCATTACCGAGACGATGGCAGTCTGGTTCAGTCGAAGAACCTGATTGATCGCCTTGGTGCGTATCTGCCTCACCTTGGACCACCGCTCATGGCCGCGCTCACGCCGGACAAACATGAAGTGAGGTTAGTTGAAGAATACTTGGAGGACATCGATTTCGAGAGTGATGCGGATGTAGTGGCGCTCTCCGGACAGATCATGCAGCTACAGCGCTGCGTGGATATCTCCAAAAGGTTTCGCGCGGCGGGTAAGAAGGTTGTGCTCGGCGGTTATCTGCCTTCGATGTTGCCCGATCGGGTAGAAGGAATCTTCGATGCGATTGTCGTTGGTGAAGGTGATGAAGTCTGGCCGCAGCTACTCGACGATATCGAACACGGAAAACTGAAGACTCGCTACCGATCGACGCACCCGCCCGACATCAACAATCTGCCCGTGCCTCGTTACGATCTGATCAAGAAGGATCGGATCGTTGTGTATCCGGTGCAGGCGACGCGCGGCTGTCCGTTTACGTGTGAGTACTGCTCGATCGCGGCGGTCTATAACGGCATGTATCGCAAGCGGCCGGTGGAACAAATCGTTCGCGACGTCGAGGCGACGCGCAGCCGGAACATCAACTTCTGCGACGACAACTTGTGCGAAGACGTGAAGTTTTCAGATCGACTCTTCACCGCACTCGCAGGGGCGCCGATTCGCTGGGGAACGCAGACGACGATCAATGTGGCGCGTCATCCGGAGCTGTTGAAGAAAGCGCGCGCGTCGGGTTGTGTGTTGATGGCGCTCGGCGTTGAGACTTTTTCCGCACGCAATCTTGAAGACGTTAACAAAACCTTTCACGCCGTCGATAAGTATGCCGAGGGGTTTCGCCGGATCATGGATGCAGGGATCAGTCCGCACGCGCTCATTATCTTCGGGCTGCCTGATGATAATGCGGAAACGTTCAAGCGCACCGTTGATTATCTCGAATCGTTGAAGGTTCCGATCACGCAGTTTTTTATTTTGACGCCGTATCCGGGTTCGCCGACCGGGGACAAGATCTGGCGCTCCGGTGTTGTCTTTGACGAGGACCTGAATCACTTGCGCGAGCCGTACGTCGTTTTCAAGCCGCAGCAGCTTTCGCCGGCGGAGTTGCATGACGGTTGGTGGGGCGCGGTGCAGGAGTTTTATTCGCTGCGTTCAATTCTAAGAAGAGTTGTGTTTCGCCGGAAGCCGCTCAATTTGTGGGTGAATCTGGCGACGAATCTGTATTACTGGTCCAAGGTGAAGCGCGGGATTCATACGGTTTACTTCGGCAAGAATTGAGATGTTGAAAGAAAATTCTCACGCAGCGGCGCAATGGCGCAACGGAAGACTCGAAGGCGTTGCGCCGCTGCGTCGCTGCGTGAGAAATCTTCTTTCAGCATCTCAATTCTTTCCGAAGTAAACCGTATGAATCCCTCGCTTCACCTTGGACCAGTAATACAAATTCGTCGCGAGGTTCACCCATAAGTTGAGCGGCTTCCGCCGAAACACAACCCTTCTCAAGATTGAACGCAGCGAATAGAACTCCTCCACTGCTCCCCACCAACCATCATGCAATTGCTCGGGCGAAAGCTGCTGCGGCTTAAAGACAACGTACGGCTCGCGCAAGTGATTCACGTCGTCATCGAAGACAACGCCAGAGCGCCACATCTTGTCTCCCGTCGGCGAACCCGGATACGGCGTCAAAATAAAAAACTGCGTGATCGGAACCTT
>DASTTS010000556.1:0-3826 GCA_035760085.1 Pyrinomonadaceae bacterium
CGCTGTTGTTCACCGCCGGAAAGCTCCGACGGTTTGTGTTCATATCGCTCACCAAGACCAACACGCGCCAGCAACTCACGCGAGCGCGCACGCCGCTGTTGCCCGCGCAATCCACCAAACGCCAGCGCGAGCGAAACATTCTCGCGCGCCGTCATTGTCGGAATGAGATTGAAGTTCTGAAAGATCATGCCGACGGAAAAACGCCGGTAGCGCGCCATCTCTTTCTTCGTGAACGGCCCCAAAGGTCGCGACGCAAAATACACTTCACCCGTGGTCGGATGATCGAGTCCACCAAGCATGTTGAGTAAAGTAGACTTGCCGGAACCGGACGTTCCCTGGATCGCAACGAACTCGCCTTCATTGATTTCGAGCGAGACGTTATCGAGGGCGGTAACATTGTTACTGCCCATCTGGTAAATCTTTGATACTTCCTGAGCGGCCAGGAGAGCGGGCATCAGCGCCTACTGACCCTCCATAGCTCAAAACGTTCGTTCTCGAAACCTTTCAACTGCATATCAAACGGCATCGCGTCGAAACTGTCTGACTCGATTAGCTCCTGCACTCTCGGATCTTCGTAAACCGAGCGTGAGATTATCACGTCAGTACCCGACGACAGACATTCCAGACGCGCGGCCATGTTCACAGTCGAGCCAAAGTAGTCGAGACGATCGTTGAGCGTCACGGCGATGCAAGGGCCGGTGTTGAGTCCGGCTTTCAGTTGCAGCGGGCGGCTCCCATCGCCTGGTTCGGCGAGCGCTTGTTGCACTTCGAGCATCGCGAGCAAACCGTCGGCGGCTGAGCGAAACACTGCCATCACCGCGTCGCCAATCGTTTTTACGATCGCGCCGTCGTGCTCCGCGATCGATTTTCGCACGACGTCGAAATGGCTCATCACACGTCCGAACGCCGTCGCGTCGCCGATCTCGCGATAAAGCTGAGTTGAGTTGCGCAGGTCGGTAAAAAGAACTGTCAACGTGCCGACGGAAATCTGTTCGCCCGGACGCAGGGCTTCTGTTGCAAACAGATCGCGGAACATTTGTAGCGCTGTCACTTCGGCTGCCGTGGTCGCCTGATCGCTCCACTCGAGCCGCTCGAGAATCATGAGTTGCTCGGCGCCCGTTTCATTCTGCAAAGTGAGTGTGACGTTCTCGTTGAACTGTAACGGCTCCTCACTCCAACCATTATTAGAAAGCGTCACGTGTGCCGACGCCTCACCTTCAGGCGAGACTGTCACCTCCTGCGAACCGGGCAGCTCGAGCGCGCGCAATCGATAGGCGCCCGACTCGAGCGGCAACACCAGTTCTCTCTTGTCACCAACAGGCAGAAGTTGCTGCGCGATCACGTGCGGCGTCCAGTTCGGACTACCGATACAAAATGAAGCGACTGACAAACGTCGCACTGCGGGATTCGGTCGAAACGTCAACTCCACAAACCGATCGAAGTTGACGGTGAAATCGATCTTGCACGTCTCGCAATGCACGTCAGTATGGATATCTTTCAACGAGAGACCGCTCTCCTGTGGACCACGACACAGCGGACACAGCAGGTCCCATTGAAAATCAAGCAACCCGACTCGCGTCGCGCGCAGGCAAACTTCGAGTACGAGACGTCGCGGCTCATGCCAATCGTCGGCAAGCTTGTACGGGCGAATGCGCGCGACTCCGAAGTCGTCGCCGTGTGCGAGAAAGTCAGCCAGACGCTCAGCGACGGCAAGCCTCGGTTCCGGCGAGTCAATTGTTTCGAGATCCGTGATCAGTTTTTGTTTGAGTGTGGCGAGGCGTTGCAGATCAAACGATGACTGTGAAGTGTCTGGCTCAGCGGTTTCAGCAACCGCGCCCTGAAAAGCGACGTTGTCATACTTCTGAATGTACTCGCGAAACCGCCGCGCGACGACGAAGTTCAGTTGCATCGGTATCGCAACTGCGCCGGGAATGTTTCGCGGTGTGGACCACACTTCGTAAGTCAAATGCGTGCCGCCGCCGGTGTTCGGCGTTAACTCCGCGCGCATTCGCAAACGCGCGACCGGCCCCTTGCTGTAAACGCGCTCGACGCCAAAACGAAACGGCTTCACCCATTCGAACGGTTGCTCTTCCCATTCGACAGGCAAGCCGTAAAAGCCGAGTCGTATTTTGCGACGCGCGTTGCGAAGTTGTTTGTCGGCGGGGCCTACTTCGATCTGCGGCACGCCTGTGTCGCGATTGAACCGGTTGGTGTCAGCGATAAAAGGCCAGAGCCGCTCAGGGCTCGATTTGAGATCAAACTCCCATCGTTTGTGATACTCACGCAGAGACATTCCACAGGTTAGACTTCCTTGTACTCCGAATCGACATCTTCATGCGATTGAGCTACGCGGTAGTTCTTCGACTGTAGCTGTTTTGTGATCAGCAAATCGTCTTTGGTCTTGAGTAGATCGGCGCGACTGTAAACCGACAGCTCGAAGTTGTAACCGTGAGTGATGGCGTCTTTGGGGCAAGCCTCGACACAGAACCCGCAGAAGATGCAGCGGCCGTAATCGATGTTGTAAACAGAAGCGTAACGCTCGTCGACACCAATGCGTTCTTCGGGTGGTCGCGGATCGTCATCAGCGACGATGTAGATACATTCGGACGGGCACGCCGCGGCGCAGAGATAACACGCGACACACTTCTCACGGCCGAGCTCGTCAACGTGCAAGAGATGCTGACCGCGATAGCGCGGCTGCAAAGTTACGGGATCGTCGGGATACTCGACCGTCCACTTGCGTTTAGGGATGTAGGATAAAGTCACACCCATTCCCTGGATGATTGCTTTAGTTGATTCGATAACGTCGGTGATAATTGACATATTGAAAACCTTGACAGGATTTCAGGATTTTGCAGGATTTACATGTAATCTTGCTCAATCTTGTAAATCCTGTCCAATGACTTTCGGTTAAAGGTCGGTATCCGCATTTCCTCTGCGCTTCAACTCGGCGCCCGTCGCCTGCCATCGCCCCTCGCGCCACACAAATCTATCTTTAAAATCAAAACTCACACTTCGATCCTGAATAAAGTACGTAATTATTCCCGACAACGTCGCGCGATCTCCAGCCAACACCAAATTCAGATCACTAAACTCCCACTTCTGAACCTGCCTGTCGCGCTCAATCGTATCGATATACTCGGCTTTACTTTGCAGCCCGCCATCCTCGCCTGCCTGTCCGGCGTAATCATCCGCAAGTATGCGGTCGAGTTTTTTCTTGTCGGCGTTGAGGTTCGCAACCGTCCACTCGTTTTCCAGTTCCTTCAACTGCGCCAGCACCTGCTCGCGATCAGTCGGCGGCGCAGCATTGATGTTTTCAGTCGAATTACTGTTTGCGTTACTCGTCGTCTCAGGCGTTCTCGTGTTCGCGTTGTCTGAACGGCGAGCGGGTACTCCGGCACGCTCTCTTGAACGCATCGCCCTTGGCACCAGAATCACCGCTGCCGTGGCAATCACCAGAATGCCGAGAATGAAGGCGCCCGCAATCCCGACAACCCACGGCCACATGCGTCGCCGCGGCTTAACGGCCGTGCCGGGCGGAACGTACGAACCGGGCGGACGGTAAGCAACCGCATTCCACTCGTCATCTTCAGTGTTGCGTTCAGTGTCACGCGGTCTCACAACAGTCGTATCGTCATCCGATTCGACCGTAGTCAGCGGTGTACCGTCGTCAATGCAGAAACTGAGATTGGGATCGGTGTACGTCCGGTTACAGGTGGAACAACGCTTCATTTCAAATGAATTCTAAACCACCGCGAACAAATTAACGAAGGGCGCCCAGGAAAAAGAACAGGAGGAGCGCGACGTAGAACAGCACACTGACGCC
>DASTTS010000557.1:0-5188 GCA_035760085.1 Pyrinomonadaceae bacterium
TAGGCTAGACTTCGCATCCTCCACACGAAAGGTCCAAGTAATGAGTAACAAACTGCCGGTTGTGTTTTTGATGATTTGTCTGACGGCTGCTGTCTCGGTGGTCGGCCAGAAAAAGCTTAAGCCCTGGAAAGAATGGTCAAAGACGGATGCTCAGAAGATTCTGAACGATTCGCCTTGGGCGCACCTGCAAGTTGACCAGGATTTTCAAGAGGCAAGCCCGCTCACACGTCCTCCAGATCCAAGTATCGATACTCGTCTCAGGCAAAATGACGGCATGACGTACGGCATCCGGTTCTTTTCGGCGCGACCGGTTCGTCAGGCTTTCGTACGCATGATTCAATTGCAAAGGAAAGATCTCGCGCCTGACCAGATGTCGCGCCTCGACACCTTTGCAGAAGTAGCTTCTGAAGATTCCATCATTATCGCGGTCACGATCGAGAATCCGGATGCAAATATGCTCGGCAAAGCTATGCAGATCGTCCGGAACGCTACGACGGCCGAGATTAAGAACCGAACCTATCTGGAACGCAACGACGGCAAACGGATTTTCGTCGAGCAGTATACGCCGCCGGGTGGCGACGGATTTGGTGCGCGTTTTATCTTTCCACGCATGGTAGATGACAAACCGTTCCTTAGTCCTGAGATCAGTAGCGTACGTTTTGTTGCGGACCTGGGCGAGTCAATAAGAATGAACATGACGTACAAGGTCAAGGACATGATGCTCGACGGCAAAGTCGAATACTAAATCCCGTCGTCGTATCCTTTGTGCCTTTTGTGGCTTTACTTTAGTGGGAAGCGGCCGATGGTGTCTTCGCCGATGCTGCCGAAGTAGAGGGAGCCGTTGCGTTCGACTACGTTGGCGATTTCGGCGAAGCAATCGGGCGAGCCGTTCTGAAGGTTTTCGACGACGCGGCCCTGCGGATCGAGACCAAGGACGAAGGAATATCGCTTTGGTGCAGGCTGCATGAACTTCGGCAGACGGGCCACCATCTTCCGCATGAACGGATGAGGAAGCATTCGATCGAAGACGGCCTGGCGCGGCGTCACAAGCGCGAGCCAGAAACGATCGCGGCCGTTCGAGGAAATGCCGTCGGGAAAGCCTGGCAGGTTCTCGATAAAGACGTCGTTCTGGCCCATTTTCGGTTCCTTGAGCCAAACGCGACGGATGCGATATTCGCCAGTTTCCGCGACGAGGACAAACGTTTGATCCGGACTCACCGCGACGCCGTTGGCGAAGTGAATATTTCGCAACAGCGTGCGAGGACGCCGTGACTGTGGATCGAGTGCCATTAAACGGCCGTTGGGCTGGTGCTCGAGTAAGTCGTTCGTAAACTGCGACATCGGAAACTTCTTCGAAGCTTCGGTGAAGTAGATCGTGCCGTCTGCACCGACGTCCAGATCGTTCAAGCAGCCAAACTTCACGCCGTCAGCTTCCTCGGCCAGGACTTTTACCTCGCCTGCTTTGTTAACTGACAACAGCCCTTTGATCGCATCGGCGACGATCAGATTCCCCTCACGATCGAAGATCAAACCGAGCGGACGACCCTGCGTGTTAGCGAAGACGCGTGGCTCCGTGCCGTCCGGCTGTAGGACCATGATCCGGCCGTCTTCAAAGCCCGCGTAGATCTTGCCCTCAGCATCGAGTGCGACGTCTTCGGGCTTGTGCCCGTCACCGAGTGAAAGCTTTTGCACAGTCGAGAGTCGCGTGTTTTGTGCGTATTGGCCTGTTAAAGCCGGTGCGGGAGGAGGAGTCCACGCCGCCGGAGTGATCGGCACCGGCGTGATAAGCAGGTACATAAGAACGTTAACGATTATGAAGAGGACGCCGATTCCAAAGCGCTTTTTTGGAGACATTAAATGGTTCGTTATCGCTCGCCGCGTGATTTCTCGACAGCAGTTTCCAGTGCCACAACGAGCTTGCGAATGCCGGGCTGGTCCATCGGCTCGATTAGGCGCAAAGCTTCGTCGAGAATACGTCGCTGGTGCTCCGGAAAATTCGGCAGGCCGCTGACAGTTCCGGGCTTTCCGTCGTAAAACGCAACACGCGGCGGACGCACTGATTCCGCTATCTCTTTAACGACCGCGAGCGTCATCGTCGGAATGCCGGACAATTCGAGTGCTCGCGCCACCAGACCAATCGACTGATGACACAACACAGAA
This sequence comes from Pyrinomonadaceae bacterium, assembly GCA_035760085.1. GTDB lineage: Bacteria > Acidobacteriota > Blastocatellia > Pyrinomonadales > Pyrinomonadaceae > PSRF01. The sequence goes on from DASTTS010000557.1 coordinate 2,161, forward strand.
GCAGGAACTAACAACGCCGCCTGAACTTCATAACGCCGCACTCGCTCGATCAGCTTTGGAAGAAGATCGTCAACAACTTTTCCGGCATCAGGAATGAAACCGCAGAAGCTCCAGTACACCGGATTCAGTTGTCCAATGATGCCGTTTTTCTCAAACTCGAGCAGACGCGTAACAGGCAGTTCCGAGTTTACGTCCGCTTGCACCGCGGCTGGATCGTAGCCGCGCGCGGCGAAGCGCAGGTCTGACTCTTCAACTTCGATCGGAATCTCACGGAAACTCGTGTCGCCGCTGGTTGAGCTGGTGTCGAACGCCGGAGTGCCGTCGATATAAGCGCCGGCTGACGAGATCAGAGCCAGATTCAGCATCGGCAGGGCGCGTCGCGCGGGCGTAAATGGGGCGCGGCGATTTTTTACAAACGGATAATCGGAGCCGAGATCATCACCGGCGCCGGGTCGCCAACTCCCGAAACGCCTTCGCCAACCGTCAATGTCTTCAATAATTTCCACCAGCTTCACCCATCTGAAAATTAGTTGCGCAGATTCCGGGCCATCAGGACCATCGCCACAAGAGCGGCAATCATAGCAAGTCCGAGCGCGTTAACCGAATAACCGTGCAGGTTGTTGAAAGCGATGCGGCGCGCGTCGTCTGCCGCAATTTGATCGATCGGCAGGACCATTGCCGCGCGCAACGCACGCATCCGCGCCGCGATTACCCAATGACCTACGGCAGTCGTCAAAGCGATGATGGCGAGACAAACGAGCTCGATGATGAAAGTTAGACGGCTCGACGAGTGGCGCTTGATGATGAAAGTTATGAGTAGCAGTAATGAGATTAGAAAGCCGGCGATGTTAACTACTGAGAGCGAGCGCGTGACGATGCTGCCGGCGATCTCGTTGGCGTTTGGCAGGCCGAATGATCGCAGGACGCCGAACGCGGCGGGGGCGACGACGGCGCCGAAGAAGAGGGCCGCGCCAAACCAGCAGGCTAGTAGGATTAAGCGTGAGAAATTCATTGTGATACCGAGATATTTTGCACAGTCGTTAGACAGGATTACAGGATTTTCAGGATTAACAAGATGTCAGTCAAATTCATTTATCGTCGCCAGTAAACGGATCTTTGGTGGCGTGATTTGGGGTCGTGGTAACTCTCGCGGATCGCCATCCAGCAGCCACGACAGCGCGCGATCGAGTTGTGACTGATACTCCTCGAGGTCCAGCGACATAAAAACATTCACACCCAGGCGCGCAAACTTCTCTTTCGCTCGCAGGTACATCTGGCGCGCCGCCCCGGGACGGCCGATGTCGAGATGATGAAAGGCGACCGCCGATTGGATCATCGCCTGGAGAAACAGTTTTTCCTTTGGTCCAACCTCGCCCATCCAACGTTCTTCCCACGCGTCGTGCGCCGCATGAAACTCGCCCGCGTTGTAAAGATCGATGCCCGCAATGTACTCGATCGGATACGCCGCAACGTGAGCATCGAGATAGGCAGTCATTTTGCGTTAAGTCGACTCGCGATCACTTTCGCAGCGGTTGCGCCCGCGCCGGTGGCGCTGCTGATCGTTGGCGCTACTGGATTCGAGACGTCGCCAACGGCAAAGACCATCGGCACATTCGTTTCCTGTTGACTGTTCACCACAACGTAACCGGTTTCATCTGTTTCGAGTTGCTCGCGAAACAAGCCGGTGTTCGGCTCCACGCCGATGCGAATCAACACACCGCGCACGGCGAGCTGAAACGGCTTCAACCCCTGTTTGCGATGGATTTCCACTGCCTCGACACGCTCGTTGCCCATGATACGCGTCAGCACGGATTCAGTGAAAACCGTGATGCAATGCAGCGATTGAAGTTTTCCGGTGAACTCGCTCCGCGCGCGCAGCTTCTTGCCGCGATGAACTAACGTGACTGTTGGACAAACTTCCGCCAGCAGCAACGCGTTTTCTACCGCTGCATCGCCACCGCCGACAACGCAAACATCGTGTCCGGCAAAAAGCTGTCGATCGCGAGTTGCGGATTCTATTATCCCCTTGCCCGCAAACTCCTTCTCGCCCGGAACGCCCAACTCCCGCGGCCGCACGCCCGTCGCGATCACGATCGCGATCGACTGGAGCTCCTCGCCACTCGCCAGCGTGACGCGCTTCGCCTTCAGATCGACCGAAGTGATGCTTGTTTGCGTCCAGAGATCGAAATCAGCACTATCAACACCGGCTGCGAAATGTTCGAGCAGCTCTTCGCCGTTGCGAGCTTTGAGTCCGAGATAATTGTTGATCGGGTTGTAGACGCGGTGAAGTTGGCCGCCGATCTGTTCGGACTGTTCGAGTACGAGGGTGTCGAGACCGAGCTCATCGCACCAGAAAGCGGTTGAGAGTCCGGCTGGTCCGGCGCCGATGATGATTACGTCGTGCATCACAACAGAACCGGGCGCGGTAGCGCCGGATCAAATTCTAGAATCACGCACTTTGGACACGTTGACCCGGCGCTACCGCGCTCGGTTCTGTTAGTTCCAGGGTTCTCGCAACTTCATCTGGCGCCAGGCGGGATGCCGCCAACGTCCCGGCACTGTCGAGAAACTTCACTGCCGATGTCATCTCGCGATTATCAGTCTGCCAGCGTCCGTCTGAATTCGTTTCCCGGCTGTTGAGCAACTGCAACGCCGGCGACAGATCGCGTCGCGGAATGAGCGGACGCACAACAGTCTCAGCCCACGAGTAGTAGGGATAATCGATCCGGTAAAACCAGCCTGCGCCGCTAGGAATCGCGATGAGGAAGAGTTTGCCTTTGGCGAACTTCGAGATCGCAGTGTAAGGCGCTGAGTGTCTCGTCGGACTAAAACCCGTGCCGTCAAACAGCTCCGGCGCGAGCGTTATCACTGAAACATCTGCTTGTTCGACAACCTTCGACTCACCCTTCTCGAAACTCTCGACCGCAGCCACAACGCTCTCCCAACCTTCGCGCCACAGCGGTTCATACTCGTTGATATGCGTCAGCAAATGTTCGACTTTCGGCAGCACGAGATCATACGCACGCGC
>DASTTS010000558.1:0-3374 GCA_035760085.1 Pyrinomonadaceae bacterium
GTAACGCGCGGTGATCGCCGACTGGATCTTTCCCATCACCGTTGCGAAGGGAATTCGCCCGCCACCCAACCCCAGCGCCGCCGCGTGCTCCGGAATCGGCGAAACACCGTGATCAGCCGTGAATGCAACAAGTGTGTTCGAAAGTCCGATGCGAGCATCAACAAAATCGAGCAACTTTGCGACGTCGCGGTCCGTGCGCACGGTAACGTCCATCACTTCCTGGCTGTATGGACCAAACCGGTGACCAACATAATCGTTCGCCGAGAGACTGACCGTCAGCACATCCGTATCATCATCCTGCCCAAGCTGTTCGTTGACGATCGCTTCCTGCGCAAACGAAACGAGCATCTCGTTGGTGAACGGCGAGTAATCGAGCGCGAGGTAGAAGTTTCGACCCGGCGCGGCTAGTCCGCCGGTTACAGTGTGCGGAAATGAATTGGTGTCCGGAGTCCACGCGTTCGTAACGTTTTCCCAACTCGGATTATCCACGCCCACGCGTTTGACGTATTCATCTTCGGGCAACACGCGTTCCCACTTCGCGCCGAAGTATTTTTCTGCGGGTTTCGTGTTGTTGAAGTTCGTCACCCACGCGGGCAACTGGTTGAAGTAGTAAGTAGAGGAGACCATCGTGCCGGACCAGGTGCTGAACCAGTAAGCCGCGTTTGCATGACGGCCCGCAGGCAGAATTGCTGACCGATCTTTTACGGAGATTCCGATCACTTTCGAGCGATCATTCGTCGCAAGCCGCATCTCGTCGCCGACCGTAGATGCCATCAGGCGCGACGGACTCGACGCTGGTTCGGTCGGAGTTCCGCCGAGCAGTTTCACCGACTCATCGGAGACGCTCGTGATGCGCTTACCAGTCGCGCGGTCCAGCCATTCGTTGCCGATGATGCCTGACTCAGCCGGATACGCGCCGGTCATCATCGTTCCGTGACCGGGCGCCGTGTAGGTCGGCATGTGATCGTAGTTGGACTGCGTCCACGACGCACCATCGCGTATCAACCGCTTGAATCCGTTTGGACCAAACAGATCGCCGAAGCGTTCGAGATAGTCGTAGCGAAACTGGTCCACTACGATCAGCAGCACGAGACGGGGCCGTTTGTAAGGAGAAGAAGTTTGCGGAGGTCGCCGCTGGCCAAAACCAACGACGAACAAAACCAGAATAAGAGAAACAGCAAGTATGCGTCTGCTCATGCGACGCATACTATGCCACATCCCTGTTATCCGTGGTTAGGGTTTACTCGTAGCGCAGTGCTTCGATTGGGTCTAACGCCGCAGCTTTGCGGGCCGGATAGTAGCCAAAGAAAATGCCAACCGCTGCCGAAAATACCACCGAGCCGATAATCGCCATCATCGACACGAGTGTGGGCCAACCGAGAAATGCCGGGATCGCTAACGATAATGCGATGCCGAGGATGATTCCTATAGTGCCGCCCGTCAGACTCAGCACGATCGACTCGATGAGAAACTGGCTACGCACCGCGGAGGAACGGGCACCAATCGCCATGCGAATCCCGATCTCGCGTGTGCGTTCCGTGACCGACACGAGCATGATGTTCATGATGCCAATGCCGCCGACGAGCAGCGAAACACCGGCGATGCACGCCAACAGGATCGTCATTGTCTTGCTGGTCTCGTTCGCCGCTTCCGCGACGTCAGTCATGTTTCGCACCGTGAAATCGTTTGGCTCACTCGCCGTCAGCTTGTGACGCTGGCGCAGCAACTCGGTGATCTGCTCCTGCGCGGTGTACGTGGCGTCCTGCGAAATAGCTGACACGAACGCGATCTGAATACGATCGCGACCAAGTATCTTCTTCTGCACCGTCGTGTACGGCGCAAACGCGACGTCATCCTGATCGCGGCCCTGCGGATCCTGACCTTTGCGAGCCATCACGCCGACCACACGGAACGGCAGATTCATCACGCGAATGTCCTGCCCGATCGGATCCGCGCCCGGATAAAGATTGTCTGCAAGTGTTTGTCCGATGACGATGGTGCGAGCCGCAGTGCGCACGTCCGCATCAGTAAAGAATGAGCCAGTCGCAACCGGCCACTTGCGAATGTCGGGATACTGTTCGCTGACGCCAGTGACGTTAGTGTTCCAGTTCATGTTGCCGGCGACGAGTTGCGAGCGCGCGTTCACGTTTGGAGTAACCATCGAAACGCTCGGCACCTCGCGCTTAATTGCGTCGAGGTCGTCCACCGTCATGGTGTTCGTACCGGTATCGCCTGTACCACTACGAACACCACCGACGTTCTGCGCCCCTGCGCTCACAAACAGCAGATTTGTTCCGATGCTTTCGATCTGTGCCTGAACAGAGGCCGACGCGCCCTGGCCGATGCTCACCATCGCGATCACGGCAGCGACGCCGATGATGATGCCGAGCATGGTCAAAGCCGCGCGCATCTTGTTACGAACAAGAGCGCGAAACGCGACGCGAATGATCATTAGTAGATTCATTACTCTTCCTCGTCGTCCTCATCCTCGATGATGGGGAGGTTCTTCAGTTCTTCGGCTGCGTTACGTCGATGCTCGACCGGACGGTCCGACTTGATCTTTCCATCCTTGAAAACAACCACGCGGTCAGCGTATTCCGCGATGTCAGGCTCGTGTGTGACGAGTACCAGCGTGATTCCGCGCTCGCGATTCAAGCGCTGGAAGATTTCCATTACTTCAACCGACGTGCGCGAGTCGAGATTACCGGTCGGCTCATCGGCGAGAATCAATGCCGGATTGTTCACGAGCGAACGCGCGACAGCGACACGTTGCTGCTGTCCGCCTGACAACTGGTTCGGATGGTTCTGTTCGCGGCCTGCCAGTCCGACTGCGGCGAGTGCTTCGACAGCGCGTTGATGACGTGTCGCTGCGTCGACACCGAGATAAAGCATCGGCAACTCAACGTTCTCGAGCGCTGACGTTCGCGACAGCAGGTTAAATCCCTGGAACACGAAACCGATCTTCTGGCACCGAATGTCCGCGCGCTGGTCTTTCGACAGTTGCGAAACGTCTTCGCCGTCGAGAATGTATGTGCCACGTGTCGGGCGATCGAGACAGCCGATGATGTTCATCGTCTTAGATTTACCTGAACCTGACGCACCCATGATTGCCACAAACTCGCCTTCGCGAATCGTCAGTGAAACTCCACGAAGCGCGTGAACTTCAACGTCGCCCATCGTGTAGGTTTTATGGATGTGATCCAGCTCGATCACCGGACGCGATTCGGGGACCTGCGTCGCCAACCCGACTGCGGGTTGGAATTCCTGTGGCTCAATTGCAAACGTGGTTGCCATCGTTTCTCCTGAATCTTCTAGCCTGGGGCGGCCACGGAGGGCCGCCCCTACAAACATCCAAGCTCGATTACCGGCGGCCG
>DASTTS010000559.1:0-22493 GCA_035760085.1 Pyrinomonadaceae bacterium
CTTGCTCCGGGCGATAACTTGGGTGACGAGGCGGTCCTATATTACGCCCAAACGGCTTCAAGGCACTACGTATGTTAGGATGCCCGCATTCTCACCCATAAAAATCGTAAGGAGAGCGTGTGAAAGCGTTTGGCAATTACATCAACGGCGAGTTTGTAGATAGCAAATCGGGCAAGACGTTTCCAAACATTAATCCGGCGAACTTCGACGAGGTTGTCGGCACGTTTCAGGCTTCGAACGAAGCTGACGTCGCTGACGCCTGTTCGGCAGCAGTCGCAGCCCAAAGTGAGTGGGCCGCGATGCCCGCCACAAAGCGAGGCGAGTATTTATTCAAGGCCGCGGATCTGCTCGCGAGCAAACTGCCACAACTCGGCGAGGAGATGACGCGCGAAGAAGGTAAAACGCTTCCCGAAGCGATCGGTGAAGTCACGCGCGCGATCAATATCTTTCGTTACTTTGGCGGCGAAGGCGCGCGGCAGTTTAGTTACAACGTTCCCTCTGAGCGCCCGCAAGTGCTTTGCTACACGATCCGCAAACCACTCGGCACGGTCGCACTGATCACACCGTGGAATTTTCCGTCAGCGATTCCCGCGTGGAAACTCGCTCCCGCGCTGATTGCTGGAAACACTGTCGTGCTGAAGCCCGCGTCGCTTGCTCCGCTCAGCTCGTTTCGACTCGTCGAAGCATTGCACGAAGCAAATATTCCGAAAGGCGTCGTCAATTACATCACCGGCAGCGGCGGAGCTGTGGGCGATCCGTTAACGAGTCATCCCGCGATCAATGGCATTTCGTTTACTGGTTCGACTTCGGTCGGCGACGCGTTGTATCACAAAGTTTCCGATCGAAAACTGCGTATTCAACTCGAGATGGGCGGGAAGAACCCGACCATCGTTCTGCGTGATTCGGATCTGAATTACGCGGCTGACATTCTCATCAACGGTGCGTTCTTTTCCACTGGTCAGAAGTGCACGGCGTGTAGCCGCGCGATCATCGAGCGCCCGATCTACGAGTCGCTGGTCCAACTACTGATCGAGAAGACACGCAGCTTGAAAATTGGCAACGGGCTGAATCCGGGGGTTCAGATTGGTCCGGCGGTTGATGCTAATCAACTCGAGACTGATCTCGAGTACATTAAAATCGCGAAAGACGAAGGTGCGGAGTTGTTGTGTGGAGGCAATCGATTGTCCGGCGGTGAGTTTGATAAAGGTTACTTTATCGAGCCCACGATTTTTACAGGCGTGAAGCCGCAGATGCGAATCGCGCAGGAAGAAGTGTTTGGACCAGTGCTCGGACTGATGGTCGCTGAAGATTTTGAAGAGGCGATGGAGATCGCGAACGGCGTGCGGTTCGGACTCTCGGCTTCGATCGTCTCGAGGGATCTAACGCGCGTGCACCAGTTTATCGATCGGATTGAAGCAGGATTGATTACGGTGAACTTGCCGACGGCGGGTGTCGAGTATCAATTGCCTTTTGGTGGGACGAAGGAGTCGAGCTACGGAATGCGTGAACAGGGACCACAGGCGATCGATTTCTATTCCGAGACTCGTACCGTTTACCTGCGCTACGCCCAGTAAACTGTTCTGTTTAATAAAGCTGAAGTTCGGGTTCGTAGTCCCTCACATTGCGCGAGGGCGCGGGGATGTATTCAAACGTTTTCATGGCAAAACGACGACCATCGAATTCGAAAAGGATGAAGGTCAAATCTTCGACCACGAATTTCTTCAGGCCGGGATAGTCCATTGCCTCCTTTGGACACCGGCCAAACAACTCCAACACCAGTTGCGTATTTCCCAACATTAACGATTTGAGGCCACAGCCATAGGCGTAAGTGCCCGTCTCGTACTGCCAAACACTTTTAAGCTTGCCGTCGCGAATGGTGTAAATGTAGAGAAGGTCTGAGCCGCGATCGCATGTGCCCTCACACTTAACATGCGAGAGTCTCACGATGGCCTCCGGCTTTCGATCGCCGGTTACATCTTTGTAGTAGACGTCCTTCAGTTCAAACCAGCCTAAATTATCCGGCAGTCCGAGTACGCCGGAGTAAAGTGTGAGTTCAGCTTCTTTTCCGTCTGGAAACGCGTAAACGCCGTAAAAGAAGTTATTGAAATCAACATTTTTGTAGTCGTTGGGAACAACGCGATAACTCTCGTTCAGCTCCGTTAGCGTTTCGGGCTCCAGGTGTTTGGTCGGAGCCGTGGGCTTTAAGATCGTGAAGTCGATTTTGCGTTTACGTTCGGCAGGTGGATGTGCGACTGCAAGAGTGACGATGAATAGGCTGCCGGCAAGGATCGCCAACCAGAGAGCTTTACGCTCAGAGCGGTCCATGGGTCCGTATTTGCAGAACGGGAACATCGTTAGCCTGCAAACTAGCGCTGAAACCGTTTCAAGTCAAAGGTTTTCAGGGTAGTGTCTTCAATTGAACGATTTTCTCTGCGTCCTCGGCGTATCTCAGTGTTCTCTGCGTTAAAGGGTAACTCAAACGCAGAGAACGCAGAGATACGCCGAGAACCGCAGAGAAGATTTCAAATTAAGACAGCACCGTTTCAGGCGTGGAACGCCCAGCGCGGGCGGCCACGGAGGGCCGCCCCTACAGTTGTAGGTGATCAAGCAACTTCCCTGGAGGCGCTGGATAAGTAACAACTGTAGGGGTGGCCCTCCGTGGCCACCCGTCCGTAGAAGGCTATTTAACGTATTCCCAGTGCCACGGTTCGTAAAAGTAAGGACGGAAACCGAAGCGTTCCGCGTTTTTGACGAGCCAGCGATAGGCGGGAGTGTTTACCTGGATCGCGCGATTCGCATCCTTCGTGTCGACCGGATCGCCACCGACGTAAAGATCCAAAGCGCGACCAGTGAAGTGCGGACTGTTGACTGCGAGCCCCGCGCTGCCTGAATCCGGTGATTTTCGTCGCAAGTTGTCCTGATACTCGCGCGAACGAAATGAAGAGACGATCTTAAGGTACTTATCACCGGGCGCGAGTTTGAGTTTTGGATCGGCGATCGCAGCCGCGATCATCTCTTTATACGCCGCATAAGTATTGCGCTCGACCTGGCGCATCTCAGCCGCACGTGAAGGATCGTAAAAGTCCGATGGCGGCGCTGTCAGTAGTTGATCGGGCGTCGCGTACGTGCGGTTTTTAAGCCGGTTGCTCTGCCATTGCGACACCATCGCCATTAGGGCGTCTTGATCGAGAACGCCATCTGCGGTGATGCCGCGTTTCTTTTGCCACCGGGCGAGTGCAGCAGCGAAGTCGCTCGTGCCCGGGTTGTGCCCGGAGTTGAGCGTTTCACCAATCAGGAGATCGTAAAGATACCAGCCGCGCTGTTGTTTGCCGCCGAAGGTCCAGGTGAGATCGTTGCGAAGTATCGCATTGTTTGTTGCTGCTGCTGCGAAGGATACACTACTTGCAACTGTCGGATTACTGGAAACGGGCGTTTTTCTCGATGGACGAGGCGACTGCGCGCTCACGGCCACTGCCAGAGCTGTAATGATCACACCGACGGGGAGCTTCAGGTTTTTCATAACAAGAGAAGGATGCGCGAAGTCCTTTTCGGGTTTCTTTGCGTTTTCTTTGCATCTGTGCGTCTTTGCGTGAGTAATCTTCGTTAGCGCCGCCGTTTCCTGCTCACACGGCTTACCCGGCCCTTCGTCCGCGGATGTTTCACGGAGGCGCTACGGCGCTCAGTACTGTTTGTGTGATGAGCCTCTTCCTCTTTCGGCGGCGCGCCGGCTTTTTCGAGTGATGCCGTAATTAGATCGTCACTCGGGCGCGCGCCGTTGATGAACGCGAAGACGTGATAGTTCGCGGAGCGCTCGCGTATGACTTCGATTCTCCCCTCGCTCTTCAAGCGTGCCAGCTCGCGCATCACGAAGTTCTGCTCCGCGACACTCATGTAGCGGTAATCGATGTCGAACGCGAGCCCGGTGGAATGTGGCGGCGCGTCGATCGTCACCGCATTCCGGTTCACTCTTCGCAGCGAGTGTTGATACTGCTCCGGCCTCACCATCGAGCTCACCGGCAGCGGTCGATCAAACTGACTGTGATAAGCAGTCGCAACCTGCTCTATGATCTTCAACGCCTCCGGCCGGACAGAGCTCAGCATGTTGACCTTCAACGCATATCGATCCGCCGGGTTGTTCAAATCGTAAGACCGGCCATTGAAATTTTTTGCGAGATTCTGGAGCGACTGGAACATCGCAGGCGGTACAGGCTGAGGCTCAACATTCGAGTTTTTATTGTCTTCCTGGAACGGCTCGAATGGCTCCTCATTCGCTCGCTGACCGATACCAAGCAAGATGTAACTTTCGGTGACAGCGGGAACGGGAACGAGTTCGCGTCGCTCGATCATTCCGGCGAGATCGAGATAGTCCTGACACAAGTGCACTCTGTGTTTCTCGATCTCAGCAACCTGGGTCGCGAGAAACCAGTAACGCTCTTCGTAGTGCTTCAGCTCAGATGGGATCTCGAGAGCTCCGCCCAGCGAAGCGTCTCGTTCTGCCTTGACTTTCTCGACAGCGAGATTCCAGTCGGGAGTTGTATTTGCGGAGTAGTTGGACCCGGTTGCTGATTGGAGTAATTGATTGCGGCGTACGGCACGAAAGCGAAATGCGGCCCAAACAGCCACACCCGCAACAATCAGTAAAACTAAAAACAGTGCTACCCGTCTGATCATCAAAGAGGAACAATATAAATCAGATGACAGACTTTTCGAAATCAGTAGATCTTGTTTTTATATTTCAAAATATCATGCGGCCGAGGAAGCCGATCGCGAGAAAGTACAAACCGAGGTGATAAAGGCCGAGCGTGTCTAAACTGTTTACCGGATCGTCCGAGACCTTGGCACCCAACCCGATCGACAAATCAGACATAAACCACAGCGAGCTTCCCAGAAACACCGGCACATAAGACGTCGACGCAAACACATTAGCAACAATCAACAGGCCGAAATAGATAACTTCAAGGATGCGCTCAGCTCCGCGCAGCTTCGGAAGCACCCAGCGCAATACGAAGCTTGCGATCACGACGTTTGTGATCGCGAGCGGCACGAGAGGATATCCCGGGAGCGGGTGCTGGTAACTCAAAACGCAAACAAAGATCAGCGCTACCGCGAACGATATGCCCCCGAACTTAAATCCGCGTGGGAACCTTTCTTCCGGAAGATCGAGCAGGATGTCTCCCAAACTACAAAAGAGGAACATCAGCGCCGCGAGAGGTTCCTCCACGTACCACGAGAGCCACGTCAGAAACAGCGCCGGCGCCGCTTTGAGCAGCCCTCGCAGCCAGAACGGCAACGATCGCGTAATCGTGTTCTTAAAAAGCTGTGTGAAGACTGCGACCGCCACGAGGGCAAAGAAGACGATCGTTACTTGAGCAGAACCTCTAAGCAGCCAATCAAATTTCATAAAGTTAACCTGGGAACTGAGGATTGCGGAAAACGCGCACACAATATTGGGAGAGTGCCGCTTTGTCAACGTTTTTGGGCCACAAATCAGGTTAATCCTGAAAATCCTGAAATCCTGTCACCAGCTTTCTACCCGCAGAACACCTCGACAGGTTTTCAGGATTGCTTTGTTTCGGGAATGAGCTCGCGGGCGAGTTGGCGCAAGATGGCGGCAACATCTTCTCGTTTTTTCGGTGACCACTCGGGCCACAGCTCTGCGAGATGTTCGCGCCGCGCGGCCACGAGACGGTTGTAGATTTCGCAGCCCGCTCCGGTGAGTTGATACACGTCATTAGCCGGGGCTGGTGCGATCAAGGATTTTTCCAGCAGCTCAGTCTTTGCGCTCTTTAGTTTGTTCGGATCAGCTTTGCCTTTGCGGCCGAGCTCTTGAGTGTTCACGTCCGGCTCGCGTTCGATTTGGACCATCAACCACGCTGCTGCCGGACTTAGATCAACACCCGCACGCGTCACTATCGCCGCAACGTAACGACGCCGCACGTCACGATCTGCGAGCACCGCGAGTCCACGCAGCAACTGCGCGCGTGAATCCGAATCCTGCGGCATCGCGAAAGCCTGTCCGATATCTCCGCCGATGTCTGCTTCCGTCGCCGCAGCGATCGTCTCTCTGAGGCGTCGTTCCGGCAACAGGAAAGAAAGCAGTAGACCAAAGAACGCCATAGCAGATGCAACTACAAAGACTGTGTCCAAGGCCGTCATTAAGGAGTTCGTCGCGAGCAGCCGGGTAGCGAGCACGGCGCCGAGCAGCGCAGTGCCCAGTGATCCGCCGATGAAGCGAAACAGGATCGCATTCGAAGTTGCAACTCCGAGATCGTGATATTCAACCGCGTTCTGCACTGCAATGATCAGCATCTGCATCACGAAACCGAGTCCCAACCCGAGCAGCAGCATCAGCGTGGCAATCGTGAGGTTGGTCGTCTCCGCCGTCATTCTCGACATCAGAAACAACGCGATCGTCACCATCGTCGTACCGATGATCGGAAAGATCTTGTACCGGCCGGTGCGACTCGCGATCTGCCCGGAAAGAATCGACGTGACGAGCGTGCCACCCATAAGCGGAATCATCCGCAGGCCGGATTCTGTCGGGCTCATTCCCTTCACTATCTGTAGAAACAACGGCAGATAAGTGACTGATCCCAACAGCGCAAAACCAATAATTAAACCCATCGCGGATGTGACCCAAACATCTCTGATGCGAAAGAGTCGTAATGGGAGAATCGGTTCCGCTGCACGTCGCTCGATTAAGATGAACGCGATTAGACCAACCACAGCGACGACGATGAGCCCGATCATCAACGGAGACGAGAGCGGGTACGCAACACCGCCGAGATCCGTCACAAGGATCACTGCCGCGAGTGTAGCAGCTAACAATCCGGCGCCAAGATAATCAATTGCGTGTCGCTTGTATGAGCTCTGTGCCGGCAGTGTCGCCGCTAAAACAATCAACGCGAGAATTCCGAGCGGCAAGTTGATATAGAAGATCCAGCGCCACGTGAGATTACTGGTGAAGTAGCCACCGAGAAGCGGACCCGCAACTGAAGCAACGCCGAAAGCAGCGCCGAAGATGCCCTGATAACGACCGCGCTGCCGCGGCGGAATGATGTCAGCCACCACTGCCTGAGTCGTAACCATCAGCCCGCCACCGCCAAGACCTTGAATCGCACGAAACAGGATCAAGTGCGTCATGGTTTGACTCAAACCACACAGCGCCGAGCCGATCAGGAACAGGACGATCGCGAACTGGAGCACACGCTTGCGGCCGTAAAGATCGCCGAGCTTTCCGTAGATCGGAGTGACGATTGTTTGTGCGAGCAGATAAGCGGTGACGACCCAGGAGAGATGAGCCAGGCCGCCGAGCTCGTTGACGATCGTTGGTAGTGCCGTGGCGACAATCGTCGAATCAAGCGCCGCCAGCAACATGACGAGCAGCAGTCCGCCGAAGATTACGAGTACTTTGTCGTGGGAGACTTCTGAGGGGAGCTCAGCAGACGCGATCGCTTGCATGATCACAAAGAAGCACCTCTTTGTGGCTAAAGTTTTTCGGTTGTATTGACAGGATTACAGGATTTTCAGAATTAGCAGAAATTACTATTGACGCTGAAGGACATCTAGTATATCTATTCCTCGCCTTCAGATCTCTACGGACCTCAATAAAACTCAGTTGTCAGTTTCCACGATTCCAACCAGGAGCCCCCATGAATCGCGAATACTCCCACTGTGCCAAAATCTTTGTACTCGCTGCCTTCATCCTCTTAACGACTGCTTCAGTACACGCCCAATCGATCACCATTGTTAGCCCGAAGGGCAGCACCGAGGCGAACCCGCTCACCAGTACTGGTGGCTCACGTATGCAGTTGAAGTTTAAGGTTGGCGATCCGGCGTTGACTGACGTTCATATCGTCGCCTACTCCGTAACCGGCGCCAAAGAGGGCGACTTCAAACTCGAAGGCGCCGGGGATCAGAAAGTCACACTTAGTCTTCTGAGAGGGAAAAACAAGATCACGTTGTTCGGGTATTCGGGCGCCCCCTCCAGCATCACTGAAAAGAGTCCAAGTGCGAACCTTTTCATCAACTGCAATGACGACGACTGTGGCGCGAAGGAAGACCTGATTGTTAAAGAGAAAGGCCAGGTGAAGGAGCCGGGCGGTGGCGGTGGCGGAGGCGGTGGCGGCACCGGTGGCGATGGGAAGTCAGAAGCCAATATCGCTATAGAGTTTCTAAAGACTCCGGTGACCGAAAGTCCGGCGGAAACCGTAATTACCTCGAAAGGTAAAGCCACGAAGCTGACGGTTGTAGTCTATGACGCTAAGGATAACACTATCGATCGCCAGGAGATTGAGCTAAAGCCGTACAAGGATCTCAAAATCGCTTTCACGAAGCTGAAGATAACTAAAGACCAAAATATAATTCGCGTTTACGATCCGGCAAACCCCGGCGACAAAACCAATGAACTCCTCGCGCTTGTGAATTGTAGTGGTGACAAGTGCACAGCGCCTACTGTTGATAAGCCAGCCCCGGCCACGAAACTGATCACGATAGAAAATCCTACCTCGCCCGCAAAGGCCAGCGACTCTTTCGGGCACGCCTTCCTGTCAGTAAAAAACCTAAGCGCGGGCAGGATTAACAAGATAAAGTATTTTGTCATTCACAATGGGAAAACTGTCGTAAACGCTGATGAGGTCGATGAAATCCCGGTCAACTACGAGGGCGACAAGCCTGCGAAAGTAACTGTGCCTATTAAATATGTAGAAGGTGACAATGCCGTAATCTTCTACGATATAGACAAGCCCTTGGACGAAACACGACAAGCGGTTCTGTTAATTAACTGCGAGGGAGCTAAATGTGTAGATAATTTTCTCGTTGCGCAGTTTCCGAGTAACAGCATCAACACGCGTGTAGTCGTCGGGATGGAACAAGTCGGCGCGAGTTCTGCCGAAAGCGAGACGAAACCATTCCTCGATTTCTTTTTCACTAACTCAATTCTTTTCGACACGCTGAAGCGCAAAGGGTTGAAAGCAGAAACGATTAATGGGAAGAAAGTATGGGTGCCGTACGAAGCAATCGCGGTTGGACCTGACGAAAAGCCCATCCGAGTCCCACGTTTCGGAACCTGGGGTCTCATCCGCTTTTCAACTACCCCACAACAGATCGCAGGTGCGTCGGTCTTCCCTTCAAACTTCGTCAATCAGGTAACGGATCCATCTGAAGTGGTCGATCTCGTTCAGAGTTTCGATTTTATTGCCGGAGTCGAAGGCCGCGTGTTTAGTGCCAATGGTTGGAACTGGACATTGGTACCTGGAATTAAACAACAAAGCCGGTTCTATTTAACGTTTGGTGCCGGGGCCATCAGCCCATTGAACCCTACGCGAACGTCGGCGCAGATCTTCAAGATTCCCGGTGAAGACAGTCCACAGCGGGCTGACTTCGTGAAGCGCTTTGGCGAGCCACCTGAGAATAAAACTTATGTTGGCTTCGTGCCGCTCGAGCGCGATCGATTCTTCCGGCAGTATTATCTGGGCTTTCGCCTGAAGTCGCACTTCTGCGAGAACAGTGAGTGCACGCGCTTCAAAAACAGCTTCCCTTCGGTTGTCGACCTTGCCTTCGGTCAGAATGAAGCCGTCACTGGAGGAACCTTCAGGCAGGATGGCAAACGGTCCTGGGTTGTGCGATTAGATGCGTTTTATCCATTTCCGTTAAGGGCGGCGAATTTCCTTTATCTGTACGGAAGTGCTGTGTTTAAGATTGGACAAGGTGGGCCGCGCATTGACGTGCCGTTGTTCCTCGACACGGCGCCGGGTGAAATCCAGATCACCAATGACACTGTTTTTATTCCGCCACCGGAGCAACAGCCGTCACGACTCAATCGCGATTACTACAAGATTGGCGTTGGTGTTAACTTAACTGATCTCTTCAATCGCAATAAGACGCCGCGGGACAATTAACGCGCGCCGAGCTCGTAGATCCGCGTGTCGGGATGGTAGAGGCGCCAGTCGAACCAGTAATCTTCAAGCACAAATACTTTCTTCAATTGCCGGCCTACTAACGGGCCGGCGGTTGCCTTACCTTCAAAGTTCCAGGTGCTGCCGGTTTCTGCGTCGATTAATTGGAATCCACCACCATCAGTCTTTTGAAAGAACTCCAATCGCCGCCCATCGACCGTTCTCTCAAACGCGCGCACCGAGCGACGATCATCACCGAGCACGACGACGATCGCAGTCGATCCAACCATGTCAATGATCGGGCTTTGCTTCTGTAATGCCGACAACGGATACGCTACTGACTTTCCGTCAACGGTAACGCCCATCACGAGAGTGCGTGGCTCGAGTCGTTTGTCGACGTCAGTTCCCTCCACCACGCGCATGCGTCCGACTTGCTCTTCCCAATTGGCTTTTTCGTACCTGTTCGCAGTCGCAATCCGGTCGTCAGGCTTCAACACGCGGCCTTGCGGCTGCTCGCGTTTCCAGATCGCAAATGAGATTTCGTCGTGAAAAACACTCTTGAGCTGATGGCCTTCCAGTGGACCATGAATCGCCTTCCCACTGACCTGTTGCCACCAGCTTCCCGTTTCCTCATCACGCATGATGAAGTTCTGATTGTTGATACCAGCGAGGTGAAAGTGCAGCACCCGCCCGTCGACTGTCGATTCCCACACCAGACCGGTGTGACAGAGCGTTCAATACGTCGCCACGATCGGCGTGCCGCCGACCGTGTCCTGCACGACGTGGTGATAGCCCATCAGTCGAATCGGATACGCGACCGATTCACCACCGAGCGTTACTGACAGCACGCGATCATCGTCGTTCACAAACGTGACCTCGGCAGCTTTCGCGTAGGCGGGATTTGGTAGCGGATTGAACATCCACTCGAAATGGTTTTGGCGTGCGAGCCACGTCGCCGCGAACACCGGCACGAGTAGCAACACAAGCACGATCCGGCTCCACCAACGTCCACCAAGCCAGAGTGTGATCGTCAAAACGAGGATGAGCAAGGAGGCCAGCACCGTTACCACAGGAGACCAGCGACGCATGAAGTAAGAGACTTCGAGGATGCGCGATGTTTGCGCCTTGAACGGCATGATCAGAAAAACTGGAGTTAACACGATCACAAGCACGATCGCGATGAGGGCAAAGAGCGCGAGCCACATGAGTTTGCGGTTGGGTCGAGTCAGAACATCAGGCATGTTTTTCTCCTGTTCGACGTTTTGTTTTTCTGATCATCGCGATGGCCCATAAGACGCCGACCGCCAGAAACGGCGCCAGGTAGATCAAGAGATCCCAGCGACCATAACCGGGTGGCGTAGCTTCTACGGTCGTGATTGTTTCCGCGTTTCCTTGCGAGCTTTGTAGTCGCACTCGGACGCGCCAGAGTTCTTCGGTGTCGAAGTGCACGAGGGTGCGATATTGAACCTGGCCCGACACGTTTTCGCGCGTCGCGGTGTAAAAGGCTTCCGGCAAACGACCGCTATCAGGTTGCACACCGATTTGTACCTGCAAGTCTGGCGGCGGCTCGCCATTAACGATTACAAAGAACAATGCGTCGCCGACGTCCGGATCGGACCAGAGTGAAACGACGTAACGATCGACCTTTTGATCTACGAATAACGGGAACGGCGGCCCTTCGTGTGCAAGCGTGGTGTGGGCCACTAGTAAAACGAGAACCAGCGGCAACGCATACCTTTGAAACTGTGAGACGCGCCTCATCCTCTAGGTAATTGTTGACAGGATTACATGATTTTTCAGGATTAACATGTAAATCCTGTTCGAATCTTGTAAATCCTGTCTATAACTCAACCGCTGCCCAGCGCGACCGCGCGCATTTCCATCGGCTGCGACATGAGCCAGAACGCGCCCGCCGCAACGATCAGTGCCAACACACCCCACACGATGAAAACACGCATTGGCCGCATCTCTTCAGCTGCAGCGATCGCGTAACTTACCAACAGCGACCCGAGTAGTCCAAGAGTGATAAATCCAAACTCGAACACTTGGACCACGTTCGGCGCCAACCCGGCCACGCCCCAACGCGGCTCACCCAACACACCGGCAGCTAATTGCGTCACGGGGATGAAAGTGTAGAAGCCCGTCAGGAAATGAAAACTGAAATGGGCCAGCCAGATTCCGAATCCGAGCGGCGCCAGTGAATACGCGTAACGAACAGCTATCGACAGCAGCGGCTTTACGCTCTTGCCCCACACGCGCGTCAGCCAGGCCGCGATGCCGATCAAAAGCACTGGCTCGATGATCAGGAACAGAACGAAGATAAAAGCCAGCAGCGGCAACTCAAATCGGATGCCGAACGCGTTTGCGAGCCACTGCTCGAGAGCGTAAACAGGACTCACCATCCCAAACGCGTTCAGCAATGCGCCAAACGTGAACACGATCGTCAGAGCAGCGAAATCTTTGCGTTTTGATAGGAACCCGATGCCGGAGCGTATCGGATCCACAGTCAGCTCTGTCGCTGGAACACGACTGAGTATCCCGACGTTGTCGTGTGGACACGCCTGAACACAGTCGAGACAGAAGTTGCAATCGAGATTACCGGTCTTGCGCGGTTGAAATAACGCGAGCTCACAACCGCGCTGAATCACGACGAGAGGCGCGGCCGGCTCACGCACTCCACGTATGCAGTCTTTCGTCGCGCAACGGGTGCAAACGTCGTGATCGCGGACGGCAACTTCGAGTGGCGAAGCAGTCGCTGCGACGAAGTTGAACTGTCCGATCGGGCAAACAAACTTGCAGAACGTTGCGTGTTTGAAGATCGAGTCGATCACGAGCGCGGCAGCGAAGTAAGTGATGATCAGCCACGCGGTCCACCACGGCGACGCCCACAAATCGAGCCACTCGTACACAAACAACATTCCAACAAACAGCCCGATTGAGACCCACTTGTTGCGCAGGCGGCGTGGCCAGTTGCGCACCGGGCGCACAAACTTCCGCACAAAGTTGCGCACGAGCATGAACGGGCATGCGAGGCAGAAGAAGTTCCCTGCGAAGAGGAGGACGAGCACGAGCGCGCCGCGAAAGTGTACCCACGTCAAGGTTGTCGCGAGGTTCTTCGGCGCGAGCTGCGGTCCGAAGAGCCCGTGCACGATCATCGCTGCACTAATAATGAAGAGAGGAATCTGGAGTAGTGTGCGCGCGTGGCGCTGCTTGAGCAGGCGGCCGATGAGCGGAACGCGCAACAGATCAAATTTACTACTACTCAGGCTGATGAAACTCCCTTGATGTCAAAACTCTGATATGCCTTCGTGCCGTCGGGCATAGCCACCGTGACAAAGAGTGACCAGTCTCCGGCCATAGTGAGTTGCGTGTTTGCCCGGTATCGTCCGGGTTCAACCTCTCGCGCGTCGACAAATACCGGAGTCATGCCCGCATGCGTCATGTTTAACTCGAACTTCGCTTGAGCTCCAGTAATCGGTTTTCCTGACCGTGTGACATGCACGGTGATTGTCACCTCGCCCACCCGAGGAGGATGCGGCTGAACTTCCGGCTCCATCACTACATCGCCTGTCAAAAACGCGAGATAGCAACCTGAAAAACCGGCCACGAAAAGGCACAAACAAAGACACAAGAGGCACAAACGAATCATACTGTTTGTGCCTCTTTGTCTTTGTAGCATTAATGCTTTAAGCAGCGACTGCGGGCATCGTTTCGCGATGCAGAGCGCAGCTACACGCCGCTACCTCTTCTCCCCTGGGCGGGAACAGGTGATAGTACATCGCGATCACCATCGGCATGAACACCACCGCGTTGTAGAAGAGATGTATCTCGACTCGAAACTTCGGAAACGCCATCTGCAGAAAACTGATCGGCACCGGCGAGCCAAACCAGTAGTGATGCGTCAGCGCCTGATACTGTAAAACCGCGTGTTCGATGTGATGCCAGAACTGGATCACGAGCGCCACAGTCCACCATTTAAGCGACGTTCCCGTAAAGCCCTTCCGCAGCATCCAAATTCCGACAAGCATCACGATCGCATAACCGTAGTGCAGCACTTCAGAGCTCACCAGCCAGGGAAAGAACAAACCGAGAAAGCCACCGGCCTTCGGTCGCGGCCAGCCAAGCACATAGATCTGGTAAGCCTGCGTCAGATGCTCGGCCCAGTGCGCGAGGACGATGAACGTAAACACGCGCAACGCCGGCTTGTGCCAAACGCTGTTCAGCTTCTCGTAAAAACCATAGTCGGCGGAGCCAATCCGCGTGGGGTGTGCGGCTGCTGACATGCGACCTCCGTGTTTTCCTTGTAAATCGGCGGCTAAAAACTGAGTCGCGCCATCTTATGACGGGTAGTGCAATTAAGTAAATACCTCGCGCGACCCTGGTAGTGGATCAGTTTGGTAATACGCCGAAGGCGTTCGCTAATTTCAAACTGACTATTCGTTCCGCAGCGCCGTGGCGGGGTCGATCTTTGTGGCACTCCAGGCGGGCAAAGAGCACGCCAACAGCGCCGTAGCAATCAGCAGCAATGCCACTATCAGATAGACGGGTAAGTCACTTGCGGTCACTTCCAGAACCATCAACCGGATCAACACCAAAGAACCGATCAAACCGAGGCCTAAACCAATAAAGACATTGCGCATACCCTGCAAAACAACCATCCTCAGAATGCTCCACGTGGTTGCACCGACTGCAAGCCGGACGCCGATCTCATGTCTGCGCTGCCGCACCACATAAGCCATCACACTGTAAATACCGATCATCACCAGCAACAGAGCGACGATCGCGAACAGGCTCGACAACGTCGCCTGAAAACGTTGCTGAGACGTGGCGCCGGCAACAATTTCGTCCATCGTGCGGATGTTATATACGGGCTGCTCCGCATCGAGCTGGCGCAACGCGGCTCGCAATGGTGCCGCGAAGCTCTGCGGCTGCGTGCTGGTCCTGATTACCAGCACCAGTCCGGGCATGCCAATGTAGCCGTAAGGAAAGTAAAACGCGGGCAGCACATCCTCCTGCTTGTCGAGAGTCCGTACGTCACCAACAACTCCGACAACGGTGCCGAAGGGATTGTTCGCACCAGGACGAAAGCGTTTGCCGATCGCGCTTTCGTTGGGCCAGTAACGATGCGCGAAGCTCTCGCTAACAACAAACTCGAGCGGCTGATCGAAGCGATACTGCGCGGAAAAGTCCCGGCCCTTCAAAAACGGGATTTGCATCGTCTGAAAGTATCGCGGTGTAGCCGCGTGTGCGGCGGCCGATGTACGCAGTTGACTGACTACAGCTTCACCACCGTCAGGAGTGATTTCCATGGTCCAATTGCCGCCGGAAGTCGGAGACGTTTCAATCGCCGCCGCATCAATAACGCCAGGGACACTGCGAAACTGTTCGACAACTTGCTGAAAGAAGTTGACCCGCTGCTGTTGGTCGTACTTCGAGTTGGGTAGGCTGACCTGCATCGTCAGAACGTTCCCGGGTGTCAGACCTAAAGGCACTGATTGCAAGCGCACCAACATATTCACCAGCAATCCTGTGGCTACCAGCAGCGCCGCTGCCATTGATACTTCAGTGACAACCAGCACGCCGCGCAGACGGTGCGTGCCTTCCCTACGAATGCCATCCTTGAGCCGGTTAGTGAGGTTAACGCGAGCAGACCACCATGCCGGCGCCAGTCCGAAGATCAATCCGGTAAGGGTTGTGATTACGAACGTAAACACGAGCACCGAACCGTCGATGCGTGATTCGCTCAGACGGGCGATATTCTGCAAGTTCGTCGAAGCAATCATCTTCGTAGCGACGAAAGCGAGACCTAGTCCGAGTAGTCCGCCCAATGTGGCCAGCAAAAGACTCTCGATCAGCAGTTGACGAATCAATCTCGCGGGTGATGCACCCAGAGCAGCGCGCATCGCCATTTCCTGTTGGCGCGTCGTCGCTCGCGCCAGTAGTAGATTCGCGACGTTCGCGCAGGCAATCAACAGCAACAAATCGACACCGATAAATAGCGCGAGCATCGACGTTCGCACCTGCTCCGGCACGATCCAGTCGTAGAACGTACTCAAGCGCACGCCCCAACCGGTGTTCGCTTGCGAATGTTGCTGCTCGAGACGTTGAGCAACCGTGTTCATGTCCGCGATTGCCTGTTGCAAAGTAAAGCCAGGCTTGAGCCTGCCAAATACCGAGAAGTTTCGGTTAGCTCGATCCGCGCGCCAGGGCTCTTTCACGGGATCGATTACTAGCGGCAGCCAGAGTCCCCTGTTGCCAATGAATTGGAAAGCGGCGGGCATCACTCCAATCACCGTAAAGCTCTCGCCGTTTAATTGGATGGTCTTGTTGACTATCGTCGGGTCACTGCCAAACTGTCGTCGCCAAAGATTGTCACTAAGCACCACAACTTTCTCTTCGTCAGCAGAAAAGCTCCGGCCAAGTGCGGGAGCAACTCCCAAAGTGGGTATCAGGTTCGGAGTGATGCGCGCGGCGCCGACGCGCTGAGGCTCACCACTTCCAGTTAAATTGAAAGTCGCGAATTCGAGGGCGCCAAGTTGTTCGAAGGCAGTTTGCTGTGTTTGCCAGTCGAGAAAATTTGGCGCCGACACGGGACTTTCGATTTGGTTTTGACTGGGATTACTTTGCCACAGGCGAACAAGACGGTCCGGATCTTTGTAAGGCAGCGGCTCGAGGAGCACCGCGTTTATGACACCGAAGATAGTCGCGTTAGCTCCGATCCCCAGCGCGACCGTAATCACGATCGTCAACGACAACGCCGGGTTGTGACGTATCACGCGTCCGCCATATCGCAGGTCCTGCCATATCGCTTCCAGGAACTTCATGGTTTCAACCTTTATTGTGGTGCCGCTTCTTCGCCGAAGTGTTTTGCGAGCGACGTGAGATAGCTGTCGATTGTCGATGTCTGTCCGAAGACGTAGCGCGACATGAAGCGAAAGATCACGTTTGAGACTTCTCCGTCTTCGCGAATCGTCACGCGCGTGCCGCCGTTCTCAGGTGTGAAATTGTAGGTCCACTGCCCGGAATAGCCAAGATCGGTATCGAGAATCTTCGTCACCATGCGTTGCGCCGGAACGTCTTCGACGAGCTCATAGTTGACGGTACCGTGTTTTGCTTCTTCACGAAAGCGGAGCGGTCCACCTTGCGGCGCTTCAACTTCGATCCGTTTCAGATCTGCGCGCCATTTCGGCGCCGAGTTGAAGTCGCGCACCACTGCATAAACGTCCTGCGGCGATCGACGTACGTGAATCGAGCGCGAAGCGACGTGTGATTTCGGCAGTCGCGAGCCGATCAGTGCGATGATTCCGGCCAGCACTAATAATCCCGCGACAATCCCGACGACGATAAAGATCAGCAGCTTCATTGGTTTTCCTTATCGTTAAGCCGGCGAGCGGCGCGTGCGAGTAGTGCCAATCCGTTCAGCGCTGCTTTTCGCTCAGCCGGTTTGAGTTTTTTGAGCAGAGTGCGGACGCGATCCGCGTTCAGGACTGAAGTCGACGCGATTGCTTCAGCGCCGCGGGCAGTCAGGCGTAGCTCGCGCTTGCGTCGATCGGTGCCGTTGGGTTCGTTTGTCAGGTAACCGAGTTCGGAAAGACGGGCGAGCGCAGCGGAGAGAGTTGAAGGCGCGACGCCGAGGTGATCAGCGAGTGCGCGTGGGCTCAGGCCAGTATCGCGATCGAGATGGACCAGGATCGATGCGTCCTGTGAAGAGATGCGCCATTTCGTCGAGACCGCGCGCACGTGGTCCGTATGACACGCGATGTATATCTGCGGGTACAGGCGCTGGACTTCAAATACATCATCGTCGTTCATCGGGAGATGATTATAGGAAGGCGAAATCGTTCGTCAAACCGAAGTATTTTTGACATCCGGTCGACGGCTTGTTACGAAAGTAAGTTTAGACAGGTTGCAAGATTTATTGGATCTGCAGGATGACTTGCACTACGAGCCGCACTGACGTAAAAAGTCTCCAGTGGCTGAATTTTCCCCCGGCGCTACGCTCTCCCATTATCGCATCATCAGTAAAATTGGTGCAGGCGGAATGGGTCAGGTGTATCGGGCTCAGGACATCGAGCTCGACCGGTCTGTCGCGCTCAAATTCCTGTTCACTGAAGTAGCCGCTCATCAAAGCCGTCTTCAGCGTTTCATTCAGGAAGCGAAAGCCGCTTCGGCACTCAATCATCCAAACATTCTGACTGTTTACGAAATCGGCCGCGCTGAGGGCATGACTTTCATCGCGACGGAGTACGTCGAAGGTGTCACACTCAGACACTACATGCGGCGGCATCCGAAGCTGATTGAGATACTCGATATCGCGATCCAAATTGCTTCAGCCCTCGTCGCCGCACACGCTGCCGGCATCGTCCATCGCGACATCAAGCCCGACAACATCATGGTGCGCAGCGACGGCATCGTGAAGCTGCTCGACTTTGGTCTCGCGAAGCTGATGGAGCGTGGAGAATTCTCTTCAGGACCGGAAGAAACAACCGTTGCCCTCGTGAACACGGAGCCGGGCACGATGCTGGGAACCGTCACGTACATGTCGCCGGAACAAGCGGCCGGGCGCGACGTTGATGCGCGTTCAGATATCTGGAGTCTCGGCGTCGTGCTCTATGAAATGGTGAGCGGGCACGCGCCCTTCGAAGGCGCGTCGAAGAGTCACATCATCGTCGCGATTACGGATCACGAGCCGCTTCCCGTCACTCAACTCGCGCCCGATGTTCCCGAGCCGCTCGAATACATCATCGCCGAGGCACTCACGAAAGATCGTGAAGAACGTTGTCAAACAGCAAAAGAGATGCTCGGCAAGTTGCGACGACTGAAGCAGCGGCTCGAGTCCGGCTCATCGCTGTCAGACATCAGTCGCTCCCTCGGCCCGCAATCGTCGATCGCACCGCCGTTACACTCACATACAATCTCCGGGCAACAAACCACCTTGCGCGAAGGCCCCAGAACACGATCGGGCGATATCGCACAAACTCAGGCAATCTCAAACATTGCCTCGACTTCCATTCAGACGCGCCGGAGCTCAAAACTCTCGATCGTCGCAGTCGTGCTCGGTTTGATCATCGTCAGCGCAATCGGTTTCGGCGTGTACAAGCTGTTCAATCGACCGCAGGAAATCGGTCCGGCAAAGATGACGGCGCTAACGACGGGCGGCAAGATCAACGGCGAGGACATCAACGGCCAGGTCTCGATCTCGCCTGACGGCAAATACGTCGTCTGCGCCGCAAATGATTCCAAACAGCAAGCCAGCCTCTGGCTGCGCCAGATATCGACAAGCAGTCCGCTTCGAATCGTCCCGCCTGAGAACGGTGCTTACCTCGGCACGACGTTCTCTCCTGACGGCGAGATGATCTACTACGTAGCCACGCTCGAGAAAAACAAGTTCGTACCGACGCTTTATCGCATTCCCGTAATCGGTGGCACGCCTGCAAAAGTTCTCGATCGTGTTTACAGCCCAATCGGGTTCTCGCGCGACGGATCGCAGTTCGCTTTCGTACGCCGGAATCAGGACGACATGGCGTTGATGGTCGCGAACACGGATGGCACGGGCGAACCCAGGACAATCGCCGTCAGTAAACAGCCAAATGGTTTCTCGACTTCCGGTCCCGCATGGTCACCCGATGGAAAGCAGATCGCTTCCGGTATGTTCAATGGCACTGGTCCAGGTTATTCGACCGTGGTGAAGGTTCCGGTCGAAGGCGGAAATCCTGAAACGATCGGTTCCGAGAAATGGGCCAGCGTCGGTCGCGTACTCTGGCTTGCGGACGGCAGCGGTATGGTCATCACGGCGCAGCCCGAGTTTTCGTCGATCGGAACACAGGTTTGGCTGCTTCCCTACCCCAGCGGCCAGGCGCGACGAATCACGAACGACTTAAATGGTTATGGCGAAAACAGTGTCGGGCTCACGGCGGACTCAGGAACAATTGCGACTATCCAGCAGGTAAACGCCAGCAGCATCTGGATCACGGCGCCTAGTGAAGATGAAAGTCGTGCGCGTCTGATTCTGAAAACAAATCTTCCTGACACGGTTGCATGGACGCCGGATGGAAAAGTTGTTTATGCAACGCGTACCGGAGAAAATTGGGACATCTGGATCTCCAATGCGGATGGCTCGGAAGCAAAGCAACTGACAACAGACGCTTTTATCGATCACGAGCCGTCGGTTTCCGCCGATGGTCGTTATGTAGTCTTCCAATCGAATCGAGCGGGCGGCGGGCGCAACATCTGGCGCGTCGATGTCGACGGCAGCAACTTGAAGCAACTGACGCAGGGCAACTTCGTCGATTCGAATCCGCTTTGTTCTGCTGACGGTCGCGCGGTGATTTTTGTGTCGCAGCGCTCCGGGACAGCGACGCTCTGGAGAGTCGGCATCGATGGTGGAACGCCCGTGCAGTTGACCAATCGTCCTGCCCAACTGCCCGCGATCTCGCCCGACGGAAAGTCGGTCGCATATTTATATTTTGACGAACAGGCAAACAATCAGCCGAAGCTCTCGATCATTTC
Organism: Pyrinomonadaceae bacterium; assembly: GCA_035760085.1. Taxonomy (GTDB): domain Bacteria; phylum Acidobacteriota; class Blastocatellia; order Pyrinomonadales; family Pyrinomonadaceae; genus PSRF01. The sequence goes on from DASTTS010000559.1 coordinate 20,406, forward strand.
GGCTGAAGGTGGTGAGCCGTTAAAGACGATCGAATTACCGCGTTCCGTGCAGCCGATTGCGTTTGGGTGGCTGCCTGACGGACGATCTGTGGCCTATCTCGATAACAGTTCCGGCATTCTAAATGTCTGGAGCAAGCCGGTTTACGACGGCGGCGCGCCGAAGCAGTTAACCAATTTCAAATCTGAGTTTGTCAGCAGCTTTTCCATCGCGCGTGATGGTAAGATTGCGGCATACCGCTTTTCCGCAACGAGGGACATTGTATTGATTAAGAGTTTCCGATGAAACGGGCGGCCACCAACAATTGTAGGGGCGGCCCTCCGTGGCCGCCCCTCGGAAAAAAATAAGACGCGTGACTGATCTTTTTCGAAACCGTTTACGCGTTACTTTTAGAACTCTGTCGCACAAACTCCCAGCCTCTACCCTGTGCGATGAGTGAAGGAGAGCCCCAGATGAACCAAAAAGAATGGACCATTATGATTTACATGGCAGGGGACAACAACCTTGCCGTGGACATGGCGTATGCCATGGAGCAGATCAAAGGTGTCGCCGCCACAGGTGCCGAAAACCCAAACCTGTTCGTTTACTACGACGGCAACTCACCCGCGATTCCCACCCTTTACTGCGACTTCTCGGAGCCAGGCAAAGCCCGCTACGTGCGGTCATACATGGTGCCCGACAAGTCGTTTCAAGTGCCGAAGAAAGGAAATGAGAACGCCGCTAACCCGCGTTCAATCCTTAACTTCGTCGACTGGTGCCTCAACAAAGTCGAGGTTGAAAACAACGGCGAGATCACGTTCGGACGTCGCGCGCAGAAGTACGCGCTGATCTTTTCCGGGCATTCGCTCGGTTTTCAGGATATCGGTTTGTTCAAAGACGAGTCGTCAGGCAAGGCGATGAAGATGTCAGATTTCTACGACATGCTTCAGGGACTCGTCGGCAGTAGAAAGGAATTGCAGGAGATCGCTGAGTCACGCAATTGGCTCAATGAAGATCGAAAGATCGAGAACGAGTTAGTCGGTAAGAAGCTCGACATCCTCGGGTTTGATAGCTGCGTCATGGGAATGCTCGAGGTCGGATACCAATTCAACCAGGTCGCAAAGACGATGATTTCGTCGGAAGGCAGCGTGCCGAGCGCGGGTTGGACCTACGCGAAGATCCTCGGCTGCTTAACGCGCGAAAACAACCGCGGCATTGACACGCGCGAAGTGGCGGAGTTGTTCGTGAGAGAGTTCATCCGCAGCCAGGATTCCTACACTGTTGGCGGCGTATCGGTTGATATGGCCGCGTGGGATCTGGGCCGCTTCCATCAGCTTTCTGACGCGTTCAACGACTTAGCCGAAGCGCTGATTGATTGCTTCAAGGATCGCGAGAGTCGAATTTATAGGCAAATGGAGCGAGTGATTCTCCACGTGCATTGGAAGTGCCAATCGTACATGTACGATCAGAATGTGGATCTCGGCGACTTCTGTGAGCTGCTCGATCGAGAGTGTGGGCTCGTTGTGGAGGAGCTTGGCGATGGTGAAGACACGGAGATCTTAAATCGTGTACAGAAGGAATGTCGCGATGTTCTGAAAGAGCTGCGGAAGGCCGTGATACTCGGTGGATTTAGTGGCGGCGGTTACCAGTATTCAAATGGTGTCTCGGTGTTTTTCCCGTGGTCGCGTGAAGGGTATGACGTGTCGCGCAAGAATTACGAGACGCTGTGGTTTGCGAAAGATGTAAAGCGCGAACGATTGTCGTGGGCCGACTTTTTGAAGAAGTATCTCAACCAAGTCAGTCTGCGGAAGTTTGAAGTGCCGAATGAAGATGTGCCCGTTGGAGCCAAGTACAGATACTACTCAGGCGTGAAATTCGACGAGGTATCGAGAGCGGTGATGGCGAGCGGCAACGGAGCTTCGATCACGAAGATCGCCGGTCAGGAAGGATCGAAGATCGCCGGTCAGGAAGGATCGAAGATTGCCGGTCAGGAAGGATCGAAGATCGCCGGTCAGGAAGGATCGAAGATTGCTGGCCAGGAAGGATCGAAGATCGCCGGTCAGGAAGGATCGAAGATTGCTGGCCAGGAAGGTTCGAAGATTGCCGGTCAG
>DASTTS010000560.1:0-6021 GCA_035760085.1 Pyrinomonadaceae bacterium
CCCCTCAGGCGGAACACCTTCCGGCGGCTATCCGTCGCGGCCGGGTACGACGCCGACAACTCCATCAGGTTCGATGGGTAGCCCCATGGGTCGCCGTGAACGGATGATCGATCCGGACACCGGCAACCGCATGCCGCGAAAGAATATTGAGTCCTCGCGGCCAAATCAGTAGCTAGGGTTTTTGTAGTTCTTCGAGTTCTTCGTTGATGAGGGCTTTGATCTCCGGTTGTTTGAGCCCGGCGAGGATGAGTTGCGTCAGGGCGGTGCGCAATTGAGCCCGCAGGCGGTCGTCTGGCTTGTCTTTGAGCGTTTGGGATATCACCACAGCCCCTGACCCGTGTCTGACGCGAATGAGACCCTCCTTTTGCAAGCGGCGATAGGCAAACGCGACGGTGTTGAGGTTCACATTAAGATCCGACGCCACCTGCCTCACGGGAGGCAGCAGCGTCCCTTCCTCCAACTCTCCCCGCGCAATCAGCGTTTTGATCTCATCAACAAGCTGCTGATAAAGCGGCCGCGCATCTCTTTCATCAACCGTTACGAACATATTGTCTATTGACTGTATACACTAGACAATCCATCTTGTAAATCCTGCAAATCCCGTCAATCCTGTCCAACAATTATCTCTGCCAAAGCGATCGCCGCCTGCACTACGGTGTCTATCCTCGGTTCTGCAACAGTATCCCCCACCATAAACACATTCTCGATCGATGTCCGATGTCCCATCTCCACCGCCCCCTCAATCCCTAGCACCATTCCCAGCTTCCGGCGCGTTGAATCGTAATAAGTGCGCGGATTCGCGGTTTCAATCACTTCGATATCACCACCGAGTTCGGGTAGCGCCGCATGCAATCTGCTCCAGAAATGCGCCAACGCATCCTGATCCCATTCCTCGTAATCTTCCTCACTCGTCTGGTACGTAAACCATGAATCGACTTCGGTGCGCGTCGTGAAGGTCACCGCGCGCTTTCCCTCGATCCCACTCGCCGAAATCGCAAGGGTAAACTCGCCTTCACCATCCTCCACCCGCATTACCGGCGACGGCAGCCGTTTCACCGCTGACTCTTCAATCGCTGCATACACGACGTAAACACCCGTACCACGAAGTTCTTTCAGTTGCTTCTTGATCTCAGCCGGTGTGCGGTTCAGACCGATGAGTTTTCCGTACGTGTCCCAGATCGTGAGATTGCTGACGATCGCCCTGGTGGCAAGAACTCTCTCGCCACTCAACAGATCGATTCCGATTGCACGTCCCGAATCGTCATACGCGAGCCGCAGCACGGGACTATTCAACCGCAGATTGCCGCCGCTTTGCTTGATCGACTCAGCCAGACGCTCAGCGAGGGTCGCCGGACCTCCGGTGATTGAGTAAAGATCATCGGTACTGATCTGCACGTCACTTCGATCAGCACGGCGCAGGACATAAGACGTGTCGAGCAGCAAAACTTCAGGCGCGGCGACTGGCAATTGCGCAAACAGCGTGTCGTAAACTTCACCGGCGCCGAACGACGTGTAAAGCCCCATTCCCGGCTCGAAGTCATATCCGGAATACTCAACGCGCGCGATACACCCGCCCACCTGCGACTGTCTCTCCAGCAAACACGTCTTCAGCCCGCGCGCAGACAACAACGCCGCGACGGTCAGACCACCAATCCCGCCTCCCACCACGACGACGTCGTACGTGCTCATACTCTATTTAAAAATGTCTTTGTCGAGGAAACCGCCCAGCACGATGAGGACTGACTGAATGCCGTTAAAGGCAAGATGCATGATAAACGCCGGAAGGACTTTACCGGTGACGGCGCGCGTGACCGTCAACGTAATACTCAGCAGCGTTATCACAACGATGACAGCGAGGTTGTTGCGATATTGAAAAACGTGAACGCCTGCGAAGAGCAGGGAAACTATTCCGATAGCGACAGCGACTCCCGCCGCTTTCTCGAGCGCGCGATACAGCAAACCACGGTAGATCAACTCTTCAACGAGCGGCGCGGACACGACCGCGACGAAGGCGGTCGCTACACGTGTGTAGATGGAGCTCTCGATGAGGATATCGAGATCCGTCTTGCGTTCGCCGTATAACGACGTGACGCCCAAAGCGACGAGAAAGAGGAGCGTGGCTACCAGGACACTCACCAGCGTCACCGCGGTGGGACTTATGTTCCTGGGCCAGTCAAACTCGATATTCTTCCAGAACGGACGGCGCCCGGCGTGACTGATCACCATCCACACGATGACAAACGTGAGCATGTGCGTCGGGAGGATCCCCACTACCGAGTAAAATACGAGCAGCTTATCGGAGCTGAGCGCTTCTGGTGTCGGCGGGCCGAGCTTAACTACGCGGAAAACGAGATACGGAAGTGCGTAGATAAGCGGGACGAACAGCAGCAAAACCACGCTTGCGATCCAAACGCCAAAGCTGAGCGCAACCTCAGCCCATGCGGTTACTAAGGGCGGCTGCGCGGGTGGCAGAACTGTTTCGCCGGGTCGCACCTCGGGCGGCTCAGCGTGTTCTTCTGGAAGCGGGGTTATTTGCTGGGACGATTCTTCGGTGAACACTTCGATGAGTTTAGGGGCTTGATTGGTTATGGTCAAACAGCGGGGTAGTCGATGTCTAACATAGGTGCGCCGACGCGTGGTGCAGCAAGCATTAATCCGATGATCGTTTTCGCATCCTGAATCTCACCACTCGTGATCATCTCGAGCGCATCGCCGATCGGCAAACGAACCACATCCAGCACTTCGTCTTCGTCAGGTTGTGGCTTGCCTTCGGTGAGCCCGGTGGCGAGATAAATCCACATCTTCTCTTCCAGAAATCCGGGCGACACAAAGAACTCCGAAAGCTTCTCGAGCCGCTCGGCGACGAGTCCGAGTTCCTCTTCGAGCTCGCGCGCAGCCCCGGCTTCAGGGCGCTCGCCGTCTGCAAGCGTTCCGGCCGGGACTTCGAGCAGGTAACGAACCGCGGGATGGCGATACTGTTGCACCAGTACAACCGTGCCGTCGTCATGGACCGGCACGATCACCGCGCTGCCCGGGTGATGGACCACGTCACGTTGATAGGTGAGCTCACCTTCACTCACCGTGTCGACCGTCACCTTGAACACACGGCCGTCGAATACCTTTTGGCTATTCAGTATCTTTGGTAAATCTTTGTGTGGCATTCTTATCTTCCCTGCAAGTGAATTATCTCAGGGCGCAGCTCGCCCGCGAGATACAGCGACCCGGCAACACAGATCATTCCGCCGGTGGGCGTGTTTGCGAGCGCGGTTTGCAAAGCTGCTGCGCTATCGTCAGTTTTCAAAATTCTACCCTTAGCATAGCGCCGCGCAATTGGTTCGAGCACTTCAACCGTAGCGCTCCGCGGGTTGCGGACTGTTGTCAGCACGAGCAAGTCTGCAAGTGGAAACAGGATCTTACCGATCTGCTCAAGTTGCTTATCACGCATCGCGCCAAAAACCAACGTCAGCGGACTAAGTGCGAATTCGTCGAGATACGCGCGCAGCGATTCGGCGCCCGCGGGATTGTGCGCGCCGTCGATCAGAAACGCGGGCCGGTGGGGAATCAGTTCCAGTCTGCCCGGGTGCTGCACAGTTTCGAGCCCGTGCACCGTTGCGCTGTGCGGAATATCAAAACCTGTTTCGCGTAACAACCCGGCTAGCTGAATGGCCACCGCGGCATTTTCCAATTGGTGACGCCCGCGTAGCGCCGGCGTAACGGGCTCTGCGATCGAGTCGACGAGAATGGGAGTCACGCCAGTCTTTTTACATCGTTGTAGCAAGACCTCCAATGCTTCGCGATCTTGTTGTTTCCCGATCACTGCTCGCACGCCGGGGCGAATGATCGCGGCCTTTTCAGCGGCGACACTCACGATCGTGTTGCCGAGATACTCCTGATGGTCCAGCGCGATCTGGGTGATGGCAACTATGTTTGCGTTGGCGGCGGTGGTGGAGTCGAGGCGTCCGCCCAGTCCGGTTTCGAGAATCGCCAGCTCGATTCCTGCATTACGAAAAGCAACGAGAGCGATTGCTGTTACCTGCTCGAAAAAAGTCGGTCGCGCTTCGAGTTGTTCGGAAACATCGCGGACAGCAGTCGCGCAAGCCGCAAACTCCTCGCGGGTTATTTCAAGGCCGGAAATCTTGATGCGTTCGGTAATGGAAACGAGGTGAGGCGAGGTGTAAAGACCGGTCTTAATACCTGCTGCACGACAGATCGATTCCAGCATCGCGGCGGTCGAGCCTTTACCGTTCGTGCCGGCGATCTGTACTGACGGGAAAGCGCGTTCGGGGTTGTCGAGTGCGGTGAGAAGGAGTTCGGTGTTGCGGAGGCCCAGCTTGATCGCGAGAGTCTCATGCCCGAGACTTAGAAGATAATCAACGGCCTCTTGAAAGTTCATAAAGAGGTTCTCACGCGGCGGCGCAACGTCGCCACGGAGGGCTTCAACAATTTTTGGGGTCCGTTGCGCCGTTGCGCTGCTGCGTGAGAAAAACTAATTTCGCGACGCTGCCCTTCGCGCGCGTTCGATGTCTGACTCGCCGTGGATCTCAGGGTTCATCATGAAGTTCAGCAGCTTCGAGATGTAGTCGCGCAGCTCGCGGCGATCGACGATGGCGTCGATCATCCCGTGGTCGAGCAGGAACTCGGAGCGCTGGAAATCCTTCGGCAGTTTTTGTCGAATCGTCTGTTCGATCACGCGCGGGCCCGCAAATCCGATCAGCGCCTTTGGCTCAGCGATGATCACGTCGCCCAGCATCGCGAAACTCGCAGTCACGCCGCCGGTAGTTGGATCAGTCAAAACTGAGATGAACGGCAAACGCGCTTCATCAAGTGCGGCGAGCGCCGCGGAGATCTTAGCCATCTGCATCAACGAGAGCGTGCCTTCCTGCATCCGCGCTCCGCCTGAAGCCGAAAAGATGATCACCGCGCTGTGCTCTTCCATCGCGCGCTCGATCAAACGGGTGACCTTCTCGCCCACTGCTGAACCCATCGAGCCACCGATAAAACTCATATCCATCGCAGCCGCAACGACTGGATGATCGCCAACGGTGCCACGCCCGTTGATGATCGCTTCAGGTAAACCGGACGAATCCCTCGCCTGCACGATGCGATCGGAGTAAGGCTTACTGTCGACAAACTGGAGCGGATCGATCGAGATCACTTCGGCGTCGAGCTCTTCAAACTTGCCGTCGTCGAAGAGCAGTCGCAATCGTTCGCGGGCGCCGATGCGGAAATGGTGGTTGCAATGTTTACAGACCAGCAGTGCATCTTCGAGCTCGCCCGTGAATAGGTGCGCTTCACACCCGTCGCATTTAATAAAGACGTTTTCGGTCTTTACGACGCGTTCTTCGGGCGGGACCGCTTCGATTCGTTTGCTCTTCTTGCTGAACCAGGCCATAGGAATGCGGGGAAGGGTAGCACAAACCGAAAATCTGTGGTATCCGCGGCTAGAACTCGATCCCCTGTTGCGCGCGAATACCGGTCGTAAATGGATGTTTGATTTCCTTCATTTCCGTCACCAAATCCGCCGCTTCAATTAGCTGCGGCGGCGCATCCCGGCCCGTGACGACGATGTGCAGCGCGGGTTGCGACGCGCGGATCGTGCGAAACTCTTCCAACATTTCCTCGACCGGCAACATCTCGTAACTCAGCACGTAAACCAGCTCATCAAACACGAGCATATCGTAATCACCAGAGCGCAGTTTCTCGACGCAGAGCGCCCACGTTTCGCGGGCAGTTTTGATGTCCTGCTCGCGATTCTTCGTGTCCCACGTGAAGCCGTCGCCCATCGTGTGAACTTCGATTCCGAGTTTCTCGGCTGAGACGTGTTCGCCGTAACGGTCGTTGCGCGACTTCATAAATTGAATCATGCAGCACTTCAAACCGCGTCCGGCGGCACGCATCATCAGACCAAGCGCACACGTCGTTTTGCCTTTACCGTTCCCGGTATGGACCATCAGCAGCCCGCGCGTTTTCTCCTGATAATCCGCGCGCCGCCACTTATACTTTTTTTCTTTGCCCGACATA
>DASTTS010000561.1:0-5437 GCA_035760085.1 Pyrinomonadaceae bacterium
CGGAAAGCGATGGCCCGCCTTGTTTGTCACCTTCACATCCGCGATCAGCTTCTGCCCCGAAATCCTAACGGGCGACACTGACACTTCAGCCGTCGAGCTCTGTGCCTGTTGCACAAACGCATCAATCGCCGTCGTGAGATCATCCAGCCCCGACATGTAATCGTTTTGCCTGACACCCAGAACAAAATTGGCGAGGATGTTCGTCCCATTCGATTTATACGGTGACATAAACTGCCGGAACAGTTCCAACAGCGTGACATTCAGCCCCTGAAACTGATGACGCGCGAATCCCTTATCGCGAAAACGCACGCGAATCTTCTCATCCGGCAAACGATTCCCCGTTTGCGGATACTGATCGTCTTCGATAAACGCGATTGGCTGTTGGATCAAAGGAATGTTGAGCGTGCCCTTCGAATTTGAATACTTCGTCGGCATGTGACAATCCTGGCACGTCTGCGCCTTTGAATTCGCGCCAACCTCGTTTTGATAACCACTGTTAAGCCATTCCAGATAAGTTAACTGCTCGAGATGTGGCTTGTTCGCATCCGCAGCCGGATTGTCCATCAGCGGCAGGTTGATCGTGTGGCAATTACCACACATCCGCGAGCTCTTGATGTACGGATCGTGCTTTGGCTTGATCCCGAGTGAGTTGTTCATCGGGTCAGTGACAATCTCTTTATCCAGAAATGGTCCAGACAGCTCCGCCGGATTGCCGGTCGTGAAATTACCCGTGATCCGCGTTTTGAGAAAATCGGCGAATGGCACTTTGTCTTCAACGATGCGATGACACGCCATGCAGCTAACGCCATCACGAGCTAAAGCTCCATAAACATACGACTGCTGGTTATTATCGTAAGTCGCGTAAACCAGCTCCGGATCGAAATCTCCTTTACCAGTTCCGCCATGATCGTCATCGAGACGACGTTTACCCATCACGCCATGACATTTGAAGCACGTGTTGTTAATCGCTTTGATATTCTCCGCGACCTTCGCCGGATCGTTTTTGAAAAAACTCTTGACGAAAGCAATCTCGCTTTCGAGTTGTGCGTAGAAGATCGGATCGCGTCCGGCCAACCCCATCGGCGACCAACGCCACTCACCGTATGGCGAAACGTTCATCACCGGAGTTGAACCATCCGGCTGCTTCGTGCCCGAATACAACATCACATTCCCGTACGTGCCGGCGCTGTGACAACCCATGCACTGATCGGAAGTTAGAAACTGATTGGGATTCGGCGATGGTGTTGCAGTTCCGATGTTCTGCGGGAAAATATGATCGAAAGTTTCACCCGGAAACTTCTTGACCTTGTCTAGAGAAACCGGCGCGATCGAGTTATAAAACGCGACGAATTTCGGATCGGTCGTTGCCTGTCTTACCGATACCATCTCTCGAACGATCTGTTGTTCCTGCACATCGCTCGCATCCGGATTATGCCCGGCTGTGGGAACGACATTATCGCTTTCAGCCGCTTCACCACACGGTTGCGCCGGAGCTGGACCATGCCCGCTTACCGGAGCGGCTGTCCACGACAGATCGACATAGTAAGAATCCGGATCGCCCGGGAAACCCTTGATGTTCTTTGAATAAGTGAACGTGTGCTCCTTCTCCGCCGACGCATGACACCGCACGCAATAGAGCCCGAATCCCGCATACGGATACGCAAACGGCGGCTTGTTATCGTCAACACATTGAGCGTCCCAGATCTCGGCCCAGTACCAGCCGTCCTGAGATCCCTTACTGTCTTTGATCATGATGGTCCAACCGTTGATTCCTTTCGGGGGCTGGAGCTGGTACTTGGCTGCCGGCGGAGAATACTGCTCCTTCACGATCATCGCGCCATCTGGAATTGCCTTGCCTGCGTCTCTGTGCAAGAGCCATTCGATCACCTTGGGCGAGTAATAAATCTTGACGGTCGGATGAACACCGTAGCTGACACCGTTAACAAAAGGTCCGGTGTCGCGTAGTTTCTTGTCTTCACACCAATTCAGCGTGCGATATTTTCCGCTGCTGAGAAATGATTTGAGTTGCGCTTGAAACTCGGGAAGTCGCGCTGGAAGAAAACTACTAGGCAGCGGCAACCCGCTTTCGTCTGCATTGGCGCAGGGAGACGTTTGCGTCGCCGGTGTCTGCGTGATGCTGGAATCACTGTGAGCGTTCGTAACGAGGGCCAACATCGAAACAACAATCAACCATAAGACGGGAATGATACCCAGTAATCGAGTCTGCATGTTGTAGCTCCCGCAAGTGGATGCGCAATCGCACCTGCCACTGCTGTCAATGGAATAAGAACGACCAGTTAAAACGCTTGGGCAAAAATCAGGTGATCACCTTGGGAATGCTTGTCTGAGCAAGTGTCTCGCTGAAGAAGAAAGCCGACCCCTTGAGAGTTCGAGACGCAAGGCACTGTAGCTTGCCGGAAAAAGTGCGTCAAGATTTATACTGGAAACATGCTCACCGCAATTTTTGGACAGAGAGCATTGCAGCAACTCTCCGCGGATGATTATGCGGCCTGGGCCGGAGAGATGTTAGTGCAAGGCTACGATTCTCGTTCACTGCGGATACTTGCCGGCCTGGACAAGTTCGCCAGTACGTTCGAAGCTGAAAACTACTTCGCTCGCTCACTGGCTGAGCTGAATCTGACCCCTCCCGATTCCGACACGGCCATACGCGCTTACGCGTGTGAAATCGCACGGCAGATAATTGAAGATAAAATCACGGCACAGGATGGCGTTCGCGCTCTCTTTCAAATCTGCATCGCTACTGACTACGCTGCCGATTTCATTATTTGGCTCGAACTTGATGATGCACTCGACAGTCTTATTTCAGGGAATTACCCTTTCACCTACGAGTCAGCTACGCTGGAAAACTTCAACGAAATCGCAAAACGTGAGGCGGCAAACTTCATCGCCGCCGTGAACCCATAAATACGAATTTTCCCGCCTACCTGGCCTGCCTAAAAAATCTTGTAAGGATTCGCCCGCCCGCGCGACCAACAATCGGTTACGAACTCTTCAAAGGAGAATTTCAAGTATGTCGAACAGATTGAAGGTCACTTTACTCGCCCTGATCATCGCCGGTGCGGGCGCGTGGTATGCCTTCCGGCCCGAGCGGCTTTTTATCAATCAAAAGGTTAACGAACAGTTTCCGACGGCCTCCGCGGCCACCAATCAACTCGCTTCCGGACAGTTTCACAGCGGTGCACATGAAACCAAAGGCACGGCCGCGGTCTTTCAACTCGCCGACGGCAAGAAAACGCTGCGCCTGACAAACTTCGCAACGTCCAATGGTCCAGACGTACACGTCTATCTCGTCGCGGCAACTGACGCCAAAGACAACGACGCTGTTACAAAAGCAGGATTCGTCGACCTCGGATCTTTGAAAGGCAATATCGGCGATCAGAACTATGAGTTGCCCGCGAATGCGGACCTCGCGAAGTATCGCGCCGTCACGATCTGGTGCAAGCGCTTCAGCGTGAACTTCGGTACAGCTCCGTTAATGAATGATTCAATGCAGTCGATGAACATGCAGTAACTCCAGCCCCAGACGGAGTGTCATCATGACAAGCAACAATCACTACGACGTAATCATCATCGGCACGGGCGCGGGCGGCGGCACACTGGCTTACAAACTCGCGCCCTCCGGCAAGAAGATCCTTCTACTCGAACGCGGCGATTTCGTGCCGCGCGAAAAGGATAACTGGAGCACTCGCGCCGTAAATCTCGAAGGTAAATACAACACCAAAGAGGCGTGGCGCGACAGCGACGGAAAAGAGCTGCACCCGCACACGAATTATTTCGTTGGTGGAAACACGAAGTTTTACGGCGCCGCTCTCTTCCGATTGCGAAAGGAAGACTTCGGTGAGATTCGTCATCACGGTGGCATCTCGCCGGCCTGGCCGATTAGTTACGACGAGTTGGAACCTTATTACACCGAGGCCGAGCATCTTTACCAGGTACACGGCAATCGTGGTGAAGATCCGACTGAGCCATGGGCCAGCGCGCCGTACAAGTATCCGGCAGTCAGTCACGAACAACGTATTCAACATCTGCACGACGATCTCGAACGCGCCGGGCTGAAGCCTTTTCACGTGCCGTTGGGGATCAGGATCGACGAGAAGAACGCGAGGAAGAGTCTGTGCATTCGCTGCAACACCTGCGACGGGCATCCATGCTTGATCGGCGCGAAATCTGATGCACACACGATCTGTGTTGACCCGGCTCTCGAGCACAAGAACGTTTCGTTGATTACGAATGCGAAGGTCTTGCGTCTCGAGACGAACGGTAACGCTCGCGAAGTCAGCAAAGTGATCGTCGATCGTAACGGCGTGCGCGAGGAGTACTCGGGCGACGTTGTTGTCGTCTCATGTGGCGCAGTCAATTCCGCTGCGTTGTTGTTGCGCTCGGCTAACGACAGTCATCCGAATGGTCTAGGGAATGGATCGGACGTCGTGGGTCGTCACTACATGGGCCACATAAATTCCGTACTGATGGCGCTCTCGAAATGTCCGAATCCAACGATCTTTCAAAAGACACTTGCGATTAACGATTTCTATTTCGGCTCGAGAGATTGGGACTACCCGATGGGCCACATCTCCTTCGTGGGCAAGCTCGACGCTGACACATTGAAGGCGGGAGCGCCGGCGATCGCGCCAGGCTGGACGCTCGATCTGATGGCCAAACACTCGCTCGACTTCTGGTTAACATCCGAAGACCTGCCGGATCCTGACAATCGAGTGTCGATCGATCGCGACGGTCAGATTCGCGTCAGCTACAAACTAAACAACGTCGAAGGTCACGATCGTTTGAAGGCGCAGTTACAGAAGGCTTTGAAACAGACGAACTGCGATGTTCACGGACACGAGTGTCATCAAGGACTGTTTGCGCGAAATCTTTATCTCGGCCAGCGTTTGCCGCTCGCGGCGGTGGCCCATCAGAACGGCACAGTGCGTTTCGGAGAAGATCCGAAGACGTCCGCGCTCGATCGCAACTGCAAAGCGCATGAGCTCGATAATCTCTACGTTGTCGATGCGAGCTTCTTTCCATCGAGCGGCGCGGTGAATCCGGCGCTCACGATCATGGCTAACGCGTTGCGCGTCGGCGATCACCTGCTGGAGCGATTGAAATGAAACGGACCAGAGTTCTCGTTTTACTGCTTACGCTGGGCATCTTTGTTCAAACGGCTGCTCAGCACCCGCCGACGGACGCGCGCGCATTTAACAGCACGCGCGTCCCCCTCCTCCAGCCGGCTACGGTTCCCGTTGTCGAGCAGGTCGGAGCGATCGGCATGACGGTTTCAGATATGGATGCTTCCGTTGATTTCTATTCGCGCGTTTTGTCGTTCGAGAAAGTGTCCGATGTGGAAGTGACCGGCGAGGATTATGAGCGGCTTCAGGGTGTATTTGGATTGCGAATGCGCGTCGTGCGGATGCGGCTCGGC
>DASTTS010000562.1:0-4339 GCA_035760085.1 Pyrinomonadaceae bacterium
GGTATCTGCGACCGCGCCACTGTAACGCTCACACTTGATGATCTGGCGAAGGTGCGCGCCATGATACAGGAAGCGAAAGCGCGACTGGATGAAATCCGGTGACAGGATTTCAGGATTGAAAGAATTTACAGGATGCATCATGCAAATTCTGTAAATCCTGTCATCCTGTCTAACTCATCCGTGACCCTCAAGCGTGTTTCGGCACCGTTGGTCCGTATCTCAGGGACGTACATCGCATGGCCCAGGACCGGAAGGGCGTGGAATTGGCCCGGCACTTCGGCGCGCATCTCGTAGCTGAGCTGCCACATGCCTTCCGGTAGTTTGTCGATGAATAGCGCCACCTTCCGATCGCGCAACTCCTGGTAAACCCAGCGCTGCCTTCCGGTAAATCCGCCACCCGACTTCAACTCGCGTACATACAAACTCTCACCGCTGCGAATCTGCACCGCCTCCAATCCCGCCGGCTTCAGATCTTCAAACAACAGGTACTCATAGTTGTTCTTCGCTTCGACGGTGAGCACAACTTCAATCCGATCCCCGCTCTTCACCGTTTCACCATCATTCAACGGCACTCTTTCCGCGACGATGCCTTTCAACAACGTCTGATGATTGACGAGTTTGAAATACTGGCGTCGCACGAAGATCTCGTTCCCCGCCGGCTTCAGCGGCTCTTCCAAACTAAAGAACTCTGCCGCCGCCGAGAAGTAGATCGGACCACTGCCACTGTTCCGCACGATGCTGATCTCATTATCACCATCACGGAGCAGCTCGCGTGAGATCGCAAACTTGCTCGGCGCACTCAACGCGTCTTCCGCTGTGATCTGTTTAGTCGCGACCGGAGTTCCATTAACAACGAGCTGGTAACTCATCGCACTCTGAACTTCCCGACTGACACGGAGGTAATCATTCAACGTCAGCACCACGATCGCTGTGTCGCGCGTGTTGCTCCACTGCGCACCGCGACGATTCTTCACCAGCCAGTTTGTGACTGGCTCGACGAGCTTGTTCTGCGGATCGATCGCCAGCAGCGCACGCAAGGCAAACGAGGTTGCTTCGACACCACCTTCGGACCAGCGCCAGTAAACGCCATCCTCACCCCAATGCGCCGTCCCCATCACTGACGGATCGGATGACTGCGCGCCTTGCTGCACGATTGAAGTGTCAGGCCGCGTATCAATCTTCACACCGTTTTCAAGATTCGCGATGAGGGTCTTCGCTTGATCTCTAAGCCCGAAGTTGTGCGCGGCGAGCGCAAGTAACGCGCGCGTGTAAGCATTCAGCTTCTCGCGATTCTTCCAGAGATTATCGAAAGCAACCGTCTGAAACTTGCTCACTTCCGATGACTTCAGCATTGCGTGATACACAGCGAGCGAGTGAAGCATCCACGCCTGCGAATCGTAATTCGTCTCTTCCTCGACCAGCTCATTGTTGAGGAATGCGACGCCACGCCCGACGACATCCAACTTAACATCGATGCCGGCCTGGCGGGCGAGCGTCATGCCCCAAACAACGTACGCAGTCATGAAGTGATCGCTGTCGCCGTCTTTCCACCAACCCCAACCACCATCCGCGTGTTGAAAATCGTAAAGACGATCAAGAGATTGTTTCGTTATGGCCTGCAGTTCTTTCAGATCTCTCCGGCCCTGGGGATGAGTTGCTGAAGCCGTTGACTCTTCGATACCGCCGAAGATCTTATTCATCGCCGTCTCAGGTTTAAGACCGAGATCGCGAAGCGTCTTCGCTGTGATCACTGCAGGTAAAAAGCGACTCATCGTCTGTTCAGTGCAGCCGTACGGGTAATCGATCAGGTACGGCAGCGCGTCGAGCATCGTCGTCGCCATACTGGGCGCGATCTGAACGGTCAGTTTCGTCGAGTCCGCGCGCCGCTCTTTGGGAATATCGAGCTTGATTGAGACACTGTCCCCACGCATCTTGCCGGACCGCGAAACAAACTTCTCGATGCCGTGCTCGAAGATGGTGAACGTCTTTTCCATCGCATCGGCATACTTCGCGCCGCGTGCTTCAACTCGCAACTTCGCTTCACTCGCGTGATTTACAGCGACAAGCCAATCGACTCTCGTCTCGCTGTTCGCCTTAACTTCCACCGGCGATTGCGCACTATTCACGGGCTTGCCGTCGACGAGCAATCCAGTCACCGATAGACCGTCAGCATCCAGCTCGGGCATCACCGACATCGCTTCGTTTGTGTTGTTGTTGATGACACCCGATACCGTGACCTGATCGCCGACGACGAAGAATCGCGGCGCCTGGAGTCGCACGATCAGCGGCTGCTTCGTTCGCGTCGTCGAATTGCCGATACCGAACTGGTTTCCGCTAGTCGCGACCCGTGCAGTCGCGGACCACGTTGTTAACGAGTCAGGATATTTGACCTTCACGGTGGCGGTGCCATCAGCGTCAGTCTTCACGTCCGGCAACCAGAGAATCGTCGAGCGAAAATCACTTCGCACTTGCACCACCGGCTCCTGTACGGCGGTAGCTTCACGGGGAACTGGAGTGGCGGCGGGCGCTTCGAAGTCTGCGCCACGGCGAGCCTGGACAGGCAATCCAGCAACCTGCTTCCGGCGGAGTCCATCAGTCTCCGACGAAATGTCCGCACGGCCTGCACCTGCGGCACCCGCGACATTACGAAACTCATCCTTGGTTACCGGAGCTGCTACATCGTCATATTCGTTAGCTTCGACTTCGTCACGATCGCGCAGCACACCATTTTCACCTTCCACAAAACGCGCATAACCCTTCTGGTCCAATGTCGACTGCGTTGCTACCGTGTGCTGCCGTTTCGTGCCGTAATAAAACTGTCGCGGATCGCCGGCGTAGTCCTGCTGAATGTATTTCACTGATTCGTCTACAAGTCCCAAAGCGATCTCCGCCGACACCGGACGACCGAATGCATCTTTCGCACTGATGTTCAGCGTCCCTTCTTCTCGCGGCTGGTATTGCTCGCGATCAGCTTTCACCGCCACGTCCAGAAAGCGCTCGACCGGCGGCACGACAACCTGTTTCGTATCCGAATATGCCGCGGCGTCGCTGATCATCATCGCGCTGAGATAAATGTTTGGGATGTGCTTCTCTTCGATCGGAACCTCGATCAGCTTCGTGTTGCCGGTGACGTGGACCACTTGGTAGCTGAACAAATCCTCACCTTCGACACTGAACAACACATAACGATCAGGCACAGGTACAGAGATCATGACCGGCGCCGTCTGTCCCGCGCGGAATGTGTCTTTGTCGACCACGATCTCGAGGCCTTCGCGGCGATAACCGAGATCGCTCGTCGTGTTTGTCGCGACGAACACATACGTTTCCGCTTTCACCGGCGGCAGAAAACGATCGCGTTTCACATCGACGCCCTGGCTGCTCTGCCACGCCACGCGATAATAGCCTTCACGATCGGGCGTGAAGTTAAGTTGCGCAACGCCCTCGCTGTCAGTCTTCACCGTTTGCGTGAGTATCTCGTCGCGTTGATAACCGCGAAACTTCAGTCGCCAACGTCCTTGTCGCGTCGGGAGCGGCGGAAAGAACTCCGATCGTTGTTGTAGCTGTCGCAGTTCTTCGCCTTTGACTTCGCGGCCACGCGGATCGATCCAGATTTCCCACCAATAATCACGCGTGACTTTCACTGTGCCTTCGGTTTGCACCGGTTGCTCATTCGCGTCGAGCGCCTTGATGTCCACAGCGACTTTGTCTTTCGGACGGTAGATGTTCTTTTCCGGCCGCGGGTAAACGTAATAACGCTGCCGCGTCACGCGGACGTGATCGCTCGAGATGATCTCGCGTCGCGATGAATCCACTACACGCGCTTCAATGCGAAACTCATAATCCTGACCGTAGTTTTCACGAGGCGTGTCAAAAGCGAGCTTCGCTTTGCCGGTCGCATCGGTTTTGATCGTTTCGCGTTTGACGACGGGGCCCTGACCCGCGTAGTAGTTCTGGCGCCGCTGATCGATGTCGTCGTAGTACCACGAATACTCACGATACGGATACCAGTAGTGATAAAACGGAAGCTGGTAAACAACCACTTCCACAGATGCGTTCGTGACTGGACCACCGAAGTAATAGTCGGCCTGGATCTCGACTTCGACTTTCTCTCCTACTCGAAAAGCTTTCTTCTTGCCATCTTGCTCGGGCGTTTTCACTTCAACTTTGAACTCGGGCAGCTTGTATTCCTCGAGTCGAAACAGTTTCGCGCTTCCGATCTGCTGCTTGTAACCCTCATCCCAAAACTGGATGCTGTACTCGCCGAGCGGCAGTTGTTCACCAAGCTCGAGTGATCCCCAGGCACTGCCGAAAGTGTTCAGTGTTGCCTTACCTGAACTGA
>DASTTS010000563.1:0-6429 GCA_035760085.1 Pyrinomonadaceae bacterium
GAGCACGCGTAACTCCAGCGACCTTTCGTCGTCGCACCCATCACGAGGTTCCCGTCTTCGCGAAACGGCACATCGGAGCTGAGACCGTAGACTTCGGACGTGGACGCGATCAAAACCTTTTTCTTTTTCTTATTCGCAAGAGACAGGACGACTTCAGTGCCGCGCACGTTCGTCTCAATCGTGCGCACCGGACTCTCGACAATCAGCTTCACGCCAACTGCTGCCGCAAGATGAAAGATCACGTCACATTGATCGATCAGCTCAGCAGTGAGCGGATGGTTGTGAACGGTGTCGATCGTGTAATGAAAACGCGGGTGCTTTTTCAGGTGTTGAATATTTTCGATCGTGCCGGTGGAAAGATCGTCGATCACGTAAACTTCATCGCCACGCTTGATGTAAGCGTCGCTGAGATGCGATCCGATAAAACCTGCGCCACCTGTGATAAGTACTCTCAAACTCGACTCCTTACATTTTGTGCGTTTTGTGCTTCTTTGTGGCCCAATTCGTTTTGTGTTTTCTTGTGACGCAGCTCTGCATAGAGGCCCTTTATATCTTCGAACAGACGCTCTTTTGAATAGTTTACTTCCGCAAACTCGAGCCCGCGCTCGCCCAGCTCCTGTCGCAACGATCGATCGCGAATGATGCGGCTGAGGGCCGCGACAAAGGCCTCTTCGTCGCCGGGCGGGACGCCGATGCCGCGAAGACAAACCTGGTATGGACCATCTTCAACCACGTCGCCCAGCAGATCCACCACGCCGCCGACAGTCGTCGCGACCACCGGTCGCGCATTCGCCATCGCTTCGATCAGCGTCAGCGGCGTCCCTTCGTTGCGTGACGTAAGCGCGACCACATCAAGCGCCGGATAGAAATACTCCGGATCTTTCCGTTCGCCAACAAAGATAACGTCTTTATCGAGTCCGAACGCTGCACTTTGTGCTTCAAGAGTCTCGCGCAAAGCGCCGTCGCCAATGACGATGAAGCGCACCGCACCTTGCCGCCAACACGCCGGATCGATCTCTTTCAAACGTGCGACGACGTTCAAAAACATCTGATGGTTCTTGATCTCCGTCAAGCGTCCGACAATCCCGATGAGAATCGTGTGATCGGGAATACAGAGCAAGTGGCGAAACCGCGCGCGTCGTGATGCATGATCTGAAAAGATATCCAGATCAAGGCCCAACGGAATCACTTTGATCTGCCCGCTGCGGCCGACGCGAAACTTCTCACCAATCTCGACACTCTGCTGTTTGCTGATCGTGATCAAACGATCCGTGATTATCCGCGCCAGCAGTCTTTCAACCGCGAGAAACAATCGCGTGCGATTGCGGCCGTAGTAGCTGTGAAAAACGTGCCCGTGATACGTGTGCACAAACTTGCACTCGCGTGGCCTGCCGATCAGCGTGCCGGGCGTAAGCCAGCGATACAGGAAACCGGCCGTGCGTCCGACTGTCCCGGCTTTCGCGGTATGGGTGTGAACGATGTCGGGCCGCTCGCGCAAAAAGAGTCGAAACAGTTTCCAAACCGTGATTCCGTCTTTCAAAGATATCTCGCGGCTCATCTCCGGGAAGTAGAGCGGCGTGACGCCGAGCTCATCCGCGAAGTAGCTCATGTCACCCTCACCTTCGGGGACCGTGCCCGTCACCAGCAGGGTCTCGAAGCCCGCATCCTGTAGCCCCGATGTTAACCAGACGACGTGCTTCGCTGGTCCACCCACGTTCAACCGGGCAATGATGCGAATGATTTTCATCTTGTTAATCCTGGAAAATCTTGTAAATCATGTAAGACATTGAACAGGATGTACAAGATTTCACAGGATAAACAAGACTCTCAATCATCCATTCTGAAAATCGATTCACCAACATTCTCGTGCCGGATCTCATCCACTTCCTCTTTCCGCCCGGCACCGGCGTAAAGCCGGTTGGGACAGTTGATCACAATTCCATCAACATCACCAACATTCTGATAACCATGCACAACGCCCGCCGGTATCAACACCGCCGCCGGATTTCCCTCACCCACGACCATCGTCATCACACACTCAAACGTCTCCGAATCTTTCCGGTTATCCCACACCCGCAGCTTGAAGTCCGATGGCCCGATGAAACAGAAGAGATCAGCCTGGTCACGGTGTTCATGAGGTCCCCGCGTGATACCGGGATTGGTCGACGAAATGTACGACATCGCAGGAAAGAACTCTTCCTCCAACTCGTCATGCCGGAAGAGCTCCGTCAACCAGCCGCGCGTGTCGTAATACTTCTTCAGCTCGCGAACAACTACTCCCTTGATCTTGCCCTCTTTAAACCTGTCCGGCATTTGCACCTACCTCTTCCGCTTCGAAATACATTTTGTTGGCCCCTGTATCCCAGACGAGGTTCGACGCGCGCAACAAGCTCTCAAACGTTCCCGCGTCGGTCCACCAGCCTTTGAGCTCTTCCCACGTCATCTCGTCGCGTTCGATGTACGCGTTGTTGACGTCGGTGATCTCGAGCTCGCCGCGACCGGACGGTTTTAACGAGCGAATGATGTCGTAGACTTTCTCGTCGTACATGTAAATACCGATCACTGCGTACTGAGACTGCGGCGTCGCGGGTTTCTCATCGATACGTACAACGCGACTGCCTTCGAGACGCGGAACACCGAAGCGCTGCGGGTCGGGAACTTCCTTCAAGATGATCTTTGCGCCGCGGCCCTGGCGTTTATAAGCTTCAACTGCATCACGAATGTTTCCCTCGATGATGTTGTCGCCGAGCACCACGCAAACTGGACCACCGGAGGCGAAGTGTTCCACGAGTGCGAGTGCGTGCGCGATGCCGCCTTCGCCTTCCTGATACGCGTAGTTGAGATGTTTGAGCCCGAACGCTTTTCCGTTGCCGAGCAGACGCAGGAATTCGCCGGCGGAGCTGCCACCCGTGACCACCATGATATCCGTGATGCCCGCATTCACGAGTGTCTGAATCGGGTAGTAGATCATCGGCTGGTCGTAGACCGGCAGCAGATGTTTGTTTGTGACGGAAGTGAGGGGACGCAGTCTCGTCCCTAAGCCACCAGCTAGAACAACGCCTTTCAAAGGTTCCTCCTGATTGAGTAATCCTGTTAATCCTGTGAATCATGTAATCCTGTGAAAGTCTTTGACAGGATTGCAGGATTTGCAGAATTTACAGGATGCATACAGTTATCGTGTGGCGTAGATCTTCAATGAATCGCCGAGGCGGCTCACGTTCAACATGCCGTTGATGACGTCTTTGACAGCCCGGCGCGAGCGACTCTTCATTAACGACTCGTTCAACTGGTAACCAGTCAGCACACGATCGAAATGCTGGTCCACAGTCTTGGGCGCGTCCTTCTTGCGGCCCAGCGCGTGAAAGATCTCAAAGGGATTGCCGCCCGTGGTTCGGACGCGTATCTCGCGAAAGCCAACGTCGCGCAGCAAACCTTTCAAGCCACGTGCGGAGAATAGCTGTAGATGCTCCGGCGGCCAAATGCAGCGCCACTTCAAACCCAGCACACGCGCCGACAACCCACGCGCATGAGGCGTCGTGGTCCAGAACAATCCGCCCGGACGCAGCAGTCGTGCAACTTCGTCTAACAAGACACGCGGCTCACTCAAGTGTTCCAGAATCTCCGCGGCTGTGATCACGTCGAAGTGTTGCGCCGGAAACTCCGCCTTCTGAAGTTCACCCTGGAACACTTCAAAACCGAGCGAGCGCACGTGCTTCACTGCGTTCATCGAAACATCGAGGCCGTATCCGGTCCAACCATTCTTCCGCGCCGCGAGGAGCAGGTTGCCGGCGCCGCAGCCGATGTCGAGCAGACGGTTTGTTTGGCGGTACGGGGCAAACTCCGCTGTAATCTCTTCGAGACGGGTTTGTATAAACGCCGGCGGCGACAGACTCGCTTCCGGATAGTAACTGTCGTAATAGTACTCACTCGAATACCACGGCGAGTAAGGTGTGTAGACTGTCGAGCATTTCCGGCACGACACGATCTCAAGCTCGTTCTTCACACCAAGCGGTTGCGCGTCGCTCGAGCCGCACGCCGCACACGCGCGTAGCTTCTTCTCCGACCGCGGATCCATCGCCAGGATCCGTTGGCCCGCAAACTCCTCGATTTTATTTGGCGACTGCATGGGCAACAAATTATTTCTCCCGCAAAGGCGCAAAGCCGCAAAGGAAGATGCAAAGAAACCACTCTTGGAGCCCGGCAGGCTTTGCGCCTTTGCGTCTTTGCGGGAGAAAAATTCTTTTAATCAATAAACCGCTGAAACCACAACTCGAGCATCAGCAGCGTCCAAAGCTGGTGCGAATAGTCGCGCTCGCCGCGCGTGTGCAACTCGATCAGCTGCCGCACTGCTTCAGGCTTGAACAAACCTCGCCGCAACGCTTTCTCAGAAAGCACAACCTCGCGCAGGAACGGCTGCATCTTCCCGCGGAACCAATGCCCGATCGGAACACCAAAACCCATCTTGCGACGGTTGAGATTCTCGGTTGGCAGCAGTTTGCGCAGCACTTTCTTCAAAAGGTACTTGCTCGTCAATCGTCGCAGCTTCAGATTCTGCGGCAGGCTCGCGGCAAACTCGATCACATGATGATCGAGAAACGGCGAACGTGCTTCGAGTGAAACTGCCATCGTCGCGATATCGACCTTCACAAGCAGATCGTTCGGCAGGTAAGTCATTTGATCCGTCAACAACATCGCATCGAGGATGCCGATGCCATTCGCGCGCTTGAACCACTGGGCCAGCAATCCGGTCGGGTTCGCGCTTGCCGTCTGCTCGCGAAAGAAATCGGAATAGAGCGGTTGCTTCGTCTGCTCGTTGAAGACGCTGACCCAACGCGTGTAGCGATCGACGCGCGGCAACGACACCGCTTCGAGCAATCGTTTCGCTGACTTGATCCGGCTGCGACCATTCGTTCCGTTGGGCAGCAGGTTCACTGTCTCTTTAATCACCGATTCGCGCAAAAACGACGGCACGCGCCGGTACTTCTCGGCGAGACCCATCGCGATGTAACGCTCGTAACCTGCGAACGACTCATCACCACCATCACCATTCAAAGCAACCGTGACGTGCCTGCGCGTCTCTTTCGCGACGTAGTAAGTCGGAACCGCGGACGAGTCTGCGTACGGCTCGCCGTAGTGTTCGACCAGCGTCGGCAAAACTTCGATCGCATCAGGCCGCACGATGAACTCGTGATGATCGGCGCCGACGTGCTCGGCGATGCGTCGTGCGTGATGAAGCTCGCTGAAGTCCTGTTCGTCAAAACCGATCGAAAATGTTTTGACGCGTTCGCTCGACTCCTGGCTCATCAATGCGACGACGGCGCTCGAGTCGATGCCGCCGGATAGAAACGCACCGAGCGGCACTTCCGACATCAAACGCACACGCACTGCTTCACGGAGTATCTCGACCGTGCGTTCACCTGCTTCTTCTTCGCTGATGTCAATCTTCTTCGTGAAGTCAGGCTGCCAGTAGCGTTGTATCTCCACATTGCCGTTGCGCCAGCGCAGCCAGTGTCCAGGTTCGAGCTTGCGAATCGCGCGATACGCGGTGAGCGGCGCGGGAATGCACATGAACGAGAGGTAGTAATCGAGCGCTTCCGGTTGCACATCGCGACTCACATCCGGATGCAGCAGCAGCGCGCTGAATTCCGATCCGAAGATTAGCTGCCCGTTCACGTCCGCATAAAGCAGCGGCTTTTTACCAACGCGATCGCGCGCGAGAAACAGTTCCTGCGTGCGCTCGTTCCAGATCGCGAAGGCAAACATGCCGCGCAGGTGTTTCGGGCAGTCCGTGCCAAACTGATCGTAGGCGTGAACGATGGCTTCGGTGTCGCTGTTGGTGTAGAACGTATGGCCGAGTTTTTCGAGTTTCTCGCGCAGCTCGAGATAGTTGTAGATCTCGCCGTTGAAGACGATCCACGAGCTGCGATCGGCGTTATGGATTGGTTGCTGCCCGCACTTGAGATCGATGATCGCAAGGCGGCGCATCGCGAGGCCGGCGGAGCCGTTGACGTAGAAGCCGTCCTCGTCAGGACCGCGGTGACGAATGGCGTCGTTCATCCGCGCCAGCAGTTGCTCGTCAACCGGCTTCCCGTCGTTTCGAACGATCCCTACGATTCCACACATTCTCAGGTATATTACGGCATCATGTTAATCCTGTGAAATCTTGCAATCCTGTAGAAAGCTGTTGACAGGATTGCAGGATTTTCAGGAATTTCAGGATTGTTGTTAACATGATTTGGTGATCCGTCCAGAAGAGCTTCCGGAAACTCTCGCATACGCTAAAACACTCCCGACCGTGCGCCTGTCCGAGCGGGCGATCTGCGATCTGGAACTGCTCGCAGTGGGCGGTTTTAGTCCGCTCGACCGCTTCATGGGAAAGCACGATTACGAGCGCGTTGTCGCCGAGATGCGCCTGCGCGACGGCCATCT
>DASTTS010000564.1:0-7712 GCA_035760085.1 Pyrinomonadaceae bacterium
GAACCCACTTCTTTTGAGGTTCTGAAAGAGGCCCTCACTCTAGAGAATCGCCGGCTCTTCCTCGTTCGTTACGAGGGTAAACTCATCGCTGCAACAATCATTCGTTTATATCCAGGGGCGATGATCGAATATGCCGCGAACAGTTCTTTGGAAGAATATCTCAAGCTCAGGCCCAATGACTTATTGCAGTGGCGCATTGTTGAGTGGGCATGTGGCGAGGGCTACAAACGTTACAGTCTGGGTGGAGCGCACCTCTTCGTGCGGCGGATGGGAGGAAACATCGTCCCTGTTTACCGCTACCGCATCGATCGGACATTGTTGCATCGTTACGAGCTAAAAGAAGCCTTGTCTCAATCCGGCAGAAACATGTTCAACGCTCTTCCGGTCAGCTTGAAAGCACCGATGCGTCGGGCGCTTAGACATCATCACTGATGTTCGAACCGGTAGGTATTGTGGTAAATCGACTGTTCCACACACTTGAGCGCAGTGTGCTGTTCAATGAGAGCGGCATGAAAAGGTGCTGCATAGATCAACGTCACGTCACGTGGCTGTGAGTTAAGCGAGCGTTGGAGACGTTGCAGCACGGGAATCAGAACAGCAGGACGAAAAGGATTGAAGAGGTATAAGACGAGCGGCGTCAGTGGCAGTTCGAATTCCGCGGCATCGACGTTTAGGCTCTGGACGTTCTTACATTTCTGAGTCGTGCTTCGATAGCTGCGAATGTTTCGAGCGGCGATGTCATGCAGCTCAGTAGCTAATTCGACACCAATGATCTCAGAAAAAGGAAACTCTGAAGCAACGAGCAGCGCGCGACCCTTTCCAGAACCGAAATCTACAAACGTGTAAGAGGGGTAGTCGATCTTTAAAGAGCTGAATACTTCAAATAGAAACTTCGGATGAGCCGCGTGATAAAACACTGCATGCTCGGCATTGTTACCTACAAGCGTCAACTCGTTTAACTTAGCATCGCCGCAAGTGCTGACCCCATGCCGCCAATCGAAGATCCGGCAACGTGCCTCGCCCACAGCATTGAGCAACTTACCTGGGAGCTTTTTGATCACTTACTTACCGCGACAGTGAGTGCTACTTATCAGTGAGTGCGGTGACGCCGGGGAGTTCTTCGCCGGCGAGAAATTCCAGGGTGGCGCCGCCGCCGGTTGAGATGTGGGTGATTTTGTCGGCGACGCCGGCGCGTGTGACGGCGGACACTGAGTCGCCGCCGCCCACAATAGCAACAGCACCGCGTTCGGCGGCTTCGGCGACGGCTTTGGCGACACCGATCGTGCCTTGATCGAATGGCGGTTCTTCGAAGACGCCCATCGGACCGTTCCAGATGATCATCTTCGCGTCTTGCAGTGCTGCCGCGAAATGGGCGACGGTCTCGACACCGATGTCCATACCGACGAGGCCGATGTTGGTGAACTCGATCGGGATCGTTTTGGTGACGATCTGCTCGCCCTTGATTGGCTCGTAGCTGTCGACGACTTGATGATCAGTTGGGAGCAGAAAAACAATTCCCTTCTCTTCCGCACGTTTCTTGATCTCGAGCGCGGTCGATAACATGCTGTCTTCAACCAGCGACTTGCCGACTGTAAATCCTTCAGCTTTCAAAAACGTGTAAGCCATCGCGCCGCCGATCAAGATCTTGTCGACGCCACGATCGACCAATGCATTGATGACGGGAATCTTGTCGGAAACTTTGGCGCCGCCGAGGATTGCAACAAACGGATGCTCGGGATTGTTAATCGCGCGGCCGAGATAATCGAGCTCCTTCTCCATCAACAATCCAGCCGCAGCTTTTGAGACGTGATGTGTTATGCCGGCAGTCGACGCATGCGCACGATGAGCTGTGCCGAATGCGTCGTTGACGTAGAGATCACAAAGCGATGCTAACTGCTTTGCGAATCCCTCGTCGTTCTTCTCTTCTTCAGCGTGAAAGCGGAGGTTCTCGAGCAATACGACGTCGCCATCGCCGAGCGCATTCACTTTCGACTCAGCCGCTTCGCCAACACAGTCTTCGGCAAACGCGACAGGCTTTTTCAACAACTCCGAAAGATGTTCGGCGACGGGGCGTAGACTATATTTATCAATACGCTCGCCCTTCGGACGACCGAGATGCGATGCGAGAATCACACGCGCGCCATGATCGATGGCGTATTGAATTGTCGGCAGTGAAGCTGTGATGCGTGAATCGTCGTCAACTTTGCCGTCTTTGATCGGCACGTTGAAGTCGACGCGGATAAACAGCCGCTGGCCGGGAAGAGTAAGATCTTTGATCGACAGTTTTTTCACAGGATTACAGGATTTTCAGGATTGACCAGATGAATCCTATAGACCTTTGGAAGCGATGTATTTGATCAAATCCCGGACGCGGCATGAATAGCCCCACTCGTTGTCGTACCATGAGAGCACTTTCAACATCGTTCCGCCGATTACCTTTGTATATTCCGCATCCACGATCGAAGAATTTGAATTCCGCTTGAAGTCGCTCGACACGAGTGGCTCTTCAGAGAAAGCAAGAATGCCGCGCAACTCTTCATTCGCCGCATCCTTGAACGCACGATTCACATCATCCGCCGTGGTCTCCTTTTCGAGTTCCATCACCACGTCAACGAGCGACACATTCGGCGTCGGCACACGCACCGAAATGCCATCAAACTTTCCTTTCAACTCCGGCAACACGAGCGCGACTGCTTTTGCGGCGCCAGTCGAAGTCGGAATCATCGACAACGCTGCCGCACGTGCACGTCGCAAATCTTTGTGCGGCAGATCCAGGAGTTGCTGATCGTTTGTGTACGAGTGGATCGTCGTCATCTGCGCCGAGCGAATGCCAAACTTCTCGTGGACCACTTTCGCCACCGGTGCCAGACAATTCGTCGTGCACGACGCGTTTGAAATGATGTGATGCGCAGCCGGATCATAATTCTCTTCGTTCACGCCCAGAACGATCGTGATGTCTTCATTCTTCGCAGGCGCCGAAATGATCACCTTCTTCACCGGACCACGCAGGTGCTTCTTCGCGTCTTCGGCCTTTGTGAAAATTCCGGTCGACTCAATCACGATCTCTGCACCGACTGACTCCCAGTCGATCGCCGCGGGATCGCGCTGCGAGAACACGCGAAACTCCTCACCCTCGACACTGATTCCGTTTTCCGTGGAGGTGATCTGATGCTCCAGGTTCCCGAGCACCGAGTCGTATTTCAGCAAATGCGCGAGAGTGCGGGTGTCGGTCAGATCGTTGACGGCTACAAAGTCGATGTCTGGATCACCGATTGATGTGCGAAAAATGTTTCTGCCAATGCGACCAAATCCGTTGATGCCAACCTTCACCGCCATTGCCGAAAATCCTCCAGGTGTTAATGAATGTTAATGAATGTCGTCTCGATTGTGGGACAAGACCGGTTGCAAATTTGGGACAGTATTCTGCCCGGGCGTCGCGCGCCTTTGTAACCTGGAGTAGCCCCGCAGTGTCTCTAACAAGAGAAACGCAAGATTATGCGGCGCGTTTCGGCCTGTCAAGCCAGCGTTTAGCCAAGTTTTTGAAACTGCAATTATTGAGGTAACGTAGTAAAGGCTTGATACTGTGGACCTTCGTTTGCCAGAATGTCCCGCTCTTCCTTTGGTTAACCGTTGAGATTAGAAGGAAATATGTTTAAGGAGCTCGTCGTCTGATGTTTAATTTGATATCTACTAAGTTAGTTAGGCCGGTGATTCTGGCATCACTCCTCGTCGCTGGAGCGAACGCCGCACTCGCGCAGGTACCGACTGCGACGCCGCGACCAACGCCGGCACCTGGCGATCCAACGAGGCCACCAGGTCAGGATCCGATTCCCGGCACCACGTCGCCAACCCAAAATCCAACGGCGCCTCCGGGAACGCAGCAAGTAAGTCCGAGCCAGCCGCCAGGAACCACTGTTCGTCCCCAAACTCCGACAGCAACACCGTCACCGAGGACTCCAGCGGGCAGTGTGCCGGGTGGATCGACCGAGCCATCGTCCGAACCACTGCGCGAACCGGTCATTCCCACTTTCCAGGCGAAGCCGTTGCCGCCAGTGCCGAGTCTGTCGCGTTTAGGTGTGGGTAGCGAGTCGGTGCCGCTGTCGTTGAACGACGCGATCAGGCGTGCGCTCGAAAACAATAACGACATCGAAGTCGCACGTGACGACGTTCGCATCGCCGAAACTCAGTTGCGCGCACTGGAGGGAATCTTCGATCCGATCTTCGCAGTCACACCGCAATACGACAAGAGCGTCTCGCCACAGCAGAGCTCGCTGGGCGGCGGTTCCGTGACCAGCACCACAACCTATTCATTAAGCCCGTCAGTGCAGAAGCAGTTTGGCAAGGGCGGCGGAAACTACTTTCTCCAATTTTCAAACTCGCATACGAACACGAGTAACAGTTTCAGCTTGCTGAACCCGTTCTACTCGTCGAACCTGTCGTTAGGGTTCACACAGCCACTGCTGCGTGATCGGTCAATCGATAACAACCGCCGGCAGATTCGTGTTCAACGCAAGCGTTTGGACCAAACAGACGCAGACTTTCGCCAGCGGACGATCGACATTATCAACCGTGTGCAGCAGGCATACTGGGAACTGGTTTTCGCACTCCGCGATCAGCAGAACCAGCTTGCGAACCTGAACCTTTCGCGTGAGAGCTTGCGAAACATCGAAGCTCAGATCGCAGCGGGTGCGAAAGCTCCACTCGAGAGAGCGGAAGTTCAAACCGAGCTCGCGAATCGTGAGACGGCGTTGTATTCCGCGATTCAGGCAGTCGCGATTTCCGAAAACAACCTGAAGGTTTTGATCTTCAAGAATCCGAACACGCCCGAGTGGTCTGCACAGCTCACGCCGACCGACACTCCGAAGTTTGATACAACCCCGGTGAATCTCGATGATGCTTTGAAAGCAGCACGCGATAATCGTCCGGAGTTGCGGCGCCTGCGTTTGCAGAACGATATCAACGATATCGATATCACCTACTTCAAGAATCAGACCAAGCCGCAAATCGATTTGGTTGGCACATTGGCGCTGACGGGTTTGGCTGGAACGAGCCTCGGAACCGTTGTGCCTCCGGGTAGCACGGTGCCTTTGATCGTCGGCAATCCATTATTGGATCCATCTGCGTTCTTACTCTCTGAGATTCAAGCTATTCAGAGAGCGCAGGGCCTTCCCGTGGCGGTTGTACCGTCAACTGCCGTGGAAGCGAATACGATTAACCCGACGCTGGTCGGTGGTTATGGACAGACCCTTCGCAACCTGTTCGGCGGCGACACACGCAACATCAGGGTCGGCGTGGCGATTTCCTTCCCGTTCAAGAACAAGACTGCGGAAGCGAACCTCGCCGGTGCTCGCATTCAAAAGGAGCAGTTGCAGGCGACGGTGAGATCGCAGGAGCAGATCATCGAGGTTGACGTTCGTAACTCGGCTCAGGCAGTTGAGTCTGCGCGACAGCGCGTGCTCTCGGCGCGTGAGGCGCGAGTGAACGCGGAGATGCAACTCGAAGGTGAGCAGCGGTTGTACCAGGTGGGACGTTCGACGACGTTCCTTCTGTTCCAGCGTGAGAACGCACTCGCGAACGCGCGTGCTTCCGAGTTGCGAGCAGAGACTGACTACAACAAGGCGCTGGCCGAGTTGCAGCGTGCTACATCAACGACTTTGCGAGCGAACAACGTGGTGGTCGACACGCCCGTACGCCCATAAGGCTATAGTCCGCGGAAAATATTTCTCTCGCAGCGGCGCAACGGCGCAAAGAAGCCGCAAAGAGGGGTTGAAATACCCTTTTTGCGGTTTTTCTTTGCGCCGTTGCGCCGCTGCGAGAGCATATTTCTTACCATCACGTATGCCGGGGTACGTTAAGATATTCCCGGATGAAGATTAGCGCCACCATCATCACATTCAACGAAGAATCGAATATCAAAGCAGCCTGCGAATCAGTCGCGTGGGCCGATGAGATCGTAGTGGTGGATTCAGAGTCGACTGACGCCACGCGCGAGCTCGCAGCAGCCTGCGGTGCGCGCGTGATCATAAATCCCTGGCCCGGTTTTGGCGCGCAGAAACAGTTCGCTGTCGAACAAGCTCATCACGAGTGGATCTTCAGTCTCGACGCCGACGAACGCGTCTCCGACGAACTCAAAAACTCAATCGAAACTTTAAAGCAACGCACCGATCTCGCCGATGGTTACCAGATCGCGCGTCGCACTTTTTACCAGGGACGCTGGATCCGCGGCGGCGGCTGGTATCCCGATCGACAGTTACGACTATTCAAGAAAACCAAAGGCCACTGGAAACAACGTCACATTCACGAATCCGTGACGATGGATCCGGGCGCGCGTGTCGAGCGACTCAACGGCGACTTGCTACATTACACCTCAGAAAACGCCGCCCATCATCACCGCATGATCGGCGAGCGCTATGCGCCACTCGCTGCCCGCCAGATGTTTGAAGAAGGCCGGCGCACGTCAGTTCTCGGCGTTGCTTCGGCTGGACCAGCCGCGTTCATTCGTAGTTTGATCTTAAAAGGTGGTTTACGAGACGGATTTGCAGGCTTTACGATTGCGAGCTTCGCCGCGCATCATGCATTTTTGAAACACTTGATGCTTTGGGAAAAGCAGACCGCGGATAAGACGAATAAAAACGGATCAAGATGATTGATTTGAACCTCGTTCCCCCTGTTGTTGGTTACGTGATCGCCGGAATTTTTGGCGCGATCATCGGGAGTTTTCTCAACGTCGTAATTCATCGCGTTCCGCTCGAAGAGTCGATCGTGTTTCCCAACTCGCGCTGTACTTCGTGTGGCGCAGTGATCGCTTTCTACGACAACATTCCGGTACTGAGTTACGTGTTGCTGGGCGCGAAGTGTCGCAAGTGTAAAGAACACATCTCAATTCGTTATCCTGCGGTTGAGCTGCTGACTGCGTTGTTGTTCGTTGGCATCGCCTGGCACGACGGTTTAAGTGCTGCGTTGCCTTTCGATCTCGTCTTTGCTTCCGCTTTGCTCGCGCTTGTTTTTATCGACGCCGAACACATGATTCTGCCGAACGTGATCACTTATCCGGGGATCGTGTTCGCTCTCATCGCACGTGTCACCATTCCTTTACTCACAGGCACACCGCACTTCGACGACGTTCCCTCGCTCGCACACGGTGCGCTCGACGGGATGCCGCTGTGGGTTGTTTCACTCGCTGGAGCGTTGATTGGCGCGTTGATTGGCGGCGGGTCGCTCTGGTTGATGGGCTGGACGTGGGAGAAACTGCGCGGCATCGAAGCGATGGGACTCGGCGACGTGAAGATGATGTTTATGGTCGGCGCTTATCTCGGTTGGCGACTGACGATTCTAACGATCTTTGTTGGCGTATTGGGTGGCTCCATTATCGGGATTTTGCTGATGGCGCGGCAGGGCCAGCGAAACATGCAGATGCTGCTTCCGTTCGGTGTCTTTCTCGGGCTCGGCGCGATCGCCGCACTGCTCTTCGGCGCGCCGTTAGTCGAGTGGTACGCAGGCCAATTCCGGTGACATATCGCAATCGTTTCCAATCCGGACTGACGATGCTCGCAGGACTCTTCCTGTTGGCGGTCGTGTTTGCGATCCTGCTCGGCAGCTTGTTGTGTATTTTGCTCGTGCTGCGCTGGTTGCTGCGACCTTATCAACAACTTGTTGGCGAAGCACAGCGTGCATCGACTACTGCTCAGCACAAATCGAAGGATGAGGCCGAG
>DASTTS010000565.1:0-6972 GCA_035760085.1 Pyrinomonadaceae bacterium
ACCCTGATTTTGAGTGGACTGGCCCACGCACGTGCGACGGTCGCACAGGAACTCTCGCCTGCTATTTTGCGCAACATCCCGAGGGTGGTCGAGAGATTAAATTCGCCAGACATATATGAGCGAGTCGGCGTCTTAGACGAGCTGGTAACAGTCAAGCGGGACACTCACCGTCCACAGCTTGTTTTAACTTATGACCTTCCCGCTTCAGATTATTCAATCGTCGTCCAAACCATCCTTGCCGGAAATTTGCAGCAGGTTGATGAACGTCACGCAGGGACAACGTGGTGGAAAATCGATCACGTTATCAGCAAATTCAAGCTGAAGGTGCCGGCTAAACTCCTCACGCGTTACTTACGTGACGCCACACCAGGTATCCAATTAACCATTCTTCGGGTACTGGAAACGATGCAGGCGGTCGAGAGTGCGCCGCAGATCGTGCCATTGCTGCAATCACCACGCGAGAACATTCGGCGTAGGGCGCTCGCAACACTCGTCAGCCTGCGCGCGAAAGAGGCGGTCGCGCCTCTCATCGCGCTCCTGCGAGACAAGGACGAAGGCCAGCGAAACTACGCCCTAACCAGTTTAGTGAACGTCAACGCCAGAGAGGCTGCTGTTGATGTGGTGAAGCTTCTCGAAGATCAGAGCGAAACCGTTCGCTACTGGGCTTTGGATGCGCTGGTTAAGTTCAACGCACGCGAGCACGCGCAGGCAGTGTGGAAACTTACTGAAGCCAACCAAAGCGCCCAGACGCAAGCTTATGCGCTGGCCGCTTTAATTTATTTCGGCGAGACACGCGCGATCCCGCTTGCTGTCAAAAGGGCGACCGTGAGCGATTTGAGACGTCGCACTGAAATGCTGGAGTTCATCTTACAAGTAAAAGCGCACGCTATTGCACCTGCATTTGTTGCTGTGCTCGAAAGCCGCACTGTGCTGGGTGACAACCCGGAGGACACGGGCACAGACAGCAATATACGCCGCGATATCATGAATTGCCTGGGCAAGCTTGGAGCACGCGAGGCGATTCCAGTGCTGAGAAACTACGCGCGCGGGAGAGAATCCAATACGTTTTTACAAGGGTCAGCAGCAATGGCGCTCGCTGCACTCGGCGCTAGAGAAGCCGTAGATGATCTGCTGTTGCTATTGGACACAAAGGTCACGGGTGATGAGTGGGTGAGTAACGAGGCTGGCCTCGCCCTGGCGCAAATCGGAGAACGAAGAACATGGCCGAAGTTGATTGACCTCGCGGCTAGTCCCTCTTACCGCTATCGCAGTGAGATCATCAGCGAGCTCAATCGACACCTGGATCGTGAACTCTGGGAACGCATTCAGAAACAGAAAGTTAGTGGCTTGTATGTCAAATCAGTCAAGGCTTCGGTTGAGTCCTTCAGTCGAGAGAGCGGCATTCCGATTATCTTGGATTATCAGCCGGGCAGAGATTCGTCGCCGCGCAAATCGTTAGATGGCGATGGATATCCGTGGGCCAATACAAGCGTTGAGGTGATTAGTCTGAGCTATGGTTTGCGCGCGATCGTTGATGGATTGAGCGACAGCCGGATCCCGCTTAGCTATACTTTTATCTTCGATGATAAACAGGTTCGCGTCCTGTCTGTTGAGCGAGCTGTCGAGTGGTGGAGAAAGCAGATTTAAATCTATCGCCTTACGAGCGGCGTCGTGAGGGGCACGATCCAGAGAGAGACCATTAAGACAGCCCTGAGTTTACTCAAGGCGGGAGGCACTTGCTTCATAACATCAAAGCCCAGAGGCTAACTAGTTATTCTTTAGATAGATCTTTACGTTTTTTCGAGACGACTTCACGGTAAACCGGTCGATGTCGCTCTCTGGAAACTCCTCGTTACCTTTGGAATTTGGTAGTGAGTTATCGACCGATTTAACAATCGCCATCAATCTAACTTCCGATTCATCCTTAAAGGGAGGATTTGGACCTTTGGGATATAAATTAGCCGACCAGGTGCCGTCTCTCCTCACGTCGGCACGCCTACACCACCACTCGATCTCATCATATTGTGAGCAAGCAAAAACCGTTGCGTTCGTTCCAAAAACTCCTTGTGAATTACCTGTAACAACAATCTTCGCAGCTCCGTCGACGAGCTCAACGTCCCGTAATACGTTGCCGATGTCTTCACTTAGTTCAACCTTCACCTGAGGTGGAGACGGAGTGGGAGTTAGAGTCGGAGTTGGACCAGGCTGTGATTCCCCGTTTCGCGACGCGAGCACCGGAACAAACTTATCGACCATCAGGAACGCGCCGCCCAAAATCGTAATTGCAATCGAGAAATACATATATTCTCTAATTGCCTTCAACATTTTATCTGTTGGCCTTGGTTTCTTTTGTTCCTCTGAGAGCAATCTGTAAGCCATGAACGCTAACAGAAAGCCCAACCCAATAACTCCATACCCCAGGATTTTTACAACATCGATTATTCCCATAGTATTTCTCTGATTGGTTAGTCCCGTTGAAAGCTATGCATGGGACTTTAAGGAACCCGACTCCGTCGAGAAACGATAACGCTTTAATAGCCAGGTATCTAAAACATATGTCTTACGTCAATAAAACGTTTCAGCCGTCGTCTTGAATAGAGAACAAAGTTCTTCTTGATCCAACAGAACGGACCATCGAGTGCGCTATCGCCTTACTACGAGCGGTGTCGTGAGCGGGACGATCCAGCGCGCGGGTAAGAGACCTACTTCTTCCTTAGCCAAATCTACATTCGGATCGATCAGCAACTGCGGTGGGCGGCCGTTGAGAGAGACCATTACGTGGGCGCGCACTTCAACATCGTCGTAACCTTCACGCCGTTTCTCTTCCGCCAGAAAGTGTCCGAAGTGCAGGATCAGGTCCGGCTTAGTGGTCATCTTCACTACCTGGTGAGATTTTAGATAGTCCTCCGGCTTGATGGTCCAGGTTTGCCCGCTGGCCGGATGTGTGACCGTATAAACGGCCTCGCCAGTCTTCGTGCGCAACTTCATATGCCACGAAAAATTGTGTCCTTCTTCGGTCCAACTCACGTCGCCCGGATAGAGGTAATGACGCAGCGGAAGAATAAGCTGGACAGCAAAGTAAGCTGCCAGGACTCCCACCACTACTTTTTGCGACGTTGATAATGCCGGATAACTGTTGCTTACGGCGGCTGGCGCCGGCGCCGTCTCGACAAACTCCTCGCCTGGCGACATAAACGCGTGCGCGAAGCGTCGCATGAGGCCGGGAGGAAAATAAATCAACAGTGCGCCCAGCATTAGCCACGGAAAGATGCCGATATCGAATATCACCGAGTTGAGCAGATTGAATAAAACTGCTGCTACGAGTGCGAAGATTCGCGTGCGTCGCCAAAGCAATAGCGGCACGACCAGCAAGTCAAGCAGCAACCCGCCGATCACAAAACTGTAAACAACCCCGTCAGACGTAAAGATTGGACCACCGCCCGGCACTTTCGTCAGCGGACGTAACCACGAGCGCATTGGCTCGCCGCCATGTATCCAATCGCTGTTAAGCTTGGCCAGGCCGCCGTAGAAATATGGTATGCCGACTTGCAGTCGTAGTAACCACAACGTCCACGCCGGAACGACGTCTGATCGAATCTTCGGACGCAGCAACGCATCGACGGAAAAAGCGCGTTCGGCCGGAAGAAAACACATTAGAAAACTGATGAGGCAAACCAGGTAGAAGTGATTCAGATAACGCGTTTGGTCTAGTAGAAAAAAGTATGTAAAACCCAGAAAGAAGACGGGCGCGGCAATGCGGTAAAGGAATCCCACCATCACGCACGCGGCGGCCAGACCGAGCACGAAAAAGTGTATGTACATCCCGGACCCGGGCCACGGCTTCACCCAACTGAACCCATAGTAAGTAAAAGTGAGAGCAGGTTCGACGTAGTAACGCGTGATCCAGCCGTTGGTGAAGTAACGATAGACTTCCCACAGCATGATGCCGCCGAAGACGATGCGGAAGAATACGAGGAATGAGATATCGACCGGGTTGAAGAGAGAAACGCCCAGTCGTTGCCAGAAATTTGCCCTCACGCCGCAGGATTATACATGCCAATCCGTTCTTGATCGTGTGATCACCACTCTCCTCCACTTTCAATGGAAGAAATTTCCTAGTTACACGTCAAATTAAAGGAGAGCGCATATGAGCAACACAGTCGCCGATCTCTTCAACGTGAGTTCGCACAACCCATCCTTTTTTTCGGTCAAAGAAAGCGCTGTCTACGAGGGGCCGCTGTTGGACTTCTGTATACCGGTTAATCTGCATTTCCCGCCGCCGCAGATGGTCCAACGCATTGCGGAGCGTTTACCTGAAATACTTCGATACTATCCAGACTATGCCGAAGTGCACGCGCAACACATTGCCGGGATTGCCGGGGTTCCGCCGGAGTGCATCGTACCTGCAAATGGATCGACAGAGATCATCACGCGCCTTTGCCACCTCACCCGTGGTCCAATACTCACACCGATTCCCACGTTTAGCCGGTGGACGGATTTGCCAAACGAACTCGGCATTCCACTCCATACGATCAAACACGACATTGAGAAAAACTTTCGTCTCGAGGTTGCGGAATTAGTTTCGCGCGCCACCGAGCTTGGTGTGAGGATGCTGGTGATCTCAAATCCAAACAATCCAACTGGAGCATGGTTCAAAGCCGTCGAAATTGAAGAGCTCGTACTCAGTCTGCCCGAAGTAGAGCTGATTGTAATTGACGAGTCGTTCCTTGATTTTTCGGATCTGGAAAGCGCGGTGACGTTGATACCGAGGGCGCAGAACGTCGTGGTTGTTAAGAGTCTTGGTAAGTCGTTAGGCTGGCATGGAGTTCGACTCGGTTACGCCGCAATGAATTCCCGATCTGCCGATCAGCTCAGATCTGAACTGCCGTTCTGGAACGTCAATGGCCTCGCCGCATACATACTCAAAACGCTGGCCGAGTTTAAGGATGAGTTCCGGCAAAGCCTTGCCCTCGTCGCACAAGACAGAACGTATATGCTGAATCAACTCGAACGGATTCACGGCTTACGAGTGTTTCCTTCAAAGGCTAATTTTCTCTACGTTGAGTTGCCACCGAACGTACCCGGCCGCAAGCTGAGAGATCGATTGTTGGAACAGTATGGATTGATGGTACGGGAATGCAGCAACAAGATCGGCTCATCTGAGCAATACCTGCGCCTGGCAGTACAAACAAAAGAAGCCGTTGACCTCCTCGCCCACGCGTTGAGCCATGAACTCTCTGCGTAATCTCTGCGTACTCTGCGTCTCTGCGGTTAAAATTGGTTAGCAAACAATCACCGCAGAGACGCAGAGAACGCAGAGATTACGCAGAGAAAAGCTTTACCTTTTCTGCTTAACGAGTAATAATTCCAACCCTCATACCTTTATTGAATCGCTATGCTACGGCCTTGCTAAGCTGAAGTATTGCTCCGAACTTAGTTTTCCTGCGCTGCTCTAGTTGCTTCCACTCCCGAGGGCGATTCCCCGCGGGTTCTCAAAGTCTGATCGTTTCCCATTTCGATCTAAGGAGTAGACATGAAAAACCGAACCGGTTCCCTTTTCTCAATACTGCTTCTGTGTACCTCGATGATTGTTGCCCAGCAGCCGCAGCAACCGGGTCCGGCTGCGCCGGCGGCCTCCCCATCAACTTCTCCGGCGACTGAGCAAAAGAAACCCGCGACGGCCGACAAGCCAGAGCCGCCGAAAGACAAACCCTTCGCGGAGATCGTCAAAGACGCCCAGGTGATCAAAGGTCTCTTTACGCTCTATCGCACGGAAGAAAAACTCTTCCTCGAAATTTTGCCTGACCAACTCGACAAAATTTATCTCGTGTCGATGACAATTGATTCCGGCATCGGCGAGCGCGGCTTCTACGCCGCCGCGATGGCCGGTGAGGCGCCATTTCTTTTTCACAAGCAGGGCAAAAATGTGCAGCTTGTGGTCAAGAACACTCGCTTCTGGGCTGAAAACGGGCCGATGAGCCGCGCGGTGGCCAGATCCTTTAGCGACTCGATCCTCGGCATCACCAAGATCGAGAGTCTGCCGCATCCAGAACGCAAAAGTATCTTGATCGACCTGGGCGCTTTTGTGCTCACCGATCTGCCGATGCTTAGTTACGATCTGGAAGCAACATTCCGAATTCCATATCGCTTCGAGCCAAAGAACAGTACCTTCGGCACTGTAAAGGCGTTCCCGCAAAACGTTGAGCTCGAAACGATCGCACATTACGCAACCGAACGTCCGCCGCTGCCGCCAATGCTCGCGCCGGGCGGACCAATACCATCGATGCCACCACCGCCGGGTAACCTTCCCGATATCCGCAGCATGCTCTTTCACTTGCGCTACAGCATCAGCGAGAGACCAAACACGGGTTTCCGCCCGCGACTGGCAGACGCCCGCGTCGGCCACTTTGTGAATTCGATCGAGGACTACAGCGACGACAATCGCAACACCACGACGAAACGGTTCGTCAATCGTTGGCACCTCGTGAAGCAGGATCCGTCCGCGGCGTTGTCGCCTCCAAAACAACCGATCGTTTACTGGCTGGAGAACACGATTCCGGTGAAGTATCGCGACGCAATCCGCGACGGAATACTCATGTGGAATAAAGCATTCGAGAAGATCGGATTTCAGAATGCGATTGAAGTAAAGGTGCAGCCGGATGATGCTGACTGGGATCCCGGCGACGTTCGTTACAGCACGATTCGTTGGTTTGCGGGCTACCCTGATCCCGGCTTCGCGCAAGGACCGTCACGCACCGATCCGGTAACCGGTCAGATCTACGATGCGGATATTCGTTTCTCGGAAGCGATGACCAGATTCTCCCGGCGCGAAGTGAACGAGCAAATCTATCCACTCGCCGCGACGCCGTGGGAATATCAACCACCAAAGACATTCGTCGCACCATGGAGTGTGGCCAACGCTCGTAATCTATGCGACTTCGCGAGCGCCGCGGTGCGAGATGCGGAGTTTGC
>DASTTS010000566.1:0-2873 GCA_035760085.1 Pyrinomonadaceae bacterium
GCCGAGTTGAGTACGAATGCGTGCGACCTGGTCTTCGATCACAGCTTCCGGCGACCAGTCACCGCGACACCCACAAACAGAAAACAAAAAGTTGCGCAGCACCTGTGCACCGAGTGGCGTGTGGGCAACCTCCGGATGAAACTGCACACCGTAAATTCCGCGCGACTGATCTTCCATCGCGTTCAATGCGTCGTCAGTCAAGGCGGTAACGTGAAAACCAGGCGGTACTTCGGTGACGTGATCGCCGTGGCTCATCCAGACGTCGAGCTCCGGTGGCAGGTCTTGAAACAGGCGACTGGTGACGTCGAGCACTTTGAGTCGTGCATAACCAAATTCACGGTTCGGAGATGCGGCCACCTCGCCGCCGAGTTCGCGCGCGAAAACCTGGAACCCGTAGCAGATGCCGAGCGTTGGACAATCGACCGACTCGAGCAGTTGCGGATGCGGTTTGGGCGCGGCGCTGTCATACACGGACGACGGCCCGCCGGAGAAGATCAAACCCCTAGGATTTTTCGCGTTAATAAGGTCGATAGGCGTATTGAAAGGAAGAATTTCGCAGTAAACGCCCGCTTCTCTAACGCGTCGCGCGATGAGTTGTGTGTACTGCGATCCGAAGTCAAGTATTATTACGGTTTCATGATTCTGGGTCATGGATTGGAAAGAGAAAGCGATTATAGCCACGGATCAGACGGATTTAAAGACACGGATCTTGAAAGATGATGTTGACTCAAATTCTGACACTTCTCCTCATCACGAGTTTTGCTAGCAGCGACGCGCTTTTATCTCAACCGCTCACGGTGCGTTGGCGTTACGAGTCACCGGTCACGCTCAATCTCACGCCTGCTTTCGATAGCGAACGCATTTACTTACCGCTCGCGGGCGGAACGATCGTCGCGCTGAAAGCGAAAGACGGTCAGCTTTACTGGCGTACAGAAATGGGCGGCGAGCTGTCGGCGTCGCCGGTCGCTGATGAAACTTCAATCTATGTCGCCTCCGAAACTAAAGTCGCGCCTAACGAGACACAAAAACCATCGGGTGCTTTGCGAGCACTCGGTCGTGAAGGTGGCGTGACGCAGTGGCTGACGCCGCTTGTCCGACCGCTGCGCGGCGCGCTCACGTTGAGCGGTGGAAAAATATTTGCCGGCGGCAGTGATGGTCGAGCGTACGCGTTTGATAAGCGTACCGGTGGCGTGCTGTGGTCTATACCGTTCGAGCTCGTGTTCAGCGCGCAGCCTGTTGTTAAGAATGGCAAGGTTTACATAGGTAGTGAAGACGGCACTTTGCTGGCGCTCGACGAAGCGACGGGTCGACTGTTGTGGCGTTATCGAACGAAGGGCGCGATACATGGACCAGTCGCGGTTAGTGATGAGTATGTCTTCTTCGGCTCCGGTGACGGTTATGTCTACGCACTCAGCACTGACAAGGGCAAGATGAAATGGCAAAAGCGAACGGGTGGCGGTGTTGAAGCTGTCGTCCTCGCCGGCGATTCATTGCTGGCCGCCTCTCTCGACAACTTCGCCTATCTATTAAATCTGAAAGGCAAGATGCTCTGGAAAAAACTCCTCCCCGGCCGCATCTCCGCCCAACCGCTCACCGTCGAACAAACCGCACTCTTCACACCACTATCAAGCTCCGAAGCCGTCGTACTCGGATTGAAAGATGGCAAGCAGGTCAACACTCTCGCAGCCGGCGAAGAATTAACAAGCTCCGCCTCCCCGATCATCGTCGGCGACGCCGTAATCCTCACCACCGAACACGGCCTCCTCGCCTTCGCCCGCCCATCAGACTCCGCATCAAAACCAAACCGCGATTAGGAACAGAGTCAAGACATATAGCAACTCAATCAATTGTTACTTAGTTCTCGCATTGGGAAAGAACTCTTCGCGCGTTTTCAAGATCGGGTCTCGCAAGCCGACCGAGAATCTCTACCGCTTTCCGCGCGTAGAAACAGGCTACTCTTTGAAGTTTTTTCGCTGCGACGTTGCGCCGCCGCGTGAGAAACCATCTCTATGATCGGCCCACCGGTTTGGCTTCGAGCTTCGCCTCCGCCTTAGCTTCACCGCGTCGCCAGAAGATACGCGACAGGAAGCCGTGCAGGATGTAACTGATCACGATCGCGAGGAGCACGTACTGCGAAAACAGGAAGATCAACATCCCCACCGACAACACGAGGATCACAATACGCATACTGCGAACACGCGTCCCCACCGTCTTGAAACTCGAAAACCGCCACGTGCTGACCATCATCACACTGAGAAATGCAACGAGTGTCATCAGCAGCCCGGAATACAACTGCGCCTTTTCTGGACCATAGTAGATGAGCGGCGCCGGCGCGAAGTGAACAAGTGCGGCGATCAATCCGCCGGCGACAGGAATCGGCATACCGACATAGTATTTCTTATCAACTTTCGGCGTACCTTCAGCAAGAATCCGTGGACGCGAGGACTGTACATTGAAACGCGCCAGACGAAACGCACCGCAGATCAAATACATGAACGACAGGAACCACGCGAAACGGTGCAGCTTAGTTCCCTCGATAAGCGTCGCGCCATATCCCCACACATAAGCCAGCACCGCCGGCGCGATTCCAAACGTCACAACGTCAGCAATCGAATCGAGCTGGATACCAATCTCCGTGGTTGTTTTAGTGAGTCGTGCGATACGACCATCGAGCATGTCAAACAAAAGCGCAAACCCGATCGCGATGGCGGAGTTGTCGAAGTGAGCAGCGACAGCGTTGAGATCAGGCGCGGCGCCGCCAAGCAGTTGAAAGCCGCGCAACGACTCCATTACCGAGAAAAAGCCCATGCCGATATTTGCGGCCGTGAATGCTGAAGGTATGAGATAGAGCCCTTTCTTCACACCGTGACGCG
>DASTTS010000567.1:0-27666 GCA_035760085.1 Pyrinomonadaceae bacterium
ACCAACGTGGTGGTCACTGGCGGCACCTTCAACATGAACAACAGCACGATGAACGTGAGCGGTAACCTGACGATCGGTCCGGGACCAGTCGTGGGCAGCACGTTCAACGGCAATACCGGCACGGTTAATATTCAGGGGAACTTCGTGTTGAATGCAGGTGGCGCACCAGCCACAACGTTGAATGCCGGCACGGGCACGTTCAACTTCAACGGCACCGGCGCACAAAGCATCACCAACGGCACCAGCATCACGTTCTTCAATCTAACGGATTCAAACATCACGCAGCCGTTGACGCTTAACAACAGTCTTGCGGTTAACGGTACTCTCAACGTGAACGGTGCGAACGCGATTCTTTCGCCTGTTGCGGCGGCCGTCATTAGTGGTACCGGAACACTGACGGGTACCGGCACGGCGCGCGCTTCACGCATTGCGGCGACGGCGGATTTCTTAAGTCAGTACACGATCACCAACAAGACACTGACAAATCTGACGATCGACTACAACGGCTCCAGCAATCAAACGGTGAATAATACGCCGGCTTACTCTCATTTGAGAATATCAGGAACCGGCAACAAGACTTTGCAGGGCAACACCACCATCACCGGCAATCTCAACATCGCCTCAGGCGTTTTCGTTGGTGCCAGCTTTAATTTTGCGCTCGGCGGCAATTGGACCAACGCCAGTACGTTCAATCCCGGGACTGGAACAGTCACTTTCCAGGGTACTACCGGAACTCAGTTGATCACTGGCAACACGGGCTTTTTCAATCTCACGCTGAACAACAACGGCGCGACCACAGATTTCGGCAACACAACCGATACTATCGGCAACGACCTGGTCGCGACTGCCGGAACTATGGATGGCAGCACCTCCACCTTAATCTTCACGGGCGCAACGGACAACTTGGGCTCGATCAGCGGCGCGGCGGCGAAGAACTTCTTCAACCTGCAAATCAACAGCCCGGCCACCATCAGTCACAATTCGGGCGCAAACATTACGATCGAGAACAACTACACCAACAGCGGCACGTTCACTCAAGGCGCGGGTCTTACAACGATCTTCGACGTCGATAACACGGCGGATGGAGCACACACCCTCTCAGGCGCCGGCATAACGACATTTGGCAATTTCACGATTAACGCCTCAAATGCCGTTGACGCCGGTTCGCACAACTTCAACGTTATTGGTGCGGCGTTCACGTCCACCGGTACGTTCACCGGCAACACCAGTACGGTCACTTTCAATGGCGGCGTGGCCCAATCTATTACCGGCGATGGCCTGAAGAATTTTGGCGGCCTGCTCATTAATAACGCCAACGGAGTTTCGGTGCTGAACGGCGCCCAGGCAAGTGACGCAGCCGTCCTCGGAATACTGACGCTGAATACGGATTTGACAGTTGTGCCAGGAGCGATTCTCCAACAAAGCGGCACGTCAGCCGGCGCGGCCGATGTGCTTGGCACAGTCAGACGCACCGACCTTGGCGGAGTCACAAGATCTTTCGGCAATCTCAACAACCAGATAACGATCAACTCCGGAACGGCGCCCACGCAGTTGGATTTCAACCTGGTCAAAGCCACACCGACCGGATTTCCTGCCGGCGTAAAAGTAGTTCCAAGAACTTATACTTTGTCGCCCACGGGCGGCGCCGGAATTTCAGCGACGCTCAGATTGCGATACATCGATCCGGCTGAGCTCACTGGTCCAGGAATTACCGAATCAAGATTGGTCCTGTGGAAAGACACGACCGGCAGCGATAACTGGGTGGCACAGGGCGGCACTGTCGATACGGCAGGCAATCACGTCACGCATACAGGTATCAGCTCGTTCTCCGAATGGGCCATCGCCGAAGCTGCTGACCTGACACTCAGCAAGGCGAACAACGTTAGCGGCTCGGCTGTTGTGGGCCAGTCGTGGAACTGGACGCTCACGGCCGCCAACACCGGTTCGCCGGCGACGTTCAACGCTGGTCAAACGATCATTAGCGACAACCTGCCGAACAGCAACATCACTTACGGCACGCCGACCGTGCAGAACGTTTCGAACATCACGGGCAGTGCAAACATTAGCTGCTCTATTGTGAGTAACGATCTGACGTGCGTCGCTAACGGCGGCAGTGTGACCTTCGCTTCAGACATTGGAACGAGCAGCTTCGAAGTTGTATTCAGCGCGACAGCGCAGGCTGCCGGCTCGTATCAGAATCCGCGTACCGGCGGCGGTATCGCGCAAATCGATCCAAACAACCTCATCGCTGAAAGCAATGAGACCAATAACTCGCCGGCTAATAACACGGTGACGGTTGGTAAAGCCAACACGACGACAACGATCACAGACGATACTCCGGATCCGTCAGTCGTGGGCCAACCAGTGACAGTGAAATGGACCGTGAGCGTAAACGCGCCTGGAGCACTTGGTGCACCGCTCACCGGCAATGTCACAGTCAGCGACGGAACAAACAATTGCACCGCAGCAGTGTCTGCCGGCCAGTGCGACGTTACGTTCACTTCTGCCGGTGCCAAGAGCCTGACAGCTACATACGCGGGTGACACAAACTACAACGGCAGTGCTTCATCACCGGCCACGGCACACACCGTGAACAAGGCCGACACCACGACGACGATTACATCGGACAATCC
Organism: Pyrinomonadaceae bacterium; assembly: GCA_035760085.1. Classification (GTDB taxonomy): domain Bacteria; phylum Acidobacteriota; class Blastocatellia; order Pyrinomonadales; family Pyrinomonadaceae; genus PSRF01. Next base: position 2,634 of record DASTTS010000567.1, read on the forward strand.
CGATCCTTCGACGCCGGGACAGTCGGTAACTGTTCAATGGCAAACGACGGTGAATTCACCGGGAGCGGGCACGCCGACGGGCACTGTCACCGTAACCGTGAGTGGCGGCGCCGAAACTTGCAATGCGCCGGTAGGAACCGGTCAGTGTTCGCTGGTGCTGAATGCCACCGGCATTCGCACGATCACGGCCAGTTATGCTGGTGACACTAACTTCAACGGCAGCTCCGACACCGAGGATCACACGGTTTGCGGAGACAGTGTCGTCACGTCAACCGCGGACAGCGGTGCAGGCAGTCTGCGGCAAATCATCGCCGATGCCTGCGACAACTCAACCATCACCTTCGATCTCGCAGGCGCGGGACCGCACACGATCACTTTGACGACTGGTGAGCTGGTGGTTGCCAAGAACCTGACCATCAACAACAACAGTGGTGAGAGCATCACGATTAGCGGCAACAACGCCAGTCGCGTGTTCAATATCAACGTTGGCAAGACAGTCTCGATTCTCGATCTAACGTTAACAAACGGTAAGGCTGCGGACGGTGCGGCGGGTGGCGCCGGTGTCGGCGGCTTTGGTGAGGACGGTGGTGCCGTTTTCAACGACGGCACGCTAACGTTAACTCGCGTCAACGTGACGAACAGTCGTTCTGGTAATGGTGGAAGTTCCAGTTCTAATCCGGGCGAAGCCGGAAAGGGTGGCGGAATCTATACCACTGGCACGCTGACGATGACCGATTGCACCGTGAGCGGCAACATCGGCGGCAATGGCGGTACAGGTCCGGGCTTTAACGGTACCGGTGGCGACGGTGGCGGTATCTACGTGTTCGGCGGTACTGCTGCATTAACCGGTGTGACTCTAAACAGCAATACAATTGGCACTGGCGCCGGAGGTTCGGGCGGCGGCCTCTTTGTCCGGGGCACCACCGCAGTCACAATCAAGTCGAGCGCAATCACGAACAATGCCTCTGGCGGCAGCGCGGGTACCGAGGGCTTCGGCGGCGGTATCTTTATCAATGGGGTCTTAACGGTAGTTAGCAGCACGATTAGTGGTAACACTAGCGGAGGTCCCGGTGGCGGCATCATGAATCAAGGCACCGGCAACCTTACCCTCGTAAACAGCACTGTCAGTGGCAATCACTCCGCTACTGGAAGTCACGGTATATCTAATGACACTCTCACGACGATGGTGATTTCGAACTGCACCATTACAAACAACTCGCCGTCGTCGAGCAGCGGATTTGGAATTCAAACCTTTGGTGGAACGGCTCAGGTAGGAAACACGATCGTTGCCGGCAATGGCGGTGCTAGTGGCTCCGATCTAAACGGCACTTTCACTTCCCAAGGCAATAACCTGATCGGGAAGTCAGACGGCACCAACGGATTTACCAACGGCGTTACCGGCGATCTCGTCGGCACTCTCGCCTCCCCGATCAATCCGTTACTCGGACCATTGGCCAACAACGGTGGCCCAACCCAAACACATGCGCTGCTGCAACTGAGCCCGGCAATCGAGGCAGGCAACAACGCAATCGTGGCTGCTGACACGCTGGATCTCGATGGCGACCTTAATACCGCCGAGCCGATTCCGTTTGATCAGCGAGGTACGGGCTTCCCACGTATTCTCGACTCTGCGGATGCCAATCTGACACAGACAGTCGATATCGGTGCGTTTGAGTTGCATCCGTCGATTGAAGACATCGCTAACCAGTCAACGAACGAAAACACCGTTAAGAATGTCAGCTTCAACATCGGTGACGATACCGGCGCGCTGATCACTTCGGTGACGGCGACGTCGTCTAACACGACGCTCGTGCCGAATGCCAACTTGTTGGTCAGCGGCTCCAGCGGCACCGGCATGCGAAACTTGCAAATCACGCCGGCTACGAATCAAACCGGAACCACCACGATCACTATCACGGTGACAGCGACCAACGGTCGAACAGCAACAGACACATTCGACCTGACCGTCAACGCCGTGAACGATGCGCCGGTGGCCACCAATGATTCTTACCAGACGGACGAAGACACGCCGTTGGTAGTGAATGCCGCCAGCGGTGTACTAGCCAACGACACTGACGTTGATACGCCGCACGCGTCACTCACGGCGATCCTCGTTAGCGGACCGACGAATGCTCAGTCATTCACACTCAATTCGGATGGCTCGTTCAACTACACACCGAATGCGAACTTCTTTGGCGCCGACTCATTCACCTACAAGGCGAACGACGGCTTCCTCGACAGTAATGTCGCTACGGTGTCAATCACGATTAACCCGATCAACGATCCGCCGTCATTCACGATTGCTGCTGATCCGCCGCCTGTTGTACAGGACGCGGGAGCGCAGACAGTCCTTAACTTTGCGACCAGCATTTCGCAGGGACCAAATGAGACGGGTCAGACATTGACCTTCAACATTACGCCGGGGGTAACAACTGGCACCCTGACGTTCTCCAGCCAACCGCAGATCAACGCGACCACGGGTACGCTGACTTACACGGCTAACAACGGCACCAGCGGTACCGCCACGTTCAGCGTGACCTTGAGTGACAACGGCAGCAACACGCCGCCTAACTCGAACACGTCAGCTCCGCAGTCGTTCACGATTACGGTAGTTCCGCCCAACGCATCTCCGGTGGTAACCACGACAGCCGGCAATCTCGCTTACACCGAGAATGCGGGCGCGGTAGCGATTGATACGGGCTTGACGGTCACAGACAGCGACAACACAGACCTCGTTGGAGCAACTGTCGCGATTACCGCGGGCTTCGTGAGTGCTCAGGACTCGCTGGCGTTCACCAATCAGTTGGGCATCACTGGTAATTACAACGCCGGCACTGGTGTGCTGACACTGACCGGTACCACCACAGTTGCTAACTACCAGACAGCGCTGCGTTCAGTGACTTATGCAAACAGCAGCGACAATCCGACAGCATCGCGAACAATCACCTTCACAGCGAATGATGGCGTCAGCATCCCCGGGTCAGCGACTCGCGGTATCGCTATCACCGCCGTGAACGATGCACCGGTGAATACGGTGCCTGGTCCACAGTCAACGAACGAAGATACGGCTAAGGTATTCTCCGCCGGTAACGGCAACCAGATCTCCGTCGCTGATGTCGACCTCGGCGCAAATCCGATCAAGATCACGCTGACCGCCACAAACGGTACGGTGACCCTCAGCACGACCGCTGGGCTAACGATTACGACTGGTACCGGTACTAACGATACGACGGTGGTCTTCACCGGCCTGCTGTCAGCCGTGAATACCGCGCTGAATGGTCTGTCGTTCAATCCGACGGCGGACTTCAACGGTGCGGCATCGCTCCAGATCATCTCTGACGATCAGGGCAACACGGGAACAGGCGGCGCGTTGACTGATACAGACACGGTCAACATCACAGTTAATGCGGTCGGTGATACTCCGGTGGTGACGGCCACAGCGGGCAATCTCTCTTACATAGAGAATGATGCTCCGACGGCAATCGATACCGGCCTGACGGTTACGGATGTCGACAGCGCTAACCTGACAGGAGCGACAGTAGCTATTACCGGAAACTTCGCGAGCGGTCAGGACGTGCTGGCCTTCACCAACCAGTTGGGCATCACTGGTAATTACAACAGCGGCACCGGCGTACTAACACTTACCGGTACGAGCAGTGTTGCCAACTACCAGACAGCGCTGCGTTCAGTGACCTATTCGAACAGCAGCGATAACCCGTCAACTGCACTACGCACGGTGACCTTTACCGTCGATGACGGAACCAGCACCGCATCGGCGACGCGCGGTATCACTATCACCGCCGTGAACGATGCGCCGGTGAATACTGTGCCTGGTCCGCAGGGCACGGCACAGAACACACCGATCGTATTCTCGGGTGGCAACGCAATCTCGGTTGCCGACCCCGATGCGGGTGGAAACACTATCCAGGTAACGCTCACGGCCACCAACGGCACGCTGACACTCAGCGGCACGAGCGGCTTGAGCTTTAGCTTCAGTGATGCAAACGGCACCGGAACCGGTGACGGCACGGCGGACGCGACTATGACCTTCCGCGGCACGCTCGTGAACGTTAACGCGGCCCTCAACGGCATGACCTTTACGCCGGCAGCGGGCTTTACCGGCAGCGCAACCCTGACGATCACATCGAACGACCTCGGCAACACCGGAACAGGTGGACCGCTGACTGACACCGATGTAGTTAACATTCAGGTGGCCCTCAATGTCAGCATCGCTGACTCGCAGGTCACTGAGCCATCGTCTGGCTCGATCAACATGGTGTTCACGGTGACGCTGAGTGCGCCGGCGCCTGCGGGCGGCGCATCGGTGGACTTCACCACGGTGCAGTTAGTACCCGCACTTAACCACGCAACGGCGGGTGACGATTACACCACCACGGTAGGTACGGTCAGCTTTGCACAAGGCGAACAGATCAAGACGATACTCGTGCCTGTGTTGGCGGATACCATGATGAGTGAAGCCAACGAGACGTTCGAGGTCGTTCTATCGAATCCAACGAACGCCACGATCGATAGGGGTACGGCCACCGGCACGATCCTTATCACGGCTCAAGCCGGCCAAATCCTGATCAGCGAATTGAGAACAAGTGGACCAGCGGGTGCAGGCGACGACTTTGTTGAGATTTATAACAACACTGACCAGCCGCACGTTGTCGATGACGGCTCCGGAATCAACGACGCTGCACACGGCTATGGCTTGTTCAAGATGGGCGCTGATTGCAACGCGAGCCCGGTTCTCATCGGAATAATTCCGAATGGCACAACGATCCCGGCGCGCGGACATTACCTGTTTGTCGGATCGGCTTACAGCCTCGCTGACTACGGTGGCAGTGGAGCAGCAGCCGGCAATCAGGTGTTGACTGCGGATATCGAGAACGACGCTAACGTCGCTATATTCAAGACGGCGGCGCTGGTGAATCTCTCGGCCATCACACGTTGGGATGCCGTCGGGTTTGGCCTCAACACTGGTGGAACGTGTGACCTGTTACGCGAAGGCACGACATTAACACCGATGGCGGGCAGTGTGCTGGAGTACAGCTACTTCCGTGATGAGTGCGGTAAGAAGGGCAATCCGGCAACCTTCGGTTTATGTCCGACTGGTGGCTTCGTGGCGGATTCGGGTGTCAACAACGACGACTTCATCTTTGCCGATACGTCGGGCGCGGCGACACCTGCGGGTCAGCGTTTAGGCGCTCCAGGTCCGCAGAATCTGGCTGCTCCACGACTGAATCTGTCGATTCCCACGTTGCCGCTCGATGCTACGAAGGGGTTATCAGCGGATCCAAATCGCGTCCGCAGTCTGGGGTCAGTGACGAACGGTCAGTTCGGAACGCTGTCGGTTAGACGGCGCTTCGTAAACAACACTGGCGCACCCGTCACACGATTGCGCTTCCGTATCGTAGATTTCAGCAGTCTACAGGTACCGGGACCCGCGATCGCTGACTTGAGGGCGCTAAGCTCGCTCACGATCAGTATCGGCAACATTTTGGATTCCCAGACCTGTGCGGCAACCGGTTCGCCGGCCACGCCGCCTTGTACCGTGAATGTGTTTGGCACAACGGTAGAGGAACCGCCCGCTCAATCCAAGGGCGGCGCGCTCAATACGAGTATGAGTGCGGGAACAATAACGATACCGCAGCCGCTGGCTCCGGGAGCAAGCATTAATCTGCAATTCCTGCTCGGAGTCCAGCAGACGGGCGCGTTTAAGTTCTTCTTCAATATCGAAGCGCTACCGTAAGAAAAGAAGTACTCAGAAGGCACAAAAGACACAAAACGGTTGAATGAGTTAAGGCGCCTAATTCTCCTGTGGGAGGATTCGGCGCCTTACTTGTTTAGAATCTTTTGTGTCTTTTGTGCCTTTTGTGTACTAACCTTTTACGGTGAGGGGTTCGGGTTCTGGTTGGCGTCCGTGCCCGGCATCGAGTACTGATGGTGATTGCGGTGGTGGATTTGCGACGAGCACTTCGAGTGCAGCGTCGATCACTTCCGCGATTCCCGACACGAAGATTATTTGTAACTCCTTCTTCACGTCCTCAGGAATTTCGTCAACGTCTGCTTCGTTCCGGCTCGGAAGAATGATCCGCCTGATTCCGGCACGATGCGCAGCCAGCACTTTCTCTTTCACGCCGCCGATCGGAAACACCAGACCTGACAACGTGATCTCACCGGTCATCGCCGTATCCGGCCGGACGCGTCTGCCCGTGTAGAGCGACGCGAGCGCAGAAGTGATCGTTACGCCTGCGCTTGGTCCATCCTTGGGGATCGCACCCGCCGGAACGTGCAAGTGAACGCCGAAGTCTCTGAAGATACTCGACTCGATACCGAATTCCGTCGCGTGTGACCACAGATACGACTGCGCCGCGCGTGCCGACTCCTGCATCACCTCGCCGAGTTGGCCGGTGATCGTCAAACCACGACCGCCCGGCAACAGCGTCGCTTCAATGAACAGCACTTCGCCGCCCATCTCGGTCCACGCCATGCCAGTGGCGACGCCCGCGGGCAACTCCTTCCGCGCCTGTTCGGGATAGAAGTGCGGCGCGCCAAGATACTCGCGCACCTCGTTGGCAGTGACAGTGACAGTCTCAGCCTGCGCCTGCGCGATCTTGAGGGCTACTTTGCGAGCGATGCTGCCGATGTTTCTTTCCATCTGGCGCACACCAGCCTCACGCGTGTAGCGCGAAGCGATCAGCTCGATGGCGTCGTCGTTGATCTTCAGTTGCGCATTGTTCAAGCCGTTGTCGGTAATTTGTCTCGGAATGAGATAACGGCGCGCGATCTCGAGTTTCTCGCGATCGCTGTAACCGGCGAGAGGTATGATCTCCATGCGATCGCGCAACGGAGCCGGAATCGGTCCAAGCTGGTTGGCCGTCGCGATAAAGAAGATCTTCGACAAGTCGAACGGCAGATCGAGATAGTGATCGCGGAACGAAAAATTTTGTTGCGGATCGAGAATCTCGAGCAGCGCTGCGGCCGGATCGCCGCGATAGTCGTTACCGAGCTTGTCGACTTCGTCGAGCATCAGCACGGGATTGTTCACGCCCGCGCGTCGTATCGATTGAATGATGCGACCCGGCATCGCGCCGATGTACGTGCGGCGGTGACCGCGCAACTCAGCTTCATCACGCACGCCGCCCAGCGACATTCTTTCAAACTGCCGGCCAAGTGCACGCGCGATCGAGCGTCCAAGCGACGTCTTGCCAACGCCCGGCGGACCAACAAAAAGTAAAATCGGACTTTTCGTGTCAGGCCGGAGTTTGATCACGGCGAGAAACTCGAGAATGCGTTCTTTGACATCTTCGAGCCCGTAGTGATCTTCATCGAGAATGCGACGCGCTTCGGCGAGGTCGAGTTTATCTTCAGACGACTTGAGCCACGGCAGCTCGAGAATAAACTCGAGATACGTGCGAATGACATGATAGTCAGGCGCCGCCGGCGGCAGACGTTGCAGACGCTTCAACTCACGATCCGCTTCGGCACGCACTTCCTCCGGCAATTCGGCTTTTTCGAGACGCTCGCGCAATAGCTCAGTTTCCGCAGCTTCGCCAGTCTCGTCTTCACCAAGCTCTTTCTGGATCGCGCGCATCTGCTGGCGCAGCACGTAATCGCGTTGCGCCTTGTCCATTTCCGTCTGCGCTTCGGAAGCGATTTTCGAGCGTAGTTGCAGTATCTCGACTTCGCGCGAGAGGCTGGTGTGCGCGAGACGAACAAGCTCATCAACAGTATTCGCCTCGAGCATCTTTTGCTCTTCTTCAACGCCGAGATTCAGGATCGAAGCGAGGAAATACGAGAGGCGCGTCGCTTCCACCTGGCCCAGCACCGCGATTCGCACTTCGGGAGGTACGTTTGGCAGTAAAGCCAGAGCCTCGGTAATCATCTGTTGCAGGTTGCGTTTCGCAGCTTCAACCTGATCCGCATCGACCGTGCGCGGCTCGGGCAGAATTTCAACCACGGCGCGCAGGTGCGGGTCTTCCTGTTTCCATTCCACCACGCGAATGCGTTCGGTACCCTGCGCGATGATGCGCATGCCCGAATCCATACGCTCCATGCGCTTGATCATCACGAGCGTGCCGACCTCATAAAGATCTGACGACTTCGCGTCAGTGTCGTCGGAACTTTCGGGACGCACAGTGATACACGCGAGTAGCTTCTCCTCTGTAGCGAGTGCCGATTCAACTCCTGCGATCGAGCGTGGCCGACCAATACCCAGCGGTACAACAGTCTCCGGAAAGATCGTAAGATTTTGTAATGCCAGTACCGCGACTTCGAACGGTTCTCCCTTACCCTGGGCTGAGAACCGCAAACCCTCAGTTGAAGATGTTTCAGATCCGGTGGTAGAGCTTTCCGCAGTTGTGGTCTTATTTTCAAGAGGTTCCGGCATAATTAATCCTGTTCCCTACGCACGTCGATTATCAAGAAACCGTCGTTGTAATCCTGTCTGATCGACGCGCCGTCAATCGGCGCCGGAAACTCGATCGACTTCTCGAAACGGCTGTACGTGATTTCCATTTGCTGGTAGGTGAAGCCTTCTCGAATGTGCGTGTCTTTGCGACAGCCACGAATGCTGAGAATCGAATCGCGTATTTCGACCTCGAGCTCTTCCATACAGACGCCCGCGAGGTCCACTTTCACGACCCAGCCGTCAGAAGAACGATAAACGTCGGCGGCGGGATTCCAGAGACGGCCTGACGGTACCACTCGCCGATCTGTTCGGATCAGCGAGAAATCACGATCGATGTTTCGCATGGCAGAAGAATACGGGAAATCCGAAACCTGTTCAACATAGGTCCTATGTCTCTTATTTTGGACTTATAGGACCTATGTTGATTTTCTTTTACCCAAAAATCCGATTCCAGAACGTCGATCCCTTCGAGATCTCTTCGAGAGCATCGTTGAGCTCGCGGTCCTGACGCGTTTCGAGCGCGACATCGGCCATGGAGATCATTCCCACCAGGTAGCCGTTGTCGTTGCACACCGGAATGCGACGCACCTGTTTATCTCCCATCTTCCGAATCACATCAACAACGCGATCGTTTGGTTTCGCGGTATGAATATCCACGGACATAATGTCTTCCGCGCGCACGCTCGCACAATCCTTGTTATCTGCGACGCAACGCACGACGATATCGCGGTCAGTGATTAAGCCGATTAGTTTGCCACGTGCGTAATTACGATCTTGATAATTGCGTTCTGAGCCCTCGGTCCTGCCGTTTCCTGCCGGGGCGTCGTACTCAACTACCGGAATCACGCCCACATCTTCCTGCTTCATCATGCGGGAGACTTCCACGATCGTCGTGTCGCGGGTCGCAACAACGAGCTCGCGTGTCATGATGTCGCGGCAACGTAACCGGGAGCGTTCCGGCCCGTAATCACGGTCGCGCGATCTTCCGGTTCCGAGATCTCCGCGTCCCTCGTAGAGAGAACTCCGGCGACGGTCCTCGCGGAAACGCTCGCCGCCGCGATCGCCGTAATCTACATAACGCGGCTCGTCGTAGTTATACTCGGCGCGTTCGCCAAACCGTCCGGTGTTGGTGTTGTATTGAGTACGTCGTTCATCATCGAATCGACGACCACCGCGCAACGATTCGTCGTAACCGCCGAAGTTTTCGCGTCTCAGGCGGTCTTCGCGTGGGTAATAGTCCCTCTCGTCATCCATCTCGTTTCTGTATCTGGCCATTGCTTCCCTCCTTAACCAGGAACATCAGTTTGCTGGGGGCTCAGGGGGAATCCGCGTTTTTTAATTCGCGTTTATCCGTGTTACATATTCGTCTCCACCTCGGCGATCAATTGGACCTTCGACGTAATATCCAAAGCTCCAACTTCGATCGGGGTCGCCACATCGCCTCGTTTTACCATGTATGCTTCAGCCTGATAAACCGGCACTGGCGGTCTCTGCTGAAATCCTTCTTCCTGAACTTCAACAATGCGCACCACTCGCCCGCCGAGCGCCGACGCGATCACCTGCGCCTTGCTGACTGCTTCGCGAGTCGCTTCACTCAAGGCGCGATCGCGCGCCTGCCGGTCCTGTCGCAAAGTGAATGCGATACCGGAAACATCGTTCGCGCCTGCTTGTGCTGACGCATCGATGACGCTGCCAACTTTCGTCAGATCACCCAATGTGACAGTCACGCTGTTGCGCGCTTCGTAACCCGTGATCGTGGGTGGCTGGTTTTCTTTGTAGACGCGTTGCGGTTGCAGGCTGTATCCACTCGTCTTGACTTCAGCGTTACTTCCTGCCGCAGCTTTCAACGCGCGTACGACGGCGTCAGTCTTCGCAGCATTGTCCTGTTGCGCGGCGATCGCCTGCCGGTTTTGCGTGACGACGGAAATCGTGATGATCGCGGTGTCAGGTTGTGCCTGAACGATCGAATCGCCGCCCACCATCACACGCGTGACGCGGCGGTTGTCGTCGCGACCGGGCGTGGCAACGTTTTGCTCGATTGGTTGCAGCGACCTGGCCTCGAACGGCGTACCTTCCATGAACGTCGTCATCACGTCTTTCGTTTCGCCCACTGCCTCGACGTTCGTCTGCTCTTTAAACCACGCATTACTCTGAAAGTTTTTGGCATTCAGGATTAAATACTTCGCGTCGCTGGCGACGATGAGCCAGCCGCCTGCTTCGACAGTCTTTTGCAGTTTTCCGCGTACGGTGATCTCTTTAGCGTTCAGGATCGTGGCTGATGCGAGAACAAGTGCCACAACGCCAGCAGTTAAAAGTGTTCGTCTCATAATCTCTCCTCTTCTGGTCCTAGAATCTCACAGCCGGGGGAGAGTTGGAACCGGCGGCGAAGATAGAGAACGCGCGAGAGACGAAAACTTGCTGGCGCCTCGTGGATGTTGTGAACTAGGTTCTGCAAAACGTGTTTTGTTACCATCCATCCATGCAATCATTCGATACTAAGACAGACGTCATTGTTGGCCGAATTGACGACCTACCTACAGGCACCTGCGTTAGTTTTGCGCTGCCATCAGGCAGCGAGTTAGCCGTATACAACGTCGATGGCGAATTCTATGCCACCGAGAACTCGTGTCCGCATCGCGGTGCGCGGTTAACTGAGGGTGCGTTGTGTGGGCATATTATTGAGTGTTGGCTGCATGGGTGGCAGTTTGATGTTAGGAGTGGGGAATGTTTGACGGTACCGGATCAGATCAGGACGTATCGAGTCCGAGTGGAGAACGATCTGCTGATTTTATCTGTGGAATCTGTGGTTAACTAACCGTCGTTGCCTATCGCCTCAACTGGACAACACGTCAGCGCTTCCTCGCACATCGCCCGTTCCTCATCCGTTTCGGGCTGCTTGTAGACAAACGAATAATTATTCTCATCGCAACGCGTGAAATTCTCCGGCGCGGTGTCGCGACAAACATCGCAATCGATGCACGAGGAGTCCACGTAAAAAGCACCGCAGACGTTCTCTTTCACTTTGTCGTTCTTGTCAGGCACGCCAGAATTTGCCGATCAGGGATGCGTCATCTCCTCGGGGATCACCATCGCGTCAAACTGTTCCCCGGTCAAATAACCCAACTCGATAGCGGATTCACGCAAGCTGATCTTCTTCTTGTGAGCGTTCTTTGCAACCTGGGCAGCTTTGTCGTAACCGATGTGAGGATTCAGTGCAGTAACGAGCATCAGGGAGTCTCTCAAATACTCGTCGATTTGCGCGCGATTGAGCTCGATTCCATTAATACAAAACTCGACGAAACTGTGTGTCGCGTCGTGCAGCAGTCTAACTGAATGCAGAAAGTTGTGGATCATCACGGGCTTGTAGACGTTCAACTCGAAGTTGCCCTGTGAACCACCAAAACTCGTCGCCAGATCGTTACCAAAGACCTGCACCGCGACCATCGTGAGCGCCTCGCTCTGCGTCGGATTCACTTTACCCGGCATGATCGACGAGCCCGGCTCGTTTTCCGGCAGGACCAATTCACCCAAACCACAGCGCGGTCCCGAAGCGAGCCAGCGGACGTCGTTCGCGATCTTCATCAACGACGCGGCGAGTGTTTTCAAAGTGCCGCTCGCTTCGACAAGCTCGTCGTGTGCTGACAACGCGGTGAACTTGTTCGGATGCGATTTGAACGGCAAACCCGTGAGTTCCGCGATCTTCTTCGCGGCGCGCTCGCCGAATTCCGGATGGGAGTTGAGTCCCGTGCCGACGGCGGTACCGCCGATCGCGAGCTCGAGTAATCCAGGAAGTGCGAGCTTCAGCCGTTCAACATCACGGGCGACGAGGTTTGCCCAGCCGCCCATTTCCTGATCGACTGTCAGCGGTGTTGCGTCCTGAAGATGAGTGCGACCAATCTTCACGACGCCGGCAAACTCTTTTGCTTTCGCATCAATCGCGTCGTGCAGCTCCTGAATCCGCGGAATGAGTTTGTTCAACTGCTCGGCTGCGGCGATGTACATCGCGGTCGGAAACGTGTCGTTTGACGACTGCGACATGTTCACATCGTCGTTCGGATGGATCGGCTTCTTGCTTCCCATGACGCCGCCGGCGATCTCGATCGCTCGATTCGAGATCACTTCGTTGGCGTTCATGTTTGTCTGCGTACCGCTTCCGGTCTGCCACACGCGCAACGGGAATTCATCGTCGAGCTTACCTTCAATCACTTCGTCGCACGCCTGCACGATCAAGTTCGTTTTTTCAGGCGACAGCTTGCCTAACTCCTCGTTCACGAGCGCGGCAGCTTTCTTGAGAATTCCGAGCGCGCGAATCATCTCGCGCGGCATGCGGTCGCCGCCGATATTGAAGTGATGAAGCGAGCGCTGAGTCTGAGCTCCCCAGTAGCGGTCGGCGGGGACCTCGATTGCACCCATCGTGTCAGTTTCTATTCGGGTTTTCGCGGATTGTTCAGGGGATTGTTGAGCCATCGTCGAAGCGATCTTGCCACAAAAAGGCACAAAAATCATCCGCGTTCATTCGCGTAAATCCGCGGCTAAAAAGTTCTTGACACGTTTGACCGCGAGTCCCTACTCTGGTTTAGCCTTTTGGCGCCTTTTCCAGCCCTGAAGCTCACCCGGTAGCACTCATGATTTGGGATAATACGAAACTCCTACTTGGCCTCCTTTATCGTCCCGTGTCGTCGATGGGCAGGATTGTGGATGAGGGACACTGGCTCTACGCCGCCGTCGTCGTGGCGGCGCTGTCGATGATCTTTCATGCGACGGTGACTTCGGTGATTTACAACAACTACGAGGCTGTTTATCGCGAATTGCCGGCGGCGCCTGTAGAGGCGGAGGAAGTTGAAGAGGGCTTCGAAGAAGAGTACCAGCCGCGACCGCATTTCACTTACGATCAACTGCCGCTACCTCTAGTCGGCCAGCGTGGCTGGTGGTTTGTCTCGTTCGCGCCGCCCAGCTTCTTCACCGCCGTGATGGGCATGGCTGTCTTGTACATTCCGTGTTTGATTCTTCTCGTCGCAATGTCTGGCGCGAATGCGAGTTTCAGCGTCCTATTGCGGCGCGACTATGGACCACTACTCACATGCGGATTAATGGCGTGGGCAGGGGCGCACTTGCCTTTCGCACTCGCCGGCTTCGCACTCGAGCCGTTGGGTTTGAGTGAAAAGACTGCGCTCGGACTCTGGGCGGCCAGCGCGATCTGTTTCGGACTGCTCATGGCAGTCGGACTGCGTATGCTCTTCGGCCTGAACTATTCGAAAGGCTTGTTGCTGGTCGCAGTCGCGGCGCTCTCGTTTGCAGTGCAGGCGAAGCTGTTCGCAACCGTTTCACCGTTCCTGTTCTCGCCGTTTCTGCTCTTCTACGGTTTCATGATGTTTCGCGGAGACATCGGCGATATCGGTTTCTCGCTACGCCAGCGCCAGGGATTTCGTCGCTCGATGGAAGCCGCGACGATCAATCCGCGTGACGCGAGTGCGCATTATCAGCTCGGCTTGATTTACCAGTACCGGCGACAGTACGCCGAAGCGATCTCGCGTTTCGAGAAAGCGGTGCAAATCGCGCACGACGAAACCGACGCGCACTTTCAACTCGGCCGCATCGCCCGCGAACAAGGACGACTGCAAGACGCGATCAACTATTTCGGCATCGTGCTCGAACAGGACGAAAAGCATTCGCACGGAGAAATCTGGCGCGAGATCGGCGCGACTTACCTCGCAGCGTCGATGTTTACTGAAGCCAAAGACGCGCTGGAAAAATTCATCGAGCGCCGTAGTTACGATCCGGAAGGGCTTTATTACTACGGTAAGACACTCGAAAAACTCGAGCAGCGCGACGAAGCGCGCGAAGTCTTTAATCGCTGTATTGAAGCAGTGAAGACGATGCCGTCGTACCGTTATCGAGAGCATCGCAAGTGGGACAAACTCGCGCGGGAACAACTTAAAAAGCCACAGATTACACAGATGGAATCCGTGTAATCTGTGGCTAGTAATGACCGTTAACGACTTATCGCGTCGCCAACGTCTTCGATTGCTTCTCCGACTTTCCTCCGGGCTTTGCCGAAGCCTTCCTTCACCTCGCCGCCTGCATCATCTGCGCGGCCCTCTGCGGCGAGCTCATCGTCGTTGATCGCTCTGCCGATAGTCTCTTTAGTTTTGCCTTTAGCCTGATCCCATTTTCCTTCGAGTTCGTCGTTATTCGGTAGACCCATTGCTAACCCTCCTTAATTGTTAGTAAAGCTGAACCTTCGTCCCCCTGTTATTCCGTGCGGACATGCTCGCCTCCGAGCTCATTAAGCAACTCTTCAAGCCGATCTACTTCTTCGTCGCTGCGTGCTTCCACGCCGATCAGAATTCCGCCACCCTTGATGCCGGCCTCGTAAACCTTGGCGCGATATTCCGGAATGCCTGCACCGATCAGCGCACCGATCAATCCGCCCGTCGCTCCACCGGCGCCCGCGCCCGCGAGTGCGGCTGCGATTGGACCAGCGATCACTAGATTGATCCCGGGAAGAAACAACGTCGTTCCAACTGCGGCGATGGCCGCGAGAACAGCGCCGACCGCTCCACCGACGGCGCCTCCGATTCCCAAACCGTCAGCAGCGTGCGAACGTGTTTGGAGAGCAAACTCTTTGGATCGAGTGGCGTCGGACATCAGCACGCTAATGTCGTCGCGGTTGAAACCGCGCTTCAAAAGCGCATCGACGGCAGACTCGGCGGCCACTTTGCTCTTAAAAAGGGCTGTTACTAAATGTGCGTTTTCCTTGGCCATACAATCCTCCAAACAGACACTTCTATTTGAGTTTGAAGGTGGCAACACGTGTGCCAGCACAGATTACGCAGTTTTACCTGAATTATTGGTGGGAGCGGTCGCTTCTGCTGTTCCGCTTTCGTACGTCAATCCTGTGAAATCTTGTCAATCATGTAAGACGTTGAACAAGATATACAGGATTTCACAGGATAAACAGGACAGCTTAAATTAAAGTTTGTCGATCTTAGCTGCGAGGATGAAGTCGCTTTCCGTCAGGCCGTCGATCTTATGAGTCCAGATCGAGATTTCCGCGTTTCCCCAACCGAAACAAATGTCCGGATGGTGTCCCTGCTCTTCGGCGAGATTTCCGACGCGATTTACAAACTCCTGCGACTCGCGAAAGTTTGAAAATTTATAACTCTTCTTCAAGTGATGATTGTTTACAACTTCCCAACCGTCGAGCTCCGGCAGGAATTTCGCAATCTCTTCTTCGTTGAGTGGCGGCACGCCACCGCGACACGGCACACATTCTTTTAGTGATAGTCCGCTCATAAATTCTCCAAAGCCTTTTTCAATATTGCTATCTGCCCGGCATGATAAAGATCGTGTTGTACGCCGCCATGCAGCGTCACGTACGTACTTGAAAACGGTATGTTCGGATGCGTCATGATCGGTTCATCCAACCGCGACTCATCAACACTCGCGATCGCGTTCAACAGCTCGTGATGATTGTCGATCAACTGTTGCTTTGTGTTTTCCCAGGCTGCATCGCTGGTGTCGTTGATCCGTACCCAATCTTCAGCGTCCGGGAGTTGCGCGGGATCGCCGTTGAGACGCCTGAGGCACGCGCGTTCCCACGCAGCGATGTGTAGCGTCAGTTCCCAGATCGAATGAGCGCCGGGAATCGGGTGCGCCGCGGCTTGTTGCGCCGTTACGCCATCCAGCACGGCCAGCACCGATGGTCCATGCCACGCTTCACCTTCGAACGCGCGTCGAAACTGATCACGGATGCGTTCCACTTCCGTCATTGTTTGCCTTTCTCGGTTTCGTCGTTGCGTGATAGGCTACGCCTCACCTGTTCAAATCTCAACTGTGCGAAACGATGAACGACAAACTTCTGCGCTCAAGCAGGTCGCGATTTTCTGCGATGGCTCCAGTCTTGGCAATGGACAGGAGGCGAGTCGGGCGGCGGCGGTTGCGTTGCTGGGATACAAAGGTTTTTGGCGCGCCGTGGGCGAGTATTTAGGCAAGGCGACGAACCAGCAGGCCGAGATTGCGGCGGCTGCGGTGGGGCTCGAATCGTTGACACAACCTTGCCAGGTCAATGTGTTCACAGATTCGAAATACGTTGTTGAGACGATGAATGGTCGCTTTCGCAGGAAGGCCAACCTGCCGTGGTGGGAGCGACTGGATCGCGCTGCGAAATCCCACAAAGTGCACTGGGAATGGACGCGCGGGCACGCCGGACATTTATTACAGGAGGCCGCCGACAACGCCGCCCGTCGCATCGCCGCCGCCGGCCACGTTGAAGAATCAATCCTGCGCGACGCTGTTGATAAAGTCGGGGTCGTTGATACGGAGGATGTACAATGAGTTTTTCTCGCGCAAAGGCGCAAAGGCGCAAAGAAGAACGCAAATTCCTCTTTGCGGCTTTCTTTGCGTCTTTGCGCCTTTGCGGGAGATTGTTCGTTCGACTTCGCGCGTTTTCCCCAATATAATTTCTCCTCCCCTTTTCAGCATGCTCAGAAAAACCGTCCTGCTATTAATCTGTCTCCTCCCTGCGGCCGTGGCGCGCGCGCAGGATCCGATGCGTGGGTGGCAGTGGCAGAACCCTCTTCCGCAGGGAAATTCGATTAATTCCATCAAATTCGCCCCCGACAAAAAACATGGTTGGGCTGTCGGCGCAAACGGCGTCGTACTGACGACGAATAACAGCGGCTTCGAGTGGGAAGAGCAGATCAGTCCGGCCAACACCACGCTTTACGGCCTCTACGTAAAAGATCGGTCACGTCTCGTGATCACCGGCGCGCGCGGCGTCGTGCTGACTACGAGCAACGGCGGCGACAAGTGGGTATTACGCCAAAGTGGCGTTCGCGATCATCTCTTCGCCGTCACCTTCGCGCCGAAAAACCCGCTGCTCGGTTGGGCCGTGGGCACATTCGGTTCGATCATCGCGACCACTGACGGCGGCAAAACCTGGAAGACGCAGTCGAGCCAAACAACAGCGCACCTCTTTTCCATCTCTTTCGCCGATGCAAAGAATGGCCTCGCCGCCGGCTCACACGGAACACTGCTTTTGACCACGAACGGCGGCGCCGACTGGAAGCAGACGAAAAAACTTACTGACTTTCCGCTCACGGGCGTCACCTTCACTTCTGAGAAGAAAGCGACTGCGGTCGGTTATCGCGGCGTGATCTTACAAAGTGAAGACGGCGGTGAGTCATGGTCCATCAAGAAGAGCCTGGTCACGACCGATCTTTATTCAGTTTTCTTTACTGACGACCTGCACGGCTGGGCCGCGGGCGACAGCGGCGTCGTGTTGACGACCGGAGACGGCGGAAACATCTGGCTGCCTGTGAATGTGCGAACTGGTCCACGTCTCGCAACTATCTACTTCTCAGACGAATCACTCGGTTGGGCCGCCGGCTCTGATGGACTCGTGGTCCGCACCGACGATGGCGGTCTCTCATGGAAAAGACTCACCGAAGGCGGGCGTGACGATCTCGCTAATATCTTCTTCATCGACAACTCACATGGCTGGGCGGTCGGCGAGCGCGGAAAAATTCTCTTCACGACGAACGGCGGTAAGAGTTGGACCATCCGTCCTTCCGGATCAACCACGACACTGAATGCAATCACGTTTGTGACGGAAAAATCAGGCTGGGTGGCCGGCGACAAGGGCACGATTCTTCACTCGACCACTGGTGGCGTCACGTGGGATCGCGTTCCGAGTCCCGTGACTGAAGATCTGTTTGGTGTGTCGTTCGTCTCGCCGACGGAAGGCTGGGTTGTCGGGGCGCGTGGAGCCGTTTGGCACACGAAGGATGAAGGCGTGAGCTGGCAGTTTCAGCACACGAATTCGCTCAACTGGCTCGAGGATGTGAAGTTCGTCGATCCGCTGCATGGCGTTGCGGTTGGCTCCGGCGGTACGATCCTGCGGACGGAAGATGGTGGTGAGACCTGGAAGCGCGTCGATCGCAACTTGAAGGAGTGGTTATACGCGGTCGCGTTTGCTGACGCGCAGCGTGGTTACATCGTGGGCGCGCATGGAGTCGTGCTGCGGACGGATGATGGCGGTGAGACGTGGAAAGATCTCGAGAGTGGCGTGAACGGAAACCTGTTTGGCGTTGCGCTCGCTAGCCGGAATGATGTGCTGGTGGTGGGTGAGCAGGGAAGTATCATTCACAGCAAAGATGCCGGGGTGACGTGGGAAGTTCAGCCGTCGATTACCAGCACCGCTTTGTTCTCGATCGCGTATCGTGGCGGGACGAATATCTGGGTTGCGGGGCGTGGCGGCGCGATACTGAGGCGGACCGATGGTTTAGCGACGGTGAGCCTTCCGGTGACGAAGTTACCGCCGTTGTTGAGGGGTGGCTCGCCGAAGTTGGAAGATGCGGTGATCGACGCTGACGATATCCCGAGAGCTAAACCGCCAAAGAAGCCTTAGACAGGATCCTGTAATCCTGTCTAAGGTTTTTATACGCGGACGGGATGCTCTTTAGCGTAAGAGTACGCGCAGTACGCCGAAACAATGTGACAAATCCATCCGAGCGTGCCGCCCGTTCCTAACCAGAAGCCTGGGGTCAGAATCAACCACAGTATGCCCGCCAGGATGCGGCCGTTGTAGATTTGCCCGACGCCCGGAATAATCAAACTCAGCACTCCCGCCAAAACTGGATCGCGCATCGTCTCTATGCCACCTCCACAAGTGGAACCTCATACGACAGCCGCGCGAGTTTTGTTCGTTAGCGTTCGCCGTCGCCGCGTCGCACGTCGACGATCTCGCCACGGAAGGTCTTCAGCATGGTCTGCACAACGGGATTGCTTTCCGCCGTTTCGCGTAGCCGCTGCTTCTCCAGCCGCTTTTCATCTTCGCGGCTGAGCGGTTCGCCTTCGGCCGCCGGATCTTTCACGACGATCCGCACACCCATATCTTTGCCCGTAACTTCGCGACACGCATCACGCACGAACTTGTTGTTGTCAGCCCGCGAAAGCGTCTCGCGGAAATGACGCGCATCGGGCGCAAACTCGATGCATAGATCGCTCTCTTCAAACACGGCCGTCTGCGCTGCTTCAAGCGCAGTCACGAGCAGCATCTTTCGTTGACCTTCTAAAACAGCTTTGACGCGATCGATCGTCGAGAGCTCAGCCGGAGGAGGTACCGCTTCCGGTTTTTCTTCGACTGCTTTTTCGAGCGCCGGCGACGCTGCCGCAGCGGCTGTGAACGATGATCCTGCTGAACGAGAAGTCGGACGTTCGGGCGTGATCTTTCCTGGACTGCCGCTCGAACCTGACGGAGTTCTCGTGGTTGAAGACGGCTCGTTCGTTTCTAGTGCAGCAAGGCGTTGCAGAATCTCGTTAATGGTTTCGACACCGCGCAACTCCATCAGTTTTACGATCCCGATCTCCAGTTGGTAACGCGGCTGCGTGGCGGCGCGCAGCTTTGTTTCTGTCTCAGCGAGCGAGTGGAAGAATCGCACCAGATCGGATTCGGAAAACAACGCCGCTTGTCGCTTGAGCTCCGCGGGCTCACACACCGCCGCTTCCAACAACTCTTCGTTGCCGGAAACTTTCGTCACCAGCAAGTCGCGGAAGTGTGCGAGCAGATCGCGACAGAAGTTTCGCAAGTCGTGACCACGCATCACGATGTCGTCTACGGCTGCGATCGCTTCCGCGGGCTTGTTTGTAGCGATGCTGTCGATGATGCGTTTGAGAATGTCAGCGCCCGCGACACCCAGCGCCATCTCGACGTCTTCTTTTTTGATCTTGTCGCCGGCGAAACTGATTACCTGGTCCAATGCTGACTGCGCGTCACGCATGGAGCCCTCGCCAGTGCGCGCGATCTCACGCAACGCCTCGTCAGGAATCGTGATCTTTTCCGACTTCGCGATCAGTTTGAGACGTTCGAGGATCTTCGCGGTTGCAATCGTGCGAAATTCAAACTGCTGGCAGCGCGACAGGATCGTTTCCGGAACTTTGTGACGCTCCGTCGTAGCCATGATGAAGACCACGCGCGGCGGCGGCTCTTCGAGCGTCTTCAACAGCGCGTTGAAAGCGGCGCCGGAGAGCATGTGGACTTCGTCGATGATGAAGACTTTGTAGCGATCGCGCGCGGGTGCGATGCCGACGCTCGCGATGATCGCGTCGCGCACGTTATCGACGCCGGTGTTAGAAGCCGCGTCGATTTCCTGCACGTCGATCGACCGGCTCTCGGTGATCTCGCGACACGACGAACACTGATCGGGATCGTCAGAGCGGCACGGCGTCGGAGTTGGTTGTTTGGCTTTATGGCAATTCAGCGCTTTCGCGAGCAGGCGGGCGCTGGTGGTTTTACCAACGCCGCGCGCGCCCGAGAATAGATAAGCGTGATGTAGCCGCTGATGCTCGATGGCATTGCGGAGCGTCCGTGTGATGGGTTCCTGGCCTGTTACTTCGTCGAATGTCTGGGGACGCCATTTGCGCGCGATAACTTGATAGGCCATTGGTGTTGTTTCGTTAGTTTCGAGCTAATTTCGGGACCGGATATTTTTTCAACTGTTTCCAAAGAATGATGGCGCTGCCATCAGTGTCGACGCGCACGACTCGGAACGCGATGAGCACATCGGAGGTATCGTAATCGATGGATCGGAGGAGATAGGTAGTGTCTAAGCCCATCCGCAACCGCTCCCCGTACGTCGTTCCTTCAATCATTTCGCCCTTGCCCCACCTGGTCTGTTCAATTCTCGCCTTGGGTTCTTCAGAGGGCGGAGTGTGCGTAGCCAGGAGCTGAGCCGCGGGAGTATCCACAGTTATGCTTTCGAGCGAAGCATTACCGAGGGTCGTCATGATCCCGTAGTTCGCACCCGCGAAGCCGGTGGATAGCCAGCCATCATAGAGACTGATGTCGCTGCCATAGCCGTACTCGTGAGTCAGGCGCACAAACGAGTAATAAGCGCCGCCGCCACGAAGGGTGAGCTTGTATTTGTTGGCCTGCTTGACGTCAGCATCATACTTTTCACGAGGTAACAAACGAATCAACCCCGTATCCGGCTGAGTAAGAAAGTCTGCGTATTTGGCCCGGTCTTCTGCGGACGGTGACAGGAAAGTCTCTTCCAGTCTCAAGAGTTCGGCCCGTTTGACCGCAATCTCGTTAATCAAGTCATCACGTGATTGAGTTTGGGCGCAGATTGAAAGGGCGCTCAACATTAACGCGGCGATGGACCCTATGGCGATAGAGAGCTTTTTCATCGGGATACACTCCTTTTGTTGAGTCAAAAGCCAAAGGGAGAGTAATGACGTGGGACGCGTTACTTCCGAACTAACTGGCCAGACCCCGGACTTTCCCGCAACACACGCTGCCGATGCTACCGTTGCTCCGTTCCCGGCCTGGCGGGGTTCACAAGGCTAGCGTTGTGCGGAGCCCGGGATCTGATAAACCTAAATCTCTGTCTTTCGATGCGCGAACATCCGCAATAGTCCGTTGATGGCGAGATGTAAAAGCGCGTACGCGATTATCGCTACAACTATCGGAAGGAGCAAGGTGTGACCACTGTCTGTGCTCGGACTTGCGACAATCCCGCGAAACGGCGCGTAAAACGGATCACTGATCGTGACGATAAAGCGCACAAACCCTGCGGTGCTGCGTGCTGCCATCAGCGCCAGCAGGAAACGCATTCCGAGAAGGGCGTAGATTACCCAGAAGATGTAATCAACAATCTGCGAAATGCGGGCGAGCCCACGCGAGCGCTCCACTT
Source organism: Pyrinomonadaceae bacterium (assembly GCA_035760085.1). GTDB lineage: Bacteria > Acidobacteriota > Blastocatellia > Pyrinomonadales > Pyrinomonadaceae > PSRF01. The sequence goes on from DASTTS010000567.1 coordinate 24,747, forward strand.
CACGCTCAGTTTCAACGACCTCGTTTACTGCTTTTGAGCGAAACTCACCAGCGACCTGATCGATTCTCCCCGTTTCACCAGGCGTTGATTTTACGGCTGCGCGTTCACCGATTTCCGCCTGGACGTCGCTTTCAACCTGATTCTTTACTGATTCGTGCTGCGCCGCCCGCCTTGCCTCGTCGATTGCCAACTTGTCGTCGCTCATTGGTCCCCCCAATGTAGATTGATCGTTGTTACCGGGGGTGTGCGGAGGAACGCGATGTGTTTGTGGCGGAGAGGGTGGGATTCGAACCCACGGAACGGTTTCCCGTTCACAGCATTTCCAGTGCTGCCAGTTCAACCACTCCTGCACCTCTCCATCATGTCAATCCTGTTTGAATCTTGTAAATCCTGTAGAAGCTGTCGACAGGATTTACAAGATTTTTCAGGATTAACAAGAACGTGGCGGAGAGGGTGGGATTCGAACCCACGGTGGGCGTTAACCCACTCCGGTTTTCGAGACCGGTGCACTAATCCACTATGCGACCTCTCCGCGTCTGGAAAAACTCCTGCATCAGCGCGCGACACTCCGCTTCCAGCACGCCCGCCCTGATCTCAATCCGGTGATTCAAAAAATCCGTATCGCAGATACGAAAGCGACTCGTAACCGCTCCGGCGCGTTCATCCGGTGCGCCGTAAATCAAACGTCTCACGCGCGCCTGTATCAACGCTCCGGCGCACATCGCACACGGCTCAATCGTCGAATAAACATCCACGCCGGTGAGCCGGTAATTCCCAAGCTTACGAGCCGCCTCGCGAAGAGCAACGATTTCAGCATGGGCTGTGGGATCGCAGTCGGTACGCGTGCGGTTTCCACAAACAGCGACCAGTTTGTTTTCGCTAACGATGCAGGTGCCGACGGGCACTTCACCGGTTGCCTGCGCTGCGCGAGCGGCGGCCAGTGCCTCCCGCATCCACTGCTCGTCAAACTCTGATTCCAACGAACGGCCACTATAGGGCGCGCCCTGAAAGAGTGTCAAATACGCCGAAGGCGTTACCTGATTTTAGCCCAGGGTTGTCGCTTACGTGCTATTATCAATTTCCGGAGTTCCGCGCCGCACTCTGACAGGTGCACTCCCGCGATTCATTCCCATGTCCACCGAAGCAAGTCATAGAGGTAGCGGTCAATCAACGTCAGATAGGGTAACCGGCAGGCTCAGGCCGACGCCACCGGCAGAGCCATTGGCGGACGCTGCCGCGCAATCACCCGCCAGCCTCATGCGCCGGCTGTCGCCCTCGGAATTCAACACCGCGATGATTCACTTCTACCGCGGTGAAGTGCAACGCTCAAACACCTGGCGCAATCGACTCGACACCACGACAAACTGGGCCGTCCTGACCGCGGGCGCGACGCTTTCGTTCGTCTTCAGCTCGCCAAACAACCCACACTTCGTGATTCCGATCAACTCGATCCTCGTCATGATCTTTTTGTTGATGGAAGCGCGGCGTTATCGTTATTACGAGATCTGGTCCAGTCGCGTGAGAATTCTCGAGACGGGTTACTTCGCACACCTTTTGATGCCGGAGAACAGACCCGCCGACGAAGCGTGGGCCGAGCACCTTGCAGCCGATCTCACAACGCCACATTTCACGATTACGGAGTGGGAAGCAGTCGGTCGTCGTCTGCGTCGCAACTATCTCTGGATCTTTGTCCTGCTCGCACTGAGCTGGAACCTGAAAGTTTATCTCTCGCCTCTGCCCGCACGCGATTTCAACGTTTTCATCGATCGCGCCACGGTCGGCATCGTGCCGGGTTGGATCGTCTTCGTCGTCGGGATAGTATTTAACGCTGCCGTATTTGGTTTTGCGATTGGCACCGTGCGACTGCGCGAAGCGACAGGCGAAGTATTGCCGAAACACGAGTTTTCATTACGACCACTGAAACGAATGACTAGCTGGACAGCCCCGATAACAAGACGCACCACAGTACGCGCGAAACGCGCGCGTCAACGTGTGCGCAGCCGCGAAGCAACCGCTGAATTCAAGAAGATCGATATCTCCGAAACACCCGAGTCGCGAGCTGAGGTTCGTAGCTAGTTTTATGCTTCAGCTCAACGGTCAACAGCTCACACTCCAGCAAATCGTAGACATCGCCGAGGGCCGGGAACAGGTTGTTCTTGCTGATGATGCCCGTGTGCGCGTCGAGCAGGCGCGCGAAGTGGTCCAGAACATCGTCAACGAAGGACGCACTGTTTACGGTGTCAATACAGGTTTCGGCAAGTTGTCAGACGTCAGCATCGATCGCGCGGATCTGATCCAGTTGCAACTGAACCTCGTGCGCAGTCACTCGTGCGGTTTGGGTCACCCGCTCTCGGAACCGGAAGCGCGCGCGATGTTGCTGTTGCGCGCGAACGTGCTCGCGTCAGGGTTTAGCGGCGCGCGGCCGTTAGTCATAGAAACGCTGATCGCGATGCTCGAAAAAGGCGTGACGCCGGTGATTCCGGAAAAAGGAAGCGTCGGCGCGAGCGGCGATCTCGCACCACTGGCACATCTTGCGCTCGCAGCTATCGGCGAAGGAGAAGTTTTCTACAAGGGTGAACGACTCGCCGCCGCCACCGCGCTCGAGCACGCCCACATCGCGCCGTTGCAACTGGAAGTAAAAGAAGGTCTCGCGCTTCTCAATGGAACGCAGGCGATGGGCGCGGTCGGTTCGCTCGCGTTGCATCGTGCGGAGCGACTGGTCCGGCTCGCGGATGTCGCGGGTGCGATGACACTCGAAGCTTTGCGAGGCACGCCGGTCGCGTTTGACGAGCGCATTCATGCAGCGCGTCCACACGCGGGCCAGCTCGCAGTCGCGGCGCATTTGCGAGAGTTACTGCAAGACAGTCAGATCCGCGAGTCGCACCTTGTTAACGATCCACGCGTGCAGGATGCGTATAGC
>DASTTS010000568.1:0-7570 GCA_035760085.1 Pyrinomonadaceae bacterium
TGCTCATTATTTCTTGTTTCCTCTTTGTGCCTCTTGGTGGCTTATAAATACTCTTCGACTTTGCGGATGATCTCGCGGATCTGGAAGGGGCGGCCCTTCACCTTCGAGAAGGGGACCGCGTCGACCAGATACTTCGCCCTGATCATCGTGCAGAGTTGGCCCAGGTTCATCTCGGGGATGATCACTGTTTCAAAGCCCGACAAGACTTCGCCGAGATTGCGCGGGAAGGGATTCAGGTAGCGCAGGTGCGCTGCTGAAACACTCTTGCCTTCGCGCTGCAGCTTCTCAACCGCTGACGAAATCGAGCCGTAGGTCGAGCCCCAGCCGAGCACGAGCACTTTTCCGGTCGGCTGGCCCATCACTTCCAACGACGGAATGTCCGCAACTGCGCGATCAACTTTCTCCTGTCGCAGCTTGACCATGAAATGATGGTTCTCCGGATCGTAGTTGACGTTGCCGGTGATGTGCTGCTTCTCGATACCGCCGACGCGATGCTCGAGTCCCGGCGTACCGGGAAGCGCATACGGCCGCGCGAGCGTTTGTGGGTCGCGCGCGTACGGCATGAACGTGGCCGGATCATTCGCAAAGCTCACTTCAATCTTCGGTAGATCCTCGATCGCGGGAATCGCCCACGGCTCCGCGCCGTTCGCCAGATAACCGTCAGACAGGTAAAACACCGGCGACATGTACTTGAACGCGAGTCGCACGGCCTCAATCGCCATGTGGAAACAATCACCCGGCGTCGAAGGCGCGACAACAATCGCCGGACACTCGCCATTTCGTCCCCAAACAGCCTGGAACAGATCGGCTTGTTCAGTCTTTGTCGGCAAACCGGTTGATGGTCCACCACGCTGAACGTTCACGATCACTAGCGGCAACTCGGTCATCACGGCCAGACCGATCGCTTCCTGTTTCAAGGCGACGCCCGGTCCGGACGTTCCAGTCAATCCGATCTGGCCGGCGAAGCTCGCGCCGATCGCAGCGCAAACTGCTGCAATCTCGTCTTCAGCCTGAAACGTCTTGACACCGAAAGTCTTGTGACGCGAAAGCTCGTGCAAAATGTCCGAGGCCGGCGTAATCGGATACGAACCATAGAACAGCGGTCGACCTGAGATCTGCGACGCCGCAATAAACCCGATCGCCGTCGCTTCGTTGCCGGTGATCTTCCGGTACTTGCCGGGCGCTATAGCTGCCTTCTTGACGGTATAGTGCGTCGTGAAAACTTCAGTCGTGTCGGCGAAGTTGTAACCAGTCTTCAGCGCGATCTCGTTGGCCTTCGCAAGCTCCGGACTCTTCGCAAACTTGTTGCGAATCCAGTTGAGCGTGTTGTCCATCGGGCGATCGTAGAGCCAGTAGAGCACGCCGAGCGCGAAGAAGTTTTTCGAGCGATCAATCTCTTTGCGCGAAAGCTCGACGTTGCCCTTGAGCGCGTTCATGTTGAGCGTCGAGATCGGCAACTTGTGCACGCGATAACCGGCGAGCGAGCCGTCGTCCAACGGGTTCGTCGCGTAGCTCGCGTACTTCAAATTCTCCGGCGTGAAGCCGTCGGTATTCACGATCAGCGTGCCGCCTTCTTCGAGGTCAGCCAGGTTCACTTTCAGCGCCGCGGGATTCATCGCGACGAGGACGTTCGGCTGATCGCCCGGGGTCTTGATGTCCGTGCTCGAGAAGTTCAACTGAAAACCGCTGACGCCGGGCAAGCTGCCGGCGGGCGCGCGAATCTCTGCGGGGAAGTCGGGCAAGGTGGAGATGTCGTTGCCGACCACTGCCGACGTGTTGGTGAACTGTGTGCCCGTGAGCTGCATGCCGTCGCCAGAGTCACCGGCGAAGCGAATGGTTACAGTCTCGACTTCTTCCAGATTTTTCTCAGTCTGCGGAACAGGAGGTTCGATAACAGTGCTCATCTCTTATTGTCTTTTAGGCCTTTCGGAAAAATGATCGGTCGCCAACGCGGATAGTATAGGACATCTAGATGCATAAGTCTTTGCGACTTTCAACTGTAGGGGCGACCCTCCGTGGCCGCCCCTGGTTCCACATTGTGTTTACGCGCCGGGGCGGCCACGGAGGGCCGCCCCTACAGTTTATTTGAATGCCGCTAATTCTTTATCGTAAGGCGACATGGCGGCGAGTTTTTCGATGATCGCGGGGAGAACGCTCAGGGTCGTGTCGATGTCGGCGTCGGTGTTATACCGCCCGAGCGAGAAACGGATCGATCCCTTGGCGGCAGTGAATGGGATGTTCATCGCGCGCAAAGTCGGCGACGATTCGTGCGTGGTTGAATGGCAAGCGGAGCCAGTGGACACGCAAATTCCCGCCTGGTCCAGGTGCAAGAGAATGTTTTGCCCGTCAACGTATTCGAACGAGATGTTCGACGTGTTTGGCAAACGTTTCGAACGATCCGAGCTGCCGTTGAGACGCGCGTTCGGAATGTTTGCGAGGATCTCGTCTTCGAGACGATTGCGCAAACGTTCGATCAGGTCGTGACCATTGTCGTCGAGTGCGAGTTGGCAAGCGGCGCCGAGACCGACGATGTTCGGAACGGCGGACGTGCCGCCGCGGCGTCCCTGCTCCTGCGCACCGCCAATAATGAACGGCGGCAACGTCAAACCGCGGCGAATGTAGAGTGCGCCAACGCCTTGCGGCGCGTGCAGCTTGTGACCTGAGAGCGCGAAGAGATCAACGGATGTGTTTTTCAAGTCGATCGGGATCTTGCCGACTGCCTGAACTCCGTCGACGTGAAACACGGCCTCGGATTTCTCGCGCACGACGCGTCCAATCTCTTCGATGGGAAACAACACGCCGGTCTCGTTGTTTGCAAGCATGATCGAGACGAGCGCCGTGTCAGGACGTAAAGCAGAACGCAACTCTTCGAGATCGAGCTCGCCGTTGCCATCGACGCCGAGCCACGTCACTTCGTAACCTTCGGTTTCAAGCAGGCGGCAGACGTTTCGGACTGCTTCGTGTTCGACTTGCGTTGTGACGATGTGCTTCTTGTTTGGCTGCGTGGCGAGTACACCGCGGATGGCCCAGTTGTCTGACTCCGATCCGCACGATGTGAAAACGATCTCGCTCGTTTCAGCAGCACCGATCAAACTTGCGACCTGCTCACGCGCGTGTTCGACAGCGCGTTTCATCTCCCGACCGAGCCCGTGTGCCGATGACGGATTGCCGAAGTATTCGCTGAGATAAGGCTTCATCGCGTCGAGCACTTCGGGTGCGACGCGTGTTGTAGCGTTGTTATCGAGGTAAATCATTAGTAGCAAGAATCTCCTGAATCAGTTGATGACACGAGCCGCAGCCGCCGCCCGCGTTGCAGGCTCGCGTGACTTCAGCAACAGTCGTTAGACCGCGTGAGCTGATCTCGTGCTCGATCGTGCGCTCCGAGACGAAGAAACACGTGCAAATGAGGGCTTCGTCGCCCGCCCAGTCGTCGCGCGCAGCATTACTATACTCGCGGATCGCGTCCAGTAGTGCATCGTGGGCGAGGGCGGCGCAGTTCGAAGCTTCGGTGCTGATCGTTGCTGCTTCCGCTGTCGTCAGTCCGGTGACTTGCCCGGTTAACATCGACGCCGCGGCAACGAGAACATCACAACCAGCCGCCCTGAACCTGGCCTGCGAAATCCGATGTTCCTCATCCACCTGAATCGAAAACCGCACATGCGCCCCACAGAATAACGAAGCAGCGCGTCCGGTGAAGCTCGGCTCATCCGCATCACCGACGTTCCGGGGGTTGAAGAAATGATCCGCGACTAATCCATCCATCATCCGTAGTATCTGTGGTTAGTTTAACCACGGATTACACAGATGACTACGGAGTTGCACGGATAATGCCAATCAGCTACGCTTTTCGCTTATGACTCAACTTAATGAACAACTCATACTAGACGGCTTAAGACAAATCAAAGACCCGGATTTGCACAAAGATATCGTAACGCTCGGTTTCATCCGAGACCTCAAAATCGACGGTGGCCACGTTTCCTTCCGCATCGTATTAACCACGCCCGCCTGCCCCGTTAAAGCCGAAATGGAAAGCGCCGCTAAGGAAATCGTTAGCTCGCTTCCCGGCGTGACTTCCGTTGCCGTGACGATGGACGCCGAAGTCCCGAAGGGGCGCGGTCTGGGCGAGAAACTCGTGATCGAAGGCGTGCGCAACATCGTCGCCGTCTCGTCAGGCAAAGGTGGCGTCGGTAAATCAACGGTCGCCGTAAACCTCGCAGTTTCGCTAGCACTCGACGGCGCGCGGGTCGGACTCATGGACGCCGACGTCTACGGTCCAAACGTCCCGATGATGCTCGGCGCCAGCGATGCGCGTCCCGAAGTTGATGGGAACAAGCTCGTGCCAATCGAAGCGTTTGGCGTGAAATTCATGTCCATGGCGCTTCTCCAACCCGGCGACAAGCCGATGATCGTACGTGGCCCGATCCTGCACGGTCTCGTGAAGCAGTTTTTGTCAGACGTGAAATGGGGCGAGCTCGATTACCTGATCGTCGACATGCCGCCGGGAACCGGCGACGTGCAGTTATCGCTGGCGCAGCTCGTTCCGGTGCAGGGCGCAGTTTTAGTGACGACGCCACAGAACGTCGCCGTCGCCGATGTGCGTCGCGCGCTAAGAATGTTTGAGACTGTAGCGATACCCGTCCTCGGCATCGTAGAGAACATGAGCTACTTCATCGCCCCCGACACCGGCACGCGCTACAACATCTTCGGTGAAGGCGGCGGCCAGATACTCGCCAGCCGGTATAGCGTGCCGTTCCTGGGCTCGATTCCACTCGGGATTGAAGTACGCGAAGGCGGCGACAATGGCGTGCCCGTCGTGGTCAGCCAGCCCGATTCACCGCAGGCGCAGGCGTTCCGAAAGGTGACGGAAGAAGTGGCGCGGCAGGTGTCGATCGAAGCGATGAAACCCGAGCTTGTCGTTTTGGGCAAAGGGCAATAAGATACGTTCAGCATTAATTTCGATTGAGAGGATAGTGAAAGATGTCAGCAACTACAGCGCCTACCGTGGCACTCAATGTCACCGAATCGGCCGCAACCGAGATCAGGAAGTTTATGGCCGGCGAAGAGGGCCTACCCGAAACCTCAGGGCTCCGCGTGAGAGTGGTACCTGGAGGATGCTCTGGTTTTCAGTACAGCCTGAACATTGAAGAACAGTCGCGCGAAGGCGATTTCATCCTTGATGAGAAGGGCGTGCGCATGTTTGTCGATATGTTCAGCGCGCAGTATCTGAACGGCGTCGAGATCGACTACGTGAGCGGCGTCATGGGCTCCGGCTTCACGTTCAAGAATCCGAATGCCACCGGCAGTTGCGGGTGCGGTTCCTCCTTCACCGCCTAAACTCTTCTGTTCGTTTAAATCCTTTCACAGGATTGCAGGATTTACAGAATTAACAGGATAATCTGTTAATTCTGAAAATCCTGTAATCCTGTGAAACACATCTTCCAAGCCAACAATCACGACGACATCGAGCAAGCCCGAGCTCTCTTCAACGAGTACGCGACGGGCCTCGGCATCAGCCTCTGCTTCCAGAACTTCGATCACGAACTGAACAACCTCCCCGGCGACTACGCGCCACCAGACGGTCGCCTGCTACTCGCCAAAATCGACGATCAAATCGCCGGTTGCATTGCGATGCGTAAAATCGCACCCGGCACCTGCGAAATGAAGCGACTCTTCGTTCGCCCGGCCTATCGCAGCACCGGCCTCGGTCGCGTCTTAGTCAACACGATCATTGACGAAGCGCGTAAGCTCGGTTACACACACATGCGTCTCGACACGCTGCCAGGCCGAATGGACAAAGCCATTGCACTCTATCGCTCGATTGGTTTTGTCGATATCGAGCCTTACTATGCCTCGGTAGAAGGCGCAAAGTTTATGGAGTTAAACCTAGCTACTAACCAGGAGTGAATCATTCATGCCGAAAATTCAAGCTGAGACCGCGAATGGTCTCGTGGAAACTGAAGCACCCGCCGGAAAAAAACTCGTTCTCGCCATTGAAGACGCAGGTGTTGACATACTGCACCGCTGCGGCGGCAACGCACGCTGCACCACGTGTCGCGTTGAGATTCTCGAAGGTGAGCCGGGTGAAATGGGTGAGCTCGAACGAAACCGTCTCGCCATGGAAGCGGAGCTCGCGCCCAACACTCGTCTGTCGTGCCAGATTCGTGTGAATAGTGATTTAAAGGTTCGCGTAATCAACCAGTCGAGTGTGCGTGGTTTGGATCCGGGCCCACGGCCGTTTGACGAGTGATTGCGCCGCGGGTTGGTCTAGGTGTAATCTTCGCGCGTAATCCCAGGCTTTCAACACGGAGGACGTATGCTAATTGAGTCAACTGCTCATCTCCCCATCAGTCTGGCTATGTTCCAAGATGTTTTCAACGCTCCGGACGGCGCGGCAATCGGCCGAATGATTCTGCGCTGGTCGCACTTCGTAGCGGGTATCACCTGGATCGGGCTCCTTTACTTCTTCAACCTGGTGAACGTGCCGTTCCAGAAAGGAATCGACGCGGACACCAAGAAAAAGGTCAATCCGGATCTGCTCGGACGCGCACTCTGGTACTTCCGGTGGGGCGCTGTCATCACTGTATTCGTCGGATTTACCTATTACGCGATGTACATCCTTGCAGTGGATGTTCGCAACGCGAATACGCTCTCGCGCGGCGACAATATCAACGTTTGGTATGTGCTGCTGGCGTGGCTCGGATATCCGATCGTTCTCTTCGTGATTGAGTATCTGCTTATTAAGAAAGTTCCGGCGGTGATCAAGGATGGTCGCGTGTTTGCGATTGTCATGTTCGTCCTCGTGGCGATCTTTACCTACGGGCTGGTCAGATACTTCACGTCAGCGATGAGTATTGGTGGCGAAGTTTACGCGAGTAACAAAGCATATTCGATCGGGATTGGCGGAACGTACGGCCTCGTGATGTTGTTGAATGTTTGGGGCATCATCTGGCCCAACAACAAACGCATCCTTGCGGGACTCGCAAGCGGCACGGCTGCGCCGGCTGAGCTTGCGCGACAGGCTTTCATCGCCTCGCGTACGAACACGTGGTTGTCGCTGCCGATGCTGTTCTTCATGGCTACGTCGCACGGCGACTGGGTGATCTTCGGCAGGTAAGCAATTTTTAGCCGCGGATTTACGCCGAAAAACGCAGATCAGCGTTAATCTGCGTAAATCTGCGGCAAAAATTTTCTGCGACACTAAAACACCAGCCTCACAACTTATTCGCCACACCTCCGCGTCATATTCTCCACATCCGAACAACTGAATAGGAGGTGTGTATGAGTTCAACGGGCTCTTATCAGCCGCGCCAATTTAATCTCAGCGGCCTTAAAGGTATTTCAGATCAAACGCTGGAAATGCACTTCAAACTCTATGAAGGCTACGTCAAAGAAACCAACAACCTGACACAGCGAATCACCGAATTCATCAAAGACGGAAACGTGGACCAGGAAGAGATGCCTGCCTACTCCGAGCTGACGCGCAGACTCGGGTTTGAGTACAACGGCATGGTCCTGCATGAGTATTACTTCGACAATCTTCAGAGCGGCGGCGGCACGGGCGACGCGACAA
>DASTTS010000569.1:0-4401 GCA_035760085.1 Pyrinomonadaceae bacterium
GTATGTCTTCACTGAGCAGGGTGTGGCGATGCTCTCCAGTGTTCTGAATAGCGAGTGCGCAATAAATGTCAATATCGAAATCATGCGCGCCTTTGTAAAGCTCCGACAATTGCTCGCATCCAACACAGAACTGGCTCGGCGGCTGGACGAGCTCGAAAGCAAATATGATAAACAATTCAGAATGGTGTTCGATGCGATCCGACAATTAATGGCGACGCCAGCCCAAGATCGCAAAGAGATTGGATTTCGTTCACGGCCCTAATACCGTGTCCGCATGTTGGTCAAAAGGGTTTTTGGCCGCAGATGAACGCGGATGCACGCTGATCAGCGTTTATCTGCGTTCATCCGCGGCTAGTTAAAAAGATTCTTTGCCACCACGGCCGCCGCGGCGGTGTTAACCTGGAGAACCGCTTCATTTTGGTGAACCAGGCCAACTCTTACTACGTAAAGTACCTCCGGAGGACCGAGACCGATGCAAACGTTCCTACAGGACCTGAAATACGCGCTGCGTATGCTCAAAAAGAATCCCGCGTTTACTACCGTCGCGATCCTGACGCTCGCCGTCGGTATTGGCGCAAATTCCGCCATCTTCAGCGTCGTCAACTCGGTCCTGCTGCGGCCGTTGCCTTATCGCCAACCAGGTCAACTCGTCCGCGTCTACAGCGAATTTCCCACGATGCAGCTTCAGAAGTTCTGGCTCTCGGCTCCCGAGCTGCTCGACATCCAGCGCGAGGCAAAGTCGTGGGAAGCAATCGGCGCGTGGGCGCCGGGCGGTCAGAACGTCGGTACTGAGAGTGAGCCGCTGCGAGTCACTTCAGCCGCGATCACGCGCAGCCTGATTGATGTTTTGGGAGTGCAACCGGAACGAGGTCGCAATTTCACCGAAGAGGAAGACCGCAATGGTGGACCACGAGTCGCCATCATCTCGCACGGTCTCTGGCAAAAGGGGTTCGGCGGAGCCAGTGACATCATCGGCAAACAGATTCAGGTCAACTCGGCAACAACCACCGTCGTTGGTGTGATGCCCCCGAACTTTGCATTTCCTCCGGGCAGTAACGATCAGGTTGAGGTCCTCTTGCCTTTCCAATTCGATCCTGCCAATCCGGGTAATCGTGGCGGCCACTTTCTATCAGTGATCGGCAGGCTGAAACCCGGCCTCACTATCGAGCAGGCGCAGAGCGAAATGACGAGCCTGATGGCCGGCTGGAAGAGTGAAGGACGCGCGCAACATCTACTCAACCCTCAAGGTCACCCGGTAGTAATGCTTGGTCTTCACGAAGACGTGGTTGGCTCAGCTCGCAAGGCCGTGTGGCTGCTCATGGCTGCGGTTGGTTTTGTTTTACTGATCGCGTGTGTGAACGTTGCGAACCTCCTGCTCGCTCGCGCGGAATCGCGTCATCGTGAATTTGCAGTCCGTCTCGCACTCGGCGCTGGTATCAAACGAATGGTCCGGCAATTCGTTGCCGAGGGTTTCGTACTGGTTTTAATTGCTTCAATTCTTGGAGTAGCGCTCGCATTCGCGGGGTTGAAGGTCCTGCTACTGTTTGCGCCTGATAGCGTGCCGCGCACGGAAGAGATTGGCGTTGGGCTTCCCGTACTCGGGTTTACGATCGCAGTTGCGATCATCGCGGTCTTTCTCTTTGGTCTCGCACCGCTGGCCCAGGTCAGCGAACGTAACCTCGCTAACTGGATTCGCGGTGCCGGGCAACGCGCAATTCGAGGCGGAGGTCAGACGCTTCGCAAAGGTCTCGTAGTCGCAGAAATTGCGCTCGCAGTGATCCTCGTCATCGGCTCGGGCCTGATGATTCGCGCCTTCTGGAAGTTACAACAAGTCAACACCGGTTTTGATCCGGCAGGTGTCACCAGCTTCAGCCTGAATCTACCCACAGTTAAATACAAGAATCCCGACCGCCAACAGTTCGTCGACTCGCTCGAGCAGAAACTCAGCACGATTCCTGGTGTGGCCAACGTCTCGGTGGCAGGTGGAATACCTCCGCTACGCCGCATCAATGCTAACGACACTGAGATAGAAGGCTACCAGCAAACACCCGACAGTCCGGCGCAGAACGTCGACTACTGGAACATTGTGGGTAATAACTACTTCAAGACAATGAAAATTCGTTTGTTGGAGGGACGCACCTTCGAGCCGCAGGACGACAACCCTAACGCGATGAAGGTTGTGATGGTCAACCAGGCACTCGCAAAAAGATTCTGGACAGGCAGCCCGATTGGCCGGCGCGTGAATCCGGGGTTTGCCGATCCGAAAGTCTGGTTCACGATCGTCGGTGTAGTTGAAGACACCAAGAACGCAGGCATGGATAAGCCTGCCGGTCCAGAGCTTTACTTTCAGGTACGACAAGTGAATCAGTTTATCGGCGCGAACGTAAATTTTGTCGTCCGTGCGACGAACAATTCTGCGCCGCTCGAAGGCTCGATACGGAATGCCGTTCGTGAAATGGATCCGACCTTGCCGGTCTACAATCTTTGGTCCATGGATGAAGTCGTGTCGAAGTCGATGGTCCAACCGCGCTTCCTCGCGCTGCTACTGGCTGTGTTCTCCGGTATTGCGTTGTTCCTCGCAGCGATTGGAATTTACGGTGTGATGGCTTACTCGGTGGCGCAGCGCACGCAAGAGATCGGAGTGCGCATGGCGCTGGGAGCACGACCGCTGCACGTGTTACGACTCATCTTCCAACAGAGCCTTGGCATGTTGCTCATCGGTACAGTTATCGGTCTGGCAGGAGCATTTGCCCTCACGCGATTGATGCGCACGTTGCTGTTCGAAATCACGGCGACTGATCCGCTGACGTATGTAAGTGTGATTGGCTTACTGACTGTCGTCGCCTTGCTGGCGTGCTACATCCCGGCGCGGCGCGCAGCGAAAGTCGATCCATTAATTGCGCTGCGATACGAATAGACGCCCGTCGAGGAGGATGAACCAGTTTCGAATACTCGCGCATGGTGAAGCATTTGACGTTGATGCGTTTCTGCGTACAACAACGCTTCGCCCCGACTCTGTGTGGCGGCGCGGGGATCAGCGGGGCCTCACTGATAGCACGTACAAGACGAGTGGCATCGAATTCGTGCTCGGAGACGGCCAGCAGTTACAGCTTTGTGAGCAGGACCAGATCGCTATCGAGTACGTCTCGGCCAACCACGAAGAACTAAAGGCGCTGGCCAGCTATCCAGGAGTGACGGGACTCACACTCGGGTTGCAATACGATTTCCAGCTTGGCGCAGCGACGATTGCGTTTACGATGGGGCTGTCGTCGGAGCTCATGCGTCGTCTATTGGATGTCGGTATCGAACCCGCTTTCCACGTCACGCTCGACCGCAGCCGTGAGTGGGAAAACGAGGATGCCTTCCTGAATATGATCGAAGAACTCCTCGAAAAACGTCGTGCTCGCGACCTCAAAACTAAAGCTTGAACTGTTAACGAATGCCTATCCGGCATTGGTCCGCTTAAACGAGAATGCCACGCTTTAAATCGGACATCCCTCCAAACGTTGTTGAGCAGGTGACGCGCGAGTTTCGGCGTGAAGGTGGTGCGATCTACCACCGGCTCACTGCCTGCGTGTTGAATGGCGAAGTCGTCGGGCAACGCGCCTACGCCGAAGACGGTCAACTCGTTACAGAGACGCCGATGCGGAATGGACGCAAACACGGACGTGAATTTCAGTGGGAGGATGATGGCAGGCTATTGCTGATCGAGCCGTATGTGAACGGCAAAATTCACGGCACTGCCAAACAGTACGGAAGTAACGGCTCGATCATCGGCACCTACAAGCTTCGTCGTGGAACTGGTTATGATATCTGGCGTGTAGAAGACGAAGACGGCGCAATCACGATCTCCGAAATTCACACGCTAGTTGATGGTTTGCCGCACGGCTACGAGTGGTGGTTGACGACGAAGCCGCATATCGTGAGGCACGAGATACACTGGCACCAAGGCGAGTATCATGGCATCGAACGACAGTGGAACCTCGCGAACAAGTTGCGCCGCGGCTTCCCACGGTACTGGATAAACGGGAACCGCGTGACTAAACGAAACTATCTCCGAGCGGCGAAACATGATCCAAGCTTGCCGCCTTTCCGTCTGAAGGAGAACTCACCCCGACGAACGTTTCCGTTTGCGATTGAGCAACTGTTCAGTTGATGATTTCAGCACCTTTGGCGCTCGGTACTGCGCTGTTCACGGGCTTTGCCTCAAAAGTCGCGAACGCTGTTACAGACAACTGTAGGGGCGGCCCTCCGTGGCCGCCCGTTGTTCGAAAACACGCGTAATTCGTGAAACGGGCGGCCCCACGGAGGGCCGCCCCTACAGTTGTTCTCAACAATCCTAATGACTTTTGAGGCAAAGCGCTGTTCGCGGCTTTAAACATGCTGAAATAGAACGGGTGT
>DASTTS010000570.1:0-8289 GCA_035760085.1 Pyrinomonadaceae bacterium
GGAGGCAAGTGGATCTTCATCGGGATGGAGTCAATCGACTCGGCGAACCTTGCTGACGTGAACAAGGGCTTCAATAAACCCGCCGAGTACGCAGCGGTCCTGGAGAGACTTGCCAGGCGGCACATTCATGCGATCACTTCCTTTATCTTTGGGATGGATAACGACACACCAGGTACGGCAGAGCGGACGCTTCAGCAAATTCGCAGTTGGCCGCCCGGATTGCCTGTCTTTGGATCGCTAACGCCGTTCCCATCGACACCCCTTTACAAGAGACTTGAAGTTGCCGGGCGGCTCACACGGCCCAAGCATTGGCTGGACTTCCGGCCTTTCCAGATGGCCCATACGCCCCTGAAGATGAGCATCGAGGAGACTCAAACAGAGATCGATCATGCGTGGACGAATTCCTACAGTCCCGCAGGAATCGCCAGTGCCGTAAATTCGATCAGTGACCAGCCCATCCGGTATCGTGCAAGCATATTGATTGCGCGCCTTTGTTTTCGTGGTATCTACTTTCCGCAGATGGGTAGATGGGCCTGGACCAAAGTGATCGTTCAGAACCGGCAGACGATCTATGATCTCGCAAAAGAAGCGCTGGCTACCTGGCGCGCCTCACGAAAGGATCGAAGGTTAAAGTTAGCGCGCCCGTCGTCAGCGGTCTAACCGTAGTTCACTGGCCCCTTCGGAGGCTCCACAGTCCACGAACGGAGAGGACGACGGAGAAGGCCGCGGTTATGCCGATCGTGATAAGCGTCCAGACCCAAAATAACATTCCGCTGGAGCCGGCCACTCTGCCGCCGACAAGCCCTGCACCTCTCATGTGGGCGAGTGGCATGAGCGACCCGAGAATCGATGCGAGAAGCACGATGATATACCCCGATCGCCGTCCGGAAAGGACCAGCGTTCCGTACAGCCAGACGACGGCGATAAGTATGCCCGAGATGTGCCTGAACCCTCCCGGTTCAAATCCGCGGACGATATCGTCCGACAGGTGAAACGTAAACAAGAGGATCGAGAGCAGAGAGGTGATGGTTAAGATAGGGTTGTGTTTCATCAGATACACAGCCTATAGACTTCGAATAGCGAAGTCTCCACACGATGTAACTAGATTGTAAAAAGTTGTACCCGGAAGGGATTCGGGACTTACTCAACGAAGCGATAGCCGAGCCGGTGAACCGTAATGATGTGTTGCGGGGCTGAGGGGTCAGCTTCGATTTTCTGACGTAGCCTCGCGATGTGATTGTCAACCGTGCGCGTGATCGGGCTGCTGTCGTATCCCCATACTTCGTCGAGCAGTTGATCGCGTGTGACGATCTCACCTCGATGCCGGATCAGGTAACGCAGGATCTCAAACTCGCGAGCTGAAAGATCTAACGCCTGCCCGCGTTTGCGCGCCGAGAATTTTTTAAAATCCAATTCCACGTCGCCAAACGTAAAACTTTCCAGTTCACCTACTTGTCTGGCAGCCCTGCGCAAGTGTGCCCTGATGCGCGCGAGCAGTTCCTTAATACTAAAGGGTTTCGTTACGTAATCATCTGCGCCAACTTCCAGCCCGACTACTTTATCTATTTCCTGACTGCGCGCCGTTAGCATCAGAATCGGAGTTTCAATCCCGCGCGTGCGCAAAGTGCGGCACACATCTATTCCGCTCATCACCGGCAGCATTACATCAAGCAAAATGATGTCGACTTTCTCAGTCGTGGCTTTGTGTAAACCTTCCTTCCCATCGCGTGCGACGGAGACCTCGTAGCCCTCATACTCGCAGCTATCTTTCAGCCCGAGCACCATGTTGGGTTCGTCTTCGATTATCAGGACTTTTACCAACTCAGGTTTCTCCCAGGGGCAGTAGAATCGTAAATCGACTTCCCTTTCCGACATCGCTTTCGACCGAAATGGTTCCGTGATGCGCTTCAACAATGTGCTTCACGAGAGATAAGCCGAGACCACTGCCCTTCACATCATGGACCAGTCCATTGCCTACACGGTAAAACTTCTCGAAAACCTTTGCGTGTTCAGCGCGCGGAATGCCAATACCCTGATCGGCTATTTCAATAGCGAGATCCGATCCGCGTCTTTCCGTTGTGATCGAAAGCCGCTTCACCTCGCGTGAATATTTAATCGCATTATCAAGCAGATTAGAGATGGCCTGCGCCATCGCCTCGCGGTCAATTGAAACTCGCGGAAGCTCAGGCTGTATGTTTGTTTGCACGTCAAAACCGGCATTGCTGATCTGATAGCGATAGCTGGAAAGCACATTCTCGATCACTTCTGCTATATCACCAGCGGCGAAATTATACGTTTTTCGTCCGGCCTCGATTTTTGAGAAGTCGAGGATGTTATCGATCATCTTGTTCAAACGGAGACTCTCATGCCGGATGATGCGGTAGTACTCCGTCTTCTTCTCTTCACTGTTAACACGGCCTAATTCGAGAATTTCAGAAAACAAACTGAGCAACGACAGCGGTGTCTTCAGCTCGTGCGAGACATTTGAGACGAAATTCGATTTCGCCTGGGCCAGACGCGCTTCGCGATCGGTGGCGCGTATGGTAAGGGCCATGCCACCAAGCAGGAACACCAGCACCAGGAGAGTGGCACCGGCACTATGCAGAAAACTGTTGCGTGCGAGCTCATCGACACTTGTATCCTTTAAGCCGACTCTCACTTTCCAACTCGAGAACGGACGATCGAAGCTGGTTTCGAGAAGGTCTTCTTTTTGAGCAGGCGCGTTTGCGTAAAGTACGTGGTTGTTGTCGTCGCTAATCGAAAAGGCTACGGCTGGCAACGCGGGGTCTGCATGATGTCGATCTAAGATCTTTTTTATTATGCCGGCGATCAAATCATTACTGACAAAACTTTCGCTTAACAGGACACCCGCAAAACCGATCTGCAACGGGTAAAACAGATATGCGCCTTGACGCGTGCCCGGCGGACATGTCGTACAGGAATGATGTACGAATAAATACTTGCGATTACCGTCAACAAAACTTTGGGCCATCCGTGCTTTATCGAATGCAAAAAGGATGTCGGATCTCGTATTTGTCTTTTGCTGCTCGCCGGGCACGCCAACAACAAAAATCTCTTCTATCTCAGGATGCGACCTTTTTACGTTTGCAAAATATGTTTCGAGCTCTTCTGAGACGCGAGAAGACGAAAGGTTCATGCTACCGATCGGATCCAAAGTTTTAACTGCGATACTCTCCAATCGTTGTTTCATTTGCTGCTCGACGATTGTTAATCCCTGACGCAGGTTGTCTTTGAATGCACCTTTGGTTTTGTTCTGGAGTTCGGTGAGCGATCGATACTGTAAATACGTCAACCCGAGAAGCGGAAGGAACACGCCTACCGTTACCAGTATCGTTAGCTTCTTTCGCAGCGATAGTTTGCCGGCCGCATCTCGGAACACACCAGACGAGAGCATAGATCGAGATTCTACAGAAAGTTGTTATCGTTCGTACCGGAATTGTAAAAAGTTGTAACAGCCGTGAGTTAAGACACGATTACGCGATCAGTTGCCACCTCGAAATCAACCGTAATTTGCGTGTCGCGCAGGTGTGGGTGGCGATTGAGGTGCAGCGCCAGGAGGGTCACGACTTCCCTTTCGATCACTCTCTGCAACGGGCGCGCGCCGAAGCGAGAGTCAAAGCCAACCCTGGCCACGTGGTCCACCAGGGCGGCCGTGTAGACAAGCTTAACGTTTCTTTTCACCATACCTTCGCGCGAGTTAAGAGCGTTTAGCTCCTTGATTGCTATGTGGCGGACATTTTCTTTGCTGAGTGGACTGAAACTCAGGACGCCGTCAATCCGGTTGTAAAATTCAGGTCGAAAGAAGGTTTGCGCGGCGCGATGGTAAGTCGAGGAAGCAATCTCGTCACCCGTTCCAAATCCTGGTGTGCCGGAGACGAGCGCGCCAAGGTTTGAAGTCATGATAATGACGGCACTTTGAAAGTAAGTAGTGCGTCCAAAGCGATCGGTGAGACGGCCCTCGTCAAACATGCTGAGCAACAGATCAAAAACACCCTCATCAGCTTTTTCGATCTCATCAAACAACACGACGGCAAACGGTTGGCGGCGCATCTGATTGATAAATTCACTCGGCTCACCCATAGGCCCGGCAATCAAACGCTCGGCGCTGCCCGGCAGCGAGTATTCGCTCATATCCAGCCGTACAAATCGCTCAGAGTCTTCAGCCGCGCCGAAAAGAAACCGGGCCAATGAACGTGAAAGCTCAGTTTTACCCACGCCAGTTGGACCAGTGAACAGCAAAACGCTGATCGGCCGCGCCGGATCGTTCAATCCTGCTTTGAACGTCAGCACTGCACTTGTCGCGGCACGACACGCATCAGGCTGGCCAATCACTTCATGCTCAAAGAATGCCATCAGGTCCCGCTCATCCAACGCTACTTCGTCGCGTAGGAACAACTCCGGCAATCCGGTGGCTTTAACAAACGCACCGATGATGCGCTCGTTTGTGATCTCCGTAGCCCGCTCCGCTTTCGCGCGTTCGTAAAGTCTGTTGGTGAAATTGACCGTCTTCCCCGGAAACGCTTCATACGGCAGGAAGCGGCGGAACAAACGATAAATCAGATTGCGATCGTCTCCCTTCGTACGTACTGGACTGTTGCGCTCGATGTTTGTGCAGTACATGTGCAATGCCGAGAGTGCTTCCGCCTGTGTGAAATCAGGAACTCGGAGAATACGAAAAGTGTCAACGAATCCCGGTAACAAGCGACGACACGCATCGAGTCCCGCGGGCGTTGTTTCACTGACGATTCGCATCTCAGATCGCTCGAGGAAGGGCTGGAAAAACGAGGCGATGCTGCTCGTAGTCGTGACCCCACCGGTATGGACCAGCTCCAGCAGATCTTCAAACGCGATGACTCCGTCGATCCGCGCCAGCTCTTCAATCACTCGCTCGCAACGTTCTTCCCACTGGCCCAGGTATTTCATGCCCGCAATGAGACGTGCCGCACTTGAAGTCCAAAACTGGTGCGGTTTTGCCTGCGCGCTGCTGTTATCACTTGTACGCGCATCTCGTTCGACAATGCGTACTGCATCGACGAGTACAGACGTCTTGCCTACACCCGACTCGCCTACAAGCAGCACATTGGCTCGCTCGCGTTGCAGCAACTGGACCAACTCCGAAACCAGCCGTTCGCGGCCAAACGCGCGCGAAAAACTCCGGCGCATTTCGTCTGACGCAAGCGGAGTCGCGACGAGCTTGAGGTTTTCGATCTCAGGCGACGCGACCGTCGAAACAGCAGGCTTGCCCCCTCGCACGGCAAGCTCCTCGAGGCGGACGCTTTTAGGATTCAGATAACGTCTGAGTTGTTGCGGTGTGGAATGTTTTAGCGACTCCTGCGCGTAAGTCGTGACCAGCCCACGCAAAGCTTTCGCTTCGTAATAGTAAAACTGAAGACCAATCATCGGCAGCGCGCACACGAGCATGCCGCTCTCCTGGCGCCCATGCACACAAGCTACGCGCAGCGGGAACGGTTCGTCGGACGGATACACGCGGCCTTTAAGCGTATACTCGGGACGCACCTCGACTCTAAATTCCACCAGTTGCGGATCGAGGAAGTCTGGCGCAGTGCGCCACGGCTCATGCTCGAAAGACCAGATGAGATACTCCTTGAGCTGGGCCAACGCTTCGCGCGCCGTGCGACCAAAGCCGGCTAGTGGGATCAGTGGATCTTCCTCATCGTCGACCAAGCGAGCCGAGTAACGACCCGTGAAGTCTTCCCACACTAAAACAGGAAATCGATGCATAAGGTTTTATATTTTAGACAGGATTTACAAGATTTTTCAGATTAACAGCACTATCTTGTCATCTTGAGAAATCTTGTTAATCCTGTCTAAATTCGCCTGGCCGGGGTAGCGCTGCGAGTACAAAGGCGCGTAGTTCGGCGCTCCCGATTTTACCAACCGATAGTAATTGCGTTCGCAGATCGAGCGTGGCCTCTGGTTCCGAATAGATGCGAAGTACTGGAGGCAGACTCTCGAACTGTTCCCTATTCGCTGCACACACATCCACCACAACTGGCTGGTAAGTCTGGCTTCTGGAAACAAACAGATGCGTGCCCGCCTCGAGTGGCGCGAGCAGCGCAGCCAGCGGCCCTTCAAGCTGTAGCGATGCCACGTGCATGTGTGCATGCGTTCCTGAATCTGTTTCTTTCGAGCTGTTTTCAGACTTGAGCACTTTGCAGTTGAATTCTTTCTCAAACAACGTGCGATAGAGATCGCGCAACTGCAAACACGCTGCTCGTCCAGATGCATCCAGCGAAACGACCCTTATAACCGTTTGCGGAGCATCACTTCCATCGACGATCGTCGACAGAGCATTCAGCAGAGAAGTCTCGTTAAGTAAGTCGAGGAGGTAATCGTCAATGTTCTCGCCGAACGATTCACTTTGAGCCGGTAGTTCCGCGAGAAGTTTGTGCAGATCGTGCGCAAAGATTTGGTTATCAAACGTCAGCGAAATATTCTCCGTCACCGATTCGCCAACGACTTTCGCGAGTTGGCGTTTATGCCCCTTCTCGACGGTTCGTCTGGGAACGGCGATTCGCTGATTACGCGCTCTACCAGAATCGTCCTGTTTCTCACGCTTTTCATCCGCACGATCGAGCATCCTCGACACGCGTCGCATCTGTTGTCGCAACTGAACGCCCTGCATTTGCATCATCGACGACTTGCCGTCGCCCAGCAAAATCTCACCGGCGGGATACAAACGATCTGCGAGGTCCTCGACTCGAATCAGCACGTCCTCAATGCGGTCGAGAAACTCAGCCGTATCTGACAACGGAAGCTTGGGTTTGCCACTTTCAACAACCGTTAAGCTGCAAGCGTCAACCCTGATCTTCCCCTGATCGTCGTTGATGAAAATAATCAACGGCTGATCGGCGGGAGTCGCAGACAGGCGCGCCGCGATCGGAGCTGTAACCTGACGTTCGAGAGTCCGTTTGAGAGCCCGAGCGCCGAGTTGGGGATGATAACCAGCTTCAACCAGCAGATTTAGTGCCCCTGTTTCGACAACGAGCTTCACACCGCGACGCACCAATCCTTCACGATTGAGAACATCTTCAATCAACCGCCTCGCAATCTTCTGCACATCTTCGCGACTCAAACGTTCGAATGGCACAACCCGGCTGAGCCGGTTGAAGAACTCCGGCTTGAAGAATTTTTCCGCCGCGAGACGATAAACCGACGCATCACTTCGATTAGTCTGGCGAAACCCGAGATCACTTGCAGCTTCCCTCGCTCCAAGATTCGACGTCAGGATAATGATGGTGTTCGAGAAATCGACTAACTGACCACGCGCGTCTGTCAGACGTCCATCACCCATCACACCAAGTAACAGGTCGAACACAGCCGGATGTGCTTTCTCGATTTCATCGAAAAGCAACACGGCGAATGGCGCGCGTCGCACGGCACTCGTAAGTAATCCTTCCGGTGCATCGAGCGTGCCGGTGAGTCGTGCGACCGAGTAGTAACTGGCAAACTCATTCATATCGAAGCGAATGAGCCGTTCGCGGTCACCGAACAAGTAACTCGCGAGTGCCTTGGCACACTGTGTTTTGCCGACGCCGGTTGGACCTAAGAAAAGGAACGAAGCAATCGGCCGGATGCTGTCGTTCAATCGGGCCTTGGCAATCGTTACTGCATCGGCACACGCAGTCACGGCCTCCTTTTGGCCGATCACTTCGACATTCAGCGCTTCGATCACGCGCGCGTAATCGAGCTCAGAACGATCATCGAGAAAACTCACGCTGAGACCACTGGTGGCAGAAAACTCCGCCAACGCTTCAGCTCGTGTTACTTCTCCGAGTTTGTGTTTTGCAGCCAACGACTGCAGCAGACGCGCAGCTTTACCGGGAAACGCCGCGTCAGACACATAGCGCCGCGTCAGGCCGATCACAGTTGGCAACACATCCGGGTGAAAACGCGTATCGTGCTGCCGTTCCAACGCGCGGCGCGAACCGAGCAACGTGTGCAAATTCTTCTGTTCGTTCGGCTCTTCGATTCGCACGATCTGGAAGAGATCGGCAAAGCTGCGATCGAATTCCTGAAGTACGCGAAATGCTTCGGGCGTCGATTCCGCCACCACGCGCACATCGCGACGTTCAAGATAAGGTTTAAGTACGTGAGCAACACTCAAATTCGAAGAACTCGAACGTCCTGCATAGAACAAACCAATCAGGTCATCGAAGTACAACGTGTGATGTTTGCGCTGGCTCTCTTTGAGAATCGCGAGCAAACGGCCTTCCCATTGACCCAGAAAAGACATGCCCGATATCA
>DASTTS010000571.1:0-5791 GCA_035760085.1 Pyrinomonadaceae bacterium
GTGCTGAAGTTGAGTTGCGCGCAACTCCGTTCCGGACGCTGAATCTCACTGCTGCCTATACGTTTACAAACGCACAGCAACGCACGCCGCAAGTGCCGGGAACGATACGCGCGCTCGTGATCCCGGATCATCAATTCTCAATCGTGGCGACACAGCATGTGGGCCGTCGCGTGCTGATCAATTTTGATTTTTCCGCGTCGAGTGATTATATCGGTGCGGTCTTCGATCCCGGGACGTTTACGAGCCGTGGTTATCGATTTAAAGGAATGGCGAAGGCTGATCTCGGCGCGAGCTATTCGTTACCGTTGGGTGACGATCGACGGCAACTGCGGTTCTTCGGATATGTTGACAATCTTTTCGATCGGGAATATTTCGAGAGTGGCTTTCGCACGCCGGGGAGAACGGGCAGGGCCGGTGCGACGTTCGTGTTTTAAGTGATGGAATCGAGTGACGAAAGAGAAGTGCTTAGGGAGGGTGAGGATTATTACTTTGAAGATGGGTTGATGGTGCTCACTGCAAGATATCTTTTGCGGCGTGGATACTGTTGTGAGCAGGGGTGCCGGCATTGTCCGTATGGATTTGTGAAGAAAGACGAAGCGCGTGAGGGTTAGATAGTTGTTGGACAGGATTACAGGACTTGCAAGACTGACAAGATTTCCGGAGCGCATCATCTGCCTCACTGAAGAGACTACCGAGACGCTCTATCTTCTCGGTGAGCAGGATCGCATCGTCGGTGTGTCGGGTTACACGGTGCGACCACCGGAAGCGCGTCAGAAACCGAAGGTCTCGGCTTACATCAATGCGAAGTTCGACAAAATCATTTCCCTCAAACCCGATCTCGTCTTCGCATTTTCCGATCTACAAGCTGATATTGCCGCTGAGTTGATTAGACGTGGCGTCACTGTCTTCACATTCAACCAGCGTAGCATCGTCGAGATCATGGAGATGATTTTGACGATCGGTCGCATTGTCGGCAGTGCGGAAAAAGCAGCGCAACTCGTAACCACGTTACAGAGCGACATGGATGCGATCGCGGCCTCCGCGTCGCGTTTCCCGTATCGTCCGCGGGTGTTGTTTGAAGAATGGTACGACCCACTCATCTCCGGCATTCGCTGGGTTGACGAGCTGATCGAGATTGCTGGTGGCGATTCGGTGTTTCCGGAGCTGCGCGAATGTCAGGCCGCGAAGGATCGTATTATAAATCCCGCGGACGTCATCGGCCGCGATCCGCAGGTGATCATTGGTTCGTGGTGCGGTCGACAGGTCAAAAAGGACCTCATTCGCGCGCGCGCAGGCTGGGCCAATATTAGCGCTGTTCGCAACGAGCGGATTTACGAAATCAAGTCAGCCTACATCCTCCAACCCGGCCCGGCCGCACTCACCGAAGGCCTCCGCCAACTGCATGAAATCCTGGCCCGCGTCGTAGAGCAAAAAGAAAAGTTAGACAACCTGACGGCCCAGAACGTATTCTGAATAGCGGTTATTCGGCTCTCCCACAGCTCCGCAAAACGTTTTTCGGTTATTTTGGTGGGTTTGTGACAGTCCTCATCGTGTAACAGGGATTCACAAAGCACCGATTTTGCGGAGTTAACCTGAGAACCGGTAGCGACTGGGCCTCCAGTCACCCGTTCTTGGAATGCCACAAACTCGTCTGCTTTAGTCAAAAGCAGACCAACACTCTAGGAGGATACTCTGTGTTTAAGACCATCATGATCGCTACGATCATTATTGCGTGCGCCTCAATTGCCGCCGCGCAATCTGACTACAAGAAATTTGAGTTTTTTGGTGGATATTCGCACAACCGGGTCGATACGGGCTTTGGCGACGAAGATCCTGACCTCGACGATATCTTCGATGAGCGCGAAGGCTTTCACGGATTCGAAGTCTCAGCGACGGGGAACCTAACACGATATTTCGGGATCAAGGGCGATTTTTCTGGACACTTCAAGAGCAGGAATTTCGCGATTCCCGGTTTTCCGGGCGCGAACGTGGATGTTGAAACACGTCTCTATAACTTTCTTGGAGGCGTGCAAATCAAAGACAACTCTAACGAAGGAACGTTTAAGCCATTCGTTCATGCCCTCGTCGGCGTCGCGCAAGGTCGTGCCAGCCTGGATTTCAATGACGTCGCCTGCGCTACGATAGTCCCGAGTCCGTGTAACAATAACACTGAATCCGAGACCGGATTTGCCGGTGCGTTCGGCGGCGGTATCGACATTAAGGCAAGCGATCGCATTTCTATCAGGGCGATCCAGATCGACTACAACCCGACGCGGTTGTTTGACAGCACGCAACACAATTTCCGAATCGGAGTCGGAATCGTATTTCACTGATAAGCAATTACAGCCACAGATTACACGAATCATCCGTGTAATCTGTGGTTAAGAATCAAAATGTCCTGGTACGACAATCCGTCTCCACGTCCTGACCAGCGTCCGTAGATCCGCTTTTCAACTGCCAGCCCGTATTTCTCAACCAACTGCATCACAAAACTCTCGTCGTAAGCGACTGCACTCTCGGGACTGTGCTCGTGCACGTAGCGCCACTCGCCTGCGCCAAAATTAAATGCCAGATCATTCGCGCCTTTCTTTGCCAGCGCTGCTTGTTCGTCGTTGAGTAGAAAGAAGGTCGCGAGACAGCGGCCGTCGCTCTTCAACAAGCGCGCCACTTCGCTGAGGTAATTGCTAACTTCAGGCGGGCGCATGTGTGTGAAGACTGATTTCAACAGGATCAGATCGAATGAGCCATCGTCGAATGGAAATCGATAGGCTTCGGCAGGCTGCGCGCCATTCGGATTGTAGGCGAGATTGCGAACGTCGATATGTGCGAAGTGGAAGTTGTCGTGACGACGCGCGATCTTCTGCTCGCACCAGCGAATGGATGGTCCATGTATGTCTACGCCGGCGTAGCGACCGTTTTTGTTTAGATAGTTTTTCAGGTGCAGCGCCATCTGCCCACAACCACAGCCGATATCCAGCACATGCTCATCCGGTTGCAGCCTTGCAAGCGTGCGCAGATACTCCATGAATTCAGTACCCGACGACTCAAAACTTTGCAGCGGTCCGACGTACCGGCGCAAGTTTAGTGGCGGCAGATCCGTCTTCCCTTTCACCACTCGCGCTAGATAATCAACCGGCCCCAGCGCCACCAGGCCGGCGTTCCGCACAGCCCTCAGCAGTTTGATCGTGTTCCGGTTCATGTCCTGGAGCAGTTTAACCCTCAAGGCCTTTAAGCTTACAATCTCGCCTAAAAATAGGAGGACGGTTATGCAAATGCGCCGGGTAATGCTCGCGTTGATAGTGGTTGGTGTGGTGATGGTTGCGGCCGTGCCGTTCACGCATCTCGCCGCGTCAAACTCGTTCACAATCGAACAGATCAAAAGCTATCCCTTTCCGAACGAGCTGACTGCATCCGCAACAGGCTCGCGGATCGCGTGGGCATTCAACGAGCGCGGCGCGCGTAACGTTTGGGTTGCTGAAGGCCCCGACTTCAAAGCGCGACGATTGACGAATTACGAAAGCGACGACGGTCAGGAGCTGACGAGTCTTTCGATTTCCGCGGACGGCAAGTACGTCGTGTATGTTCGCGGCGGCGATCATGGCTCAAACTTCGACAGCTCAGTCGGTGTGAATCCCGCGATGGGTCCGGCGCAGATGAAGGTCCAGATCTGGAGTGCGCCGTTCAGCGGTGGCGATCCGAAGCTCTTAGGTGAGGGCGACGAGCCACTGATCTCGCCCAGGAGCGATCGCGTCGTGTTTGCGAAAGAACGCGGACTGTTCGCGGCGCCGCTCGATGGCTCGACACCAGCCAAACGACTCTTCTTCGCACGCGGCGACTGCGGCGCGCCCGAGTGGTCGCCTGATGGTTCCAGCCTGGCCTTTGTTACCAATCGTGGCGACCATTCGTTTGTCGGTGTCTACACAAACGACTCAACACCGATCGTTTATCTCGCGCCGACAACTTCGCGTGACTCGAGTCCGCGCTGGTCGCCTGATGGAAAGCGGATCGCGTTTGTGCGACGTCCCGGCAGTGGCGGCGCACCTGAGCCGGTTCTCGAACAACGTCCGCAGGCGTGGTCCATCTGGACGGCAGACCCGCTGACCGGCGAGGGACAGCAACTCTGGAAAAGCCCCTTCACATTGCGCGGCTCTCCGCCGGGTACGCACGGCGGCACGAACCTGCACTGGGCCGCCGCCGGCCGCATCGTCTTTCTTTCTTATCTCGATGGCTGGCCGCATCTTTACTCGATCTCAGAAAACGGCGGCGAGCCAATGTTGCTCACGCCCGGCAACTACATGGCCGAATACATCTCGATCAGCAACGATCGTCGCTACCTGCTGTTCGCCGGAAATGCCGGCACCGATGCTGACGATATCGATCGCCGTCACATCGTGAAGGTGCCGGTCGATCGTGCGGAGCCGGTCGTGCTGACGCCGGGCAAAGGTCTCGAGTGGACACCGTTTGTCACGGGCGACGGTAAATACATTGCTTACATCGGAGCCACTGCGCAACGTCCACCGCTGCCGACGGTGATGCCTGCGAGCGGTGGCAAGGCGATGACGCTCGCTGAAGATCGCATTCCGAATGATTTTCCTGTTGCGCAACTCGTCGTGCCGAAGAAGGTGCGTTATAAGGCGCCCGATGGAGTCGAAGTTCACGGGCAGTTGTTCGAAGCTGCGGGTGGCGCCGCGAAGAAGCCGGGGATCATTTACGTTCACGGTGGTCCACCGCGACAGATGCTCGTCGGTTGGCACTATTCTGATTACTACACGAACGCGTACGCGGTGAACCAGTATCTCGCGAGTCGCGGGTACGTGGTGCTGTCAGTGAATTATCGTTTGGGAATTGGCTACGGACACGACTTTCATCGTCCGCCGAATGCGGGCGCGCAGGGTGCGTCGGAGTATCAGGACGTGAAGGCGGGCGCTGAGTATTTGCAGCGACTATCGCAGGTTGATGCGAAGCGGATCGGGATTTATGGCGGTTCGTACGGCGGGTTTCTGACGGCGCTTGCGCTCGCGCGTGACTCGCAGATCTTTGCGGCTGGCGTGGATATTCACGGCGTGCACAACTGGACCGCGGAGCGCGCGGCATCGTTGCTCGAGAATCGTTATGAGAAGGTGCCTGACATGCAGCGCGCACTTGATGTGGCGTGGCAGTCGTCGCCGGTTTCGTCGATCGGGAGTTGGAAGTCGCCGGTGTTGTTGATTCACGGCGATGACGATCGGAATGTGCGGTTTAGTCAGACGACGGATCTGGTCCGGCGTTTGGAAAAGGCGGGCGTGTCGTATGAAGAGTTAATAATACCTGACGACACGCACCACTTCATGCGCCACGCAAACCTCGTAAAGGTCGACGCGGCAGTCGCGGCATTCTTCGACCGCGTGTTCGGGATGAAGACCGGCAGCGAGTGAAGGCAGTATCTCTCTGCAATCCCTAAGAAGATTTCTCACGCGGCGGCGCAACGACGCAAAGCCTGCCGGGCTCCAAGCCGCTTTCTTTGCGCCGTTGCGCCGCCGCGTGAGAAATCTTCTTATGGGCCGAAGCGGTGACGGTATTCGTCGGAGTAGATGAACCCGAAGATCATGTGCCGGAAATTGCTCGGGTCGGCGGTTAGCGTTGCTACCCAGTTGTCGTAACCGAGCGTGTCGGGGTCGCGCCGCAGGTAGCCGAAGTACTGCATCGCCACAAACGCGCGGATGAAGAACTTGTCCGTCACCGATTGCAGCTCGACAATTTCACGCAACACCTGCGCACGCGTCTTCTGATTTCCATTCAGCGCAGCTACCAG
>DASTTS010000572.1:0-11264 GCA_035760085.1 Pyrinomonadaceae bacterium
AGCTCGATCAGCTTCAGGTCTACCTCACGCACGGAGGGAAAGTCAGTCTCGACGATTTGGATGTCGAGGGAGCTGTTGTTCTGAAGACGATTGAGCATGTCCAGGCCGCGCCTTCCGCGCTGGCGCTTGGACGAATCAGGCGAGTCAGCCACCTGTTGCAACTCGCGCAGGATGAACTGCGGAATGATTAACGAGCCCGTCAAAAATCCTGTCTCAGCGACATCGGCGATACGCCCGTCGATGATCACCGAGGTGTCGAGAATCTTTAAATCGCGCCGCGCGACTTTGTCGCTGAAAATTCCGCCGAGGGCCGAGAGGTCGAGATAGTCACCTTTGGCTGCGCCCACCATCAACCCGACGTACGCCATGAAGAACGTCAAAGCGAGTGTCAAGAAAGTCTTTACCGGCTCTCCCAAAGCGGTGGAATGTTGGTGACTGATCAAGGAGCCGATGAGATAAGCTCCGATAATTCCGAGAATCGAACCCGCGGCCGCGCCGATCAGAGTTTTAAGAGTGGCGCGCCGGATCCGAACTTCAAAAACTATAATGCAGAGAGCAATTAGCCCGCCGAGGATTGCAGAACGCCAGGGGCGGTCCTTTAGCGGCGAAAGGTAATGTCCCGCAGCTACTAGAAATGCCGTAAATATAAGCCGTAATAAAACGACATCGGCACGCATGATGAAGGCATACTACCACGCCGCTATCGACACCGTCACGGCAATCCTTTGCAATTGGGCCGTTTCAGCGCTCAAATGGTCGGCAGCGATTTACTTTGTGAAACTGGTCGGGTCTGAAAAGACGGTGACGCAGTGGAACCACTCGTTCCTGAAGCTACGTCAAGTCCTTCGAGTTTAAATAAGCCTGGTGGCCTATTTATAGCGGTAAGTAATTCGTCCGCGCGACAAGTCGTATGGCGACATCTCAACACTCACGCGATCGCCCACCAGAATCCGGATGCGATTCTTCCGCATCTTGCCGGAGATAGCGGCTAATACTACGTGATCACTATTGTCGAGTTGGACTTTAAAGAAGGCGTTGGGCTGTTTGTCGATGATGGTGCCTTGAGCGGGGATTAGATCTTCTGCTGCCAATCAGTTTCTCCTTCTGATGTTTTCATAGCCACCAAACAATAACACACCAGATCCGCGTCTTCCCAATCCGCGCCGATCCGCGTTTTCTGAACGTGTTCAAAAAACTTCTTGACAGCCTCTCCAAGCAGGCGTACCCTGCTCATAGTTGAACGTGTTCAAATTCAGCTAAAGGAGGCTGACCATGACAATCGGACTTAGCACTTACCTGATCTACCTGGCCCTCAGTATCGCGCTGACCGTGTGGGTAGGCCGCACCCTCCACAAAAACGGACGCGTCTTCCTCGTTGACGTCTTTCACGGCAACGAAGCCCTCGCCGATTCCGTCAATCACCTGCTCGTCGTCGGCTTTTACCTGATCAACTTCGGCTACGTCAGCCTGGCGCTGAAACTCGGCTACGCAATCGAGACGGCTGAGCAAAGCATTGAAGCCCTGTCAGTCAAAATCGGCATGGTGCTGCTCGTGCTCGGCGGTATGCACCTCTTCAATCTCTATGTCTTCAGCCGTATGCGCCGCCGCGCCAATGCGCACACCCATCCACCCGTCGGCCCGGACGCGTTTACGCCAGTCCAGCAGGAGGCAGCCTAGGCCATGCTGTCGCTAACCGTGCTTTACGACCCTGAGTGTGGGTTGTGCAAGCGTGCGCACGAGTGGCTCGCGGACCAGTCGAAACTAGTCGAGCTCAACTTCGTGCCCTGCGCTTCCGACGAGGCTCGCGAGCGCTACCCACAACTCAATCACGATCTGACTAAGCAGGATCTAACTGTGATTAGTGAAAACGGCTGGGTCTATTTCGGTCCAAAAGCATGGCTGATGGTGCTCTGGGCGCTTGCGCGTTATCGCGAATGGTCGTATCGACTCGCCGCGCCGGAGTTGTTACCCACTACCAAGCGAGTGGTTTCCGTCATTTCCCAGAATCGTTACCAGATCAGTCGAGCCGCCGGACTAACCAGATGAAGGCGAAGCACAAGAAGACTACGAAGACTGTCAAAGGCGATCAGACCAAGGCGCTGATCCTCGAGACTGCCCTCGAGATGTTTCGCGAGCGCGGGTATGACAACACGACGATGCGCGCCGTTGCGGAAAAAGCCGGCGTGTCGCTCGGTAACGCGTACTACTACTTCCGCTCGAAGGAATATCTGATTCAAGCCTTCTACCAGCGTCTGCACGACAGTCATCTCGAAGTCGCACTGCCGGCACTCGAACATGAAAAAACGCTGAAGGCACGCCTGCTGACCGTGATGCGAACGAAGATGGACACGATGAAACCGTATCACCAGTTTGCGGGCGTGCTTTTCAAAACCGCGGCGAATCCGGAAAGTCCGTTGAATCCTTTTGGAGACGAATCTGATCCGGTACGCCGGCAAGGCATTCAAGTGTTCGAGAAGGTGCTCGAAGGCGCAACGGCACGCATTCCGAAAGACCTGAAAGCGGAGCTGCCTTACCTGCTGTGGGTCTACAGCATGGGCATCGTTCTGTTTTGGATTCACGACTCGTCACCCAAACACCGTCGCACCTACCGCATGATCGATCACACCGTCGACCTGCTCGATAAGTTGATCCACCTCGCGAGTAATCCGTTCATGCGGCCACTGCGCAAACAGGCGCTGCGAATGGTCACTGAGATCAAAGACGCATTGCCGGACGAGAACGAAAGTGAGGCGACATGATCCAGAGTACCGCGACAGTTACACATCAACGACCTCCATACGTATACGGCGAGATCCTTTCGCGCAGTCTCTATCAAGCGCCACAGTCTGAGCTGCCAGGATTCGGCAGATGTCTTTCTCAAGGAATTGTTGTTGGCGCGTTTGTGTCGTTCCTGTTTCCAGTGCTCAGTATGCTTTTGAACCCTGAGAATGGTTACAACTTTCTTCTTATTTCCTGGTTGCCATTCTTTCTCGCCGTCGGAGCGGGGTTTGGCGTGGTTGAAGGAGTTCTCATCTGGGCGTGCAGCTACATGGCTGGTCGTCAACCAAACGCGCTTGCCCGGGCAGTAGTGGGCATAGTTGTTCTGGGTATACTGATCGCAACCTTCAACTACTTTTACTCAGACCAACGCGTTAACTATGACGCGCCTTTACAAGCCTGGCTGCGTTTTATCGCGTTCTACAGCGCGATCGGAGCGGTCTTTGGTCTGGTGAGCGGATCGAAGTTCAGCCCAGTAAGTGAACTCCTCCGGGGAACAACGCCGCCGCGCTGGTTAGTCTTAAATGGCATCACGGGTTTCCTTTTACGTGTCCTCGTCCTTTACGCAACGATGGAATCGACTCTGTTCGTCATCTGGATGACGCAACTAGAAAGGCCTGACCATGACTTAATTTTTGTAGCAATCGCACTCGGCCATTGCATCGCAGCTACCGTGATTCTGTTCACGCGAATGCCCTTCTGGCTGCTTCTGCCGTTAGCCCTGCTGATCAACTTTCCCGTTGTTGCCCTGATTACCGACGTACTCACGAAAGAGCAGAGCTTCGTACGATATCTCTTCATTGCGTACCTCACGCTTTGGGCTGGTTTCTTGTTGTGCCGCGTTAGCGTGCCGCACGCGGTGCTCGCCTTCATCAAGCAAGAAATTCGTTATTACCTGATCGACTAGGAGCAAGATCATGAGAATCGCAATTACTGGCGCAAGTGGGTTCGTTGGTAGCCATCTAACAACACGTCTAACCGGGGAGGGACATGAAGTTGTTCGCATCGCGAGGCACCGTATCGATGATGCGATCGTGCGAAGTAGTCTCGAAAATGTCGATCGACTTACTGACGCGTTCGCCGGCTGCAAAGCGGTCGCACACTGCGCCGGCATCAATCGCGAGATCGGTGATCAGACGTATGCTCGCGTTCACGTCGAAGGCACGCGCAACGTCGTCGCGGCGGCGAAGACCGCAGGTGTCGAGAAAGTCGTCCTCATGAGCTTTCTTCGCGCACGCCCAGACTGCGGTTCGCCTTACCACGAATCGAAATGGGCCGCAGAAGAGATCGTACGCGACTCCGGCCTCGATTACACCGTCATCAAAGCCGGCATCGTGTACGGTCGCGGCGATCACATGCTCGACCATCTCAGTCATGCGCTGCACACGTTTCCTGTTTTCGGTCTCGTCGGTCTGAAAGAGAAAAGTATCCGGCCGCTTGCCGTTGAAGATCTCGTGCACGTAATGCGAGCAACACTCGTCGATCGACGCATGAAGCAACAGACCATCGCGCTACTTGGTCCGGAAGAGATTTATCTGAGTGAAGCAGTTCTTCGTGTCGCTGAAGTGCTCGGCAAGCGACCGTTAATGTTTCCCCTGCCGGTGATTTTTCATGAGTTGATGGCACGCGTGTTCGAGCGGTTGATGAAAGTTCCGCTTACTTCACTCGCCCAGATACGCATTTTGTCTGAAGGTGTTGTTGAGCCTGGCTCACCGGTGGTTCCAGTGCCTTACGATCTCATTCCAACGCGCCGCTTTACGGCCGAACAGATCCGTAACGGCCTGCCGCAACCTGGTCCATTCTGTGTTGGTGACCTGCGCTGGTGCTCGTAGGAAAGGAAGGGAGCATGTCGGATTCAAGCATATTCGACATTTTTAATTGGGACGGCCGGGCTGGTCGAGCCCGTTACCTCGCCACCGGTTTGATCCTGCTCGCAATCAAACACAATCTCGATCGCCTCGTGGCGGCTATCTTTGGTTACCCGTGGAGCCCGATCAGTTACTGGGTCTTCGTCTCACCGGACGGAGGCATCAAGGCACTAGAGCCCGCCGACGCGATGTTCTATGTTGTCCTGCTGTTACTTGCCATGCCGTTTATTTTCACCGGCACAGCGATGACGCTGCAGCGATTGCGCGACGCGGACTTGCCGCTCTGGCTGGTCCTGCTGTTCTATGTGCCGTTTCTCAACGTGATTTTCTTCTTTATTCTGGCTGCAATTCCCTCACGCCAGCCACTCGATGAAACACCGAGATTCGGTTCACGTATCGGTCGCGTGATCCCGCAGAGCGAATTTGGTAGTGCCGTATTCGGAATTTTACTGACAGCCATACTCGCTCTGTTGGAAACGGTCTTCAGCACAAATGGGCTCGGCAAGTATGGATGGGGACTTTTTGTCGGTATTCCGTTTTTTCTCGGCTTGAACTCGTCGATGATCTACGGTTTTCACCGGCCGCGACCGCTCGGTAAGTGCATCCTCGTTGCGACGCTATCAACCACACTTGTCGGCGCGGGATTATTTGCATTCGCGATGGAAGGCATCATCTGCCTCGCAATGGCTTTTCCGCTCGCGATCGTTATCGCTTTGTTTGGCGGTTTCATCGGTTACGTGCTTCAGAAGCGACCATCGTTTGCTGGCAATACTTTGCGCGTCGCATCGGTTCTTTTCTTCTTAATACCTGGTTTGATTCTGTTCGAATACAGTGTTGGAGAAAATCCGCCGCTTTATGAAGTGAAGACGTCGGTCGTTATCAAGAGCGATCTACAGACAGTTTGGAAGCACGTAGTTACATTTTCACAACTACCGCCACCAACCGAAGCGATGTTTAAGACGGGCATCGCGTATCCGATTCGCGCTGAGATGCATGGTCATGGTGTGGGCGCGGAGCGACATTGTGTGTTTTCCACCGGGGCGTTCGTCGAGCCGATCACAGTGTGGGATGAACCGCGTCTGCTGGCGTTTGATGTGAGTGGGCAGCCGCCCGCGATGGAGGAGTTGTCGATCTACAGCGACGTCCATCCACCGCACCTGGAGAATTACTTTCTCGCCAAACGAGGACAGTTTGAGCTGAAGTCGTTGCCGGACGGCACGACGCTACTGGAAGGAACGACGTGGTACCAGAACCGCTACTGGCCCGCGCCCTACTGGCATCTCTGGTCTGACTACGTGATCGACGGCATTCATAACAGAGTTCTCTTCCACATCAAATCACTCGCCGAACAAGAGTCACAAAAGGCACAAAATTAATTTGCGCGTTTTGTGCCTTTTTGTGGCAATCTCTGCCGAATGGTCCAGATCGCGATCATCGGCGGCGGCATCGGTGGGTTGACTGCCGCCCTCGCCCTTCAACAATCCGGATTCCAGGCAGAAGTATTCGAGCAGGCGCCGGAACTGCTCGAAGTCGGTGCGGCGATCGCTATTTGGTCCAACGCGATGCGCGTGCTGGAACGGTTGCAGTTAGCGGAGAAGATTCTCGGGTACGGCGGTGTTGTTGAAAAGCTGTGCTGGATGGACCACCGCGGATTTCTGCTCAATCGTGTTTCGATTTCGGATCCTGACACTCCCGCTGTTGCGCTTCATCGTTCTGACTTACAGCGCACACTCCGGCAAGCGCTACCTCAGTCGTCAATTCATCTCGGACATTCGCTTGTTGAGTACAGTCAGCAGCGCGACAAGATGATCGCGACGTTCACGAACGGTCAATCTGTTGAAGCCGAATTTCTGATCGGCGCCGATGGTGTTCACTCGCGCATGCGCTCGCAATTCATCAACGATGGCGAACCGATCAAGCGCGGCTACACCATCTGGCGCGGCACCTCGCCGATCACTCCGGCTGCGATCGCGCCCGCGACGGGGATCGAGTTGTACGGACGTGGAAAGCGTTTCGGAATTGGTCCAGTCGGACTGGGACGCACCGGCTGGTGGGCCTCAGGGAACACGGATCAGACGGATCGGTTGACGGATCTGTTCGCGGGCTGGTGGGCGCCCGTGTTGGAATTGATCGAGGCCACACCACCGTCAACGATACTGAAGACGATGGCCACCGATCGAGAACCAAACAAACGCTGGGGCGCCGGACGCATGACGTTGCTAGGCGACGCAATTCACCCGACCACACCCAACCTCGGCCAGGGCGGTTGCCAATCAATGGAAGACGCAGTCGTCCTCGCGCGCTGTTTCGAAAAGTACGGCGCCTCCGAAACCGCGTTGCGTCACTACGAACGCGACCGTTATTCACGCACCGCCACCCTCACCAGAATTTCGCGTTATTACGGACGCGTCGGCCAATTGGAAAACGTATGGGCCAGAGCCCTGCGA
Source organism: Pyrinomonadaceae bacterium (assembly GCA_035760085.1). Classification (GTDB taxonomy): domain Bacteria; phylum Acidobacteriota; class Blastocatellia; order Pyrinomonadales; family Pyrinomonadaceae; genus PSRF01. The sequence continues at coordinate 7,094 of DASTTS010000572.1, forward strand.
AGGATGGCACTTTCCCTCCCCCCAGAACCCCTGGCCCAACGTCTAATGCAGATTGTCTTTAACTACGACGCCACTAAAATCCGCGTTTAATTGCCCGACGGATTGCCCTCGATGTCGATGTAGGTAATCGGGGCGATGCCGGTGGCTTTCAGGGAAGCTTCCACCGCGGATCGATCGCCGACGATCACGATTGCCAGGTGATTAAGGTCGATGTGGCGCTTCGCGACGCGCAGGACATCTTCCTTCGTCACCGCCGAGACGTTCTTCGCGTACTGCTGGTAGTAATCATCAGGCAGGCCCTGCGTCACGAGCGAGGTGATGGCGCTGCTGATGGCCGTGACGGAGGCGAAGCGTTGCGGCAGGCCCTGAATCAACGACTCCTTCGCCGTCTTCAACTCCTCATCCGTGATCGGCTTTTCACCAACAATTCCCTTCAACTCCTTCATAAACTCGACCAGCGCGGCGTCAGTCTTCGCGGAAAAAATCGAGCCGCCGGCACGAAACGGGCCCGGACCTTTGCCGTAACCGAAGTTGGAGTTCACGCCGTAGCTGTAGCCCTTCTGCTCGCGAATGTTTGCATTGAGTCGCGACTGGAACTGCCCACCAAGAATCGTGTTCAGCACTTGCAGCGCAAAGTAGTCGGGCGTGTTACGCGGTGGACCAGGCAGTCCAATATTAAAGACTGACTGCGCCGCACCCGGCTTGTCGACGAGATAGATCTTCGCCGGCTGAAGCTCGGGAAGCTTCGGATAGTCAAACGCCGGCTTTTCACCGGCCTTCGCCCACGCAGCAAGACCTTTTTCAACCGCGGCTTTGGCTTTCACCGGGGTGATATCGCCGACGACCGTGATAATCGCGCGGCCCGGCTGGTAGTAAGACTTCGCAAACGCAACCACATCGTCGCGCGTGATCGCTTTGACTGAAGTCTCCGTCACTCGTTGCCCGTATGGGTGCGCATCGCCGTAAAGAATCTTATTGAAGACCTGCGCACCAACGACGACCGGCTGATCCTTCGCCTGCGTCAGGTTGACAAGCGTGCGGCCACGCAATCGTTCGAGTGCGTCAGCCGGGAACGTCGAATTGAGCATCTCGTCCGCGAGGATCGCGAGCGTCGCATCGAAGTTTTTCGTTGTCGAAACAAAACCAATCGATCCTTCCTCGCCACCGACACCGCCACCAATGTTCGTTCCCAACAGTTGCAACGCATCCGAAAGCTGATCGCCGGTTTTCGTCGTGGTGCCTTCGCTCAACATCGAGGCAGCCATCGCCGCAACACCGCGTTTACCTGCCGTCTCAAACTGATTCGAGCCGCCGAGAAACGTGATCGTGAACGACACGAGCGGCAAACCGTGACGCTCCGAGACGATCAGCGTCGCGCCATTCGCGAGTTGTTGCTTCGTCCACGTTGGCACACGCAACACCGGAGTTGGTCCAGGTGTGGGAACGACAGTGCGATCGAGCGTCTGCTGCGCAAGGGCGGCAACGTTCGCGAAACTGATGACGAGTGCAGCCGCGAATGCAAGCGTTTTCCTGTGTGTTCTCATGATCTACCTCCTCGTCCTTTTCCAACAACCACCCCGACAACTTCGCTTTCAGTCGCCTTGGAAGCCTGATCCTTCTTGCCCTTCGGCACGACGCTCAGCACGACGCGCGAACGCGTCAGGTATTGACTCGCAACGCGCTTCACATCAGCCGCTGTGACTGCGAGCGTCTTCTGATAGTCCGTGCTGAACTGGCCCGGGTTGCCGTAAAAGATCGCGCCATTGATCAATTGATTCGCTTTGCCGAGGTTCGACTCGAGCCCGCGTATGAAACCCAGCTCGAGACCGCTCTTCGCCTTCTGCAACTCTTCGGCAGTCGGGCCTTCGCTGATGAACTTCTGTATCACTTGATCGACCGCGCCTTCGAGCGCGGTAAGACTATGCTCAGGTCGCGGAATGACTGTAACTTGAAACACGCCGACATCCTCGGCCGAGTTTTGGAACGCGCCGATTTGCGACGCCATTTGCGTGTCGTACACGAGTGCTTTCGTCAAGCGTGCGGTGCGCGAGCCGGAGAGAATCGAGCTCATCACCGAGAGGGCGTAATCGTCATCATTCTTGAAACCGACTGTCGGCCACTGGATATAAAGCCGCGGGACCTGCACGCGATCCTCGTAAACCAGGCGCTTGCTCGCCTCGAGTTTACCGGGCGCCACTTTGGGCCGTTCCACTGTTTTACCCTGCGGCAAGTCGGCAAAGTATTTCTGAATCCACGCCTTCGCCTGTTTAGGATCGAAGTCGCCGACGACTGCGAGTGTCGCATTGTTGGGCGCGTAGTAAAGCCGGAAGAACGCCTTAACGTCTTCTTCCGACGCGGCGCTGAGATCTGTCATCGAGCCGATCACCGGCCACGAGTACGGATGATCCTTCGGGTACATCGCCGCCGAAAAGATCTCGCTCACGCGACCATACGGTTGATTGTCGTAACTCTGCCGGCGCTCGTTCTTCACGACGTCCCGTTGCGCGTTGAGCTTCGCGATGTCGAGCTTGTCGAGCAGGAAGCCCATGCGATCCGCTTCCAGCCACAACGCTGATTCGAGATAGTTCGACGGAATGGTTTCGAAGTAGTTCGTGCGATCGTTGTTTGTCGTACCGTTGTTACCGCCACCAACGCCTTCAGTAAGCTTGTCGTGCAATCCGTACGGCACGTGACCCGAGCCGGTAAACATCACGTGCTCAAACAAGTGCGCGAAGCCGGTGCGTCCCGGCATCTCGTTCTTGGAGCCGACGTGATACCAGATGTCGACGGCGACGGTCGGCGTGGTGTGATCTTCGGAAAGAATCACCGTGAGACCGTTTGGAAGTTTGTAAGTTTCGAATGGGATCTTGATGGAGTCGGAAGCCGGCGACTTCCTTTGGCCCAACAGGGGCGCGGATAACGAGATTGCCAGCACGAGGGCCAGGGCTGACACTACTCTTCGCTTGTTAATCACAAGAACTCCTTTCACGTTGTGCTTGGTATTCAAAACAGGCAGAAGTGAGATTATCCGTGGTAATCTTTGGCCATGCAAGCCATTCAAGTTTCTCAAACCGGCGGGCCGGAGGTGTTGACGCTGGTCGACCTGCCTGTTCCGGCGCCAAAACCAAACGAAGCGCTCGTCAATATTAAAGCCGCCGGCATCAACTTCATCGACGTTTACATTCGTGAAGGCCGTTACCCGACGCCGGTGCCTTTCGTAAGCGGTCAGGAAGCGGCCGGTGTCGTAATTGAAGTCGGAAGTGAGGTGACGACGCTCCGGCCCGGCGATCGTGTTGCTTACACGAGCGTGTTGGGAAGTTACGCTGAGTACGCGGCGGTGCCCGCGAATAGGTTAGTGAAGATTCCTGACGAGCTCGACTTCGAACAAGCAGCGGCGGCGATGCTGCAAGGCATGACCGCGCACTATCTTGTCCACAGCAGTTACCCGTTAAAGAAAGGTGAGACTGCGCTGATACATGCCGCGGCCGGCGGTGTTGGGCTGTTACTGGTACAGATGGCGAAGCAGATTGGCGCGCGCGTGATCGCGACTGCCGGGACACACGAGAAAGCGCAGCTCGCGCGTGACGCGGGTGCTGATGAATGTATCGTCTACACCGAAGCAGACTTTGAGACTGAAACGCGACGACTGACGGATGGCGCAGGCGTGCACGTTGTTTACGACGGTGTCGGTAAGGCGACGTTTGATAAAGATCTGGAAGTGCTGCGCCCGCGTGGATATCTCGTGCTGTTTGGTGGATCGAGTGGCGCGGTGCCGCCGTTCGATTTGATCAAGCTCTCGCAAAAGGGATCGCTATTCATCACGCGCCCGACGCTGGCGCACTATACCGTCACTCGCGAGGAGTTGGAGTGGCGTGCGAATGATGTTTTGATGGCGATAGCGCGAGGCGAGCTTAAGCTGCGGATTTACAAAGTTTACCCATTAGCAGAAGCGGAGCAGGCGCATCGCGATCTCGAGGGAAGGAAGACCACTGGCAAGCTTTTGCTGAAACCGTAGTTTTAGACAGGATTACGGGATTTTCAGGATTGACAGGAAAATCCTTGACAGGAATTTTGCGTCCTGCCTATAGTAGCCGAGGTCATGATGAGCACTCGTACATTTTTCTATTTCGCCTTTACCTACCGCTACTTCTTTTCGAAGGAGAGCGGACCG
>DASTTS010000573.1:0-8056 GCA_035760085.1 Pyrinomonadaceae bacterium
GGACGTGTTGGACATGATGAATGTCATGGTCAACGCGCGCGTTTCCGGGATACTCAATCTCGGCGGCGGCACGACGAAGAGTTTCATTCAACAGGCGGGTCTCTCTTCGTTCTTACAGAAGGAACATCATCACGGGCACAAGTACGCGATCCAGATCTCGACGGACGCTCCGCATCCTGGTGGACGATCGAATGCGGTGTCGTTTGATGAAGGATTGATTTACGGAAAACTCGCACGCGGCGCACACACGGCTTACGTCCCCTGCGACGCGACAATCGCATTACCGATCCTGATCACATCGCTATCGCAAACCGCGGCGAAGTACATGAAGGGCCGCAAGAAGCCAAACTTCACCTTCGGACGTGAATTGATTGTAGAAGCACCTTAACCACAGATTCCACGGATTTCATGCGGATAACATCGGTGTCATCCGTGTACTTCGAACTTGGTTGCGTTGGGCGTACATCGCCTTGTCAGCCTGCTCGATTGCCTGTCCCAGATCTGTTAACGACGTAAATCCCGCCACGCCAAACGACACCGTCACCTTCACCGGTTCCCCGATCCAGCGTTCGCAATTCTCTTCAAGTATCGTATTCAACTTCGTGAGCCGACGGCTCGCTTCAGGCTGCGGCAACTTGAACATCAACACAAGAAACTCATCACCTCCCCAACGGAACAGCATGTCGTCCGCACGCACCAGCGATCTCATCGCGCGTGCGACGGCACGGATCGCTTTGTCGCCCACGGTGTGACCATGCGTGTCGTTGATCGGTTTCAAGTTGTCGATGTCGAGCACGGCGACGCTCCCGGAAGTTGCAGTATTGTCGTGCCCACTTTCCGGCCGTCGCAGCAACGAGTGAAAAGCGTGACGATTCAAAGCCTCCGTTAGTGGATCCATCTGCACCAGCAATTCGAGTTGATCTCGCGCGTCCGTGAGTTGCCGGTTCGTCTGCTCCACTTCCCGGCGCACACCTTCCATCAACACCATCACCGTGCCGAAGCCGAGCAGTATTTCAAACAGCAGATCGAACAGTGACGTGTAACGAAAATAAGCCGACGGCACTGTTAGACCGAAGAGACCTTTGCGCGCCGCAAACGCCGGCACATAGTGAAGGAAGCCGATCGTCATCAGCAGCAGCGCCGCCGACATTACGCGGATACCCGGGCCTTTTACCTGGCCATGGTGGCCTTTACGCAAGCTGAAGAACGAGATCATGAACAACACCGCGAGGATCGCGGCGTGCACCATGAATAGATCGTTGAAGTCCCGCGATGTGTAAGGCAGGACGAAGGAAACGACGACTACGGGTATGACGAAGTAACGGTGTTTGTTCGTCAAGGTTGCGCCCGTCACCTGGGCGCGACAGCCGGCGATGAACCATAAACCGAAGAGATACTCGCCAAGGAAATAGCAGGAGTAAAAGATTGTCTGCGTTGAAGCAAGCCGGAAAGCGGCAAACAGACTGATGAGAGCGAGCGAAAGACTCACCCACGCGGCAGTCCAGTATCGAAGAGCGTTGCTCTTGATTGACGACTGCATGAACATTGAAAGTAGCGTGATGAGGAGGACACCGACGCACTGAATCGCTAGACCGACATTGGAATCCATAGACTGGGAACCTCGTAGGGAGAACGAGTTTTAGGAAAGCTCCGGGCAGTGAGGGTTACACCGGAATTGATTCTAGCCGAGGGAAGGGTCTGAGGCCAAGAGTTTTCTTTAACCGTGGATCTGGTTAGCTTATGTCAGCCACTGCAAGACTTCCTCTTCATTCGAGCTACGCGTGCCGCCCACGACGTGGATGAAATACTCTTCGAGCGAAACCGGTCCTTCGCCATCACCGTCAACTCGTATTCCCTTTCGCAGCTCATTCAACGATCCCGAAGCAAGTAACTTGCCCTGCGCGATGATGGCGATGTCGCTGCAAAGACGTTCAACGATCTCGAGTACGTGCGAGGTCAGAAACACGGTCAGTCCTCTGGCCGTCAAGCGCGAGAGAAGATCCTTCAGCGTGCGCGAAGCAATCGCGTCAACGCCTTCGAACGGCTCATCAAGAAATAGTATCTCCGGCCGGTGAATGAGGGCGCACGCAAGCGAGAGTTTTTTCTTCATCCCGTGTGAGTACTCGATGATGAGCTTTCGTGGCTCGTCCTGAAGTTCCATCAGCTCCAGCAGCTCCTTCGAGCGCTGCGCGATTTCCTCGCGGCGCAGTCCGTACATGCGACCGGTGAACGACAACATCTCCGCGCCTGTCAGTCGCTCGAAGAGGTTGAGATCTTCAGGCACGACACCGATGCGGCGTTTCACTTCCAACGGTTGCGCGCTGATGTCGAGATCGAGAACTCGCAACGTGCCGCTGGTCGGAGCCAGCAAGCCCGTAAGCATCTTGATGGTGGTTGATTTGCCCGCTCCGTTCGGACCGAGAAATCCGAAGAAGCTGCCGCGATTCACGTGCAGGTTGATGTGGTCGACCGCAACAAAGTCACCAAATTGCTTGACCAGTTGAAAAGTCTCGACCGCCGGCGATGCTGCTGACATGGATTACAGATTATCTCACGCGGCGGCGCAACGGCGCTACGCTGGCGTCCTTCGCGTTGCGTCGTTGCGCCGCCGCGTGAGAAACGTCTTCGCATCGTCCGCGCGAACGAAGGCGGGGAATTCCCGGTGAGTGCTCATCAGAAACGCGTTGGAGCTGGATTGCAATGCGTTGCCATGTGTTGCGCGGAGACGAACGAAGCGGCCAAACGCGGTCCAGCCGTAGTAGTAACCGTCATTCATACTGATGAGGACGTCGGCGGTGTGCTGCACGCGCGGAGTGAAAAGCGACTTGTAAACATTCGCAACGGCATTCGGATAACGGTGACCTGCCGTGCGCTCAAACCACATGGCGTCCGTTGCGAAAGTATCAGGAAAAGAACTTAGCTGAAGTGGATCGCCCGTCACGATCACATATCGATAAGTATTATTAGCGGCGTCGTGTTCAATGCGCGCTCGCCCGCGCGCGCTTTCGATAACAACGTCCGCCGCATCTTTGTAAACAGCGAAATCGACACCCTTCAGTTCCACACTCGCGCGGGCGACCCCGGGAATCTGATCCTGATCGTTACAGTAGATAGCAGCATAACTGCAAAGACCAAACGCCGGTATCACCACCCGAAATCCCCTGCGCTGCAAAGTCGATAGCAGTGGAACACGAAGATTCTCTTCGAGATTCATCCCGTGATCGGAAAACATCACGATCTCCGTCTCGTCACCACAATAACTGCGAATCTCTTTGATGATCTTGTCGAGCGATTCGAGTGCGACCGCCAAACGTGCCGGTCCCTGCGCGTGCAGCAGACCATCAGTCGCTTTAAGAAACGCGAAATAGTCGCGATCCTGCGGCGCGGCTCGAAAACGTTCGCGAAACCGTTGCATGTCAGCACGCCAAACCTTTTCCGGTGCGACGTAGATCAAAAACTCGAACATCAGCGGCTCCTGATAATCCAGGTCGTCCATATATGACGACGGCACTTTATCCGGCGTGCGACGACCGACATACTTGCTGATCCCACCACGCAGCTCACGCGCTTTGCGATCGAAGTAAAGACTCTCGTAACCGGCGGGCGGCGTCGCTCCGAGCATCGCGGACAGCGCAACATTCGTCATCGTGGGGAACGGAGAAAGGAGACGAGTCGGTGGTCCAAAACTGTCGAACAATCCACGACCGCGCTCTCCCTCGATCAGCTTATGAGGAACTCCGTCAAGACAAAGCAACAATCGTCGCGGACGTGAAAGTGACATGTTAATCTTGAAAAATCTTGAACATCCTGTCTATTGCTCGGCATCGGACCGCGCCTGCTCCACCTTGTACGCCTGCCGCAACCCGCGCTTCGCTTCATCATGCGCATCGTAAACGTTTGGACGCGCCAGCACTTCCTTGTACTGCACGAGCGCCTCGTCACGCTTGCCCGCGACGTCGTACGAGCGCGCCGCATAAAGATGCGCCATCGTAATTAACCCCGGCTCCGCACGATCAACTTTCGTCGCCGCGAGAAACGCTTTCGCTGCACGATCGTGATAACCCGCAACCAACAACGCTTCGCCATACTTGAAATGAATCAGATCGAGCGCCCGCGTCGCAGAATCGCGTACATTCCGATCGCGCAACAGCTCGTCAAACGTCGCAAACGCCTCTTTCTCAGCCTGCACTGCCCCCGCAAGATCCTTCTCTTTTCGCTTTACTCCAGCCAGCGACACTAGAGCATCAGCCGTCTCAATCCGTAACAGATAATTGCGCGGATACTTCGCACTCAGCTCACGCGTCAACTTGAGCACATCAGCAAAACGCTTCTCGCGCGTGTAAAGCAGGATCAGTACAGACTTCGCATCGTCTTGCGACCAGCGGCCTTCCTTCGCGACCTGCTCGAGGAGCGCGAGTCCTTTCTTCTTCGATCCGCGATAACCTGTGGCGCCTGCGAGTATCTTCACCGGCAACGGCAACGATCCAACCACATACTCGTAAAGACCAATCGTGATATTCGCGTCGATATATGTCGGATCCAGCTTCAACACTTCGCGATGATGGTTAACGGCATCATTACCGTCGCGCAGCGCCGCGAAATGCCTTCGCTCGACCGCTTCTTCAAACGACGCTTTCAACCCTTCGGTGTTGGCGAGAAAGTCGAGCGCCTCGATGTTTTTAGGTTCTTGTTTGAGTTTTGCCTCCGCGAGACGTTTCGCTTCGCGCGTCAGGTTGCGAAACTCAGTCACAATCTTCGGATCGACCTTGTCGTCGCCGTTCGTATAGAACGATTGCGAGCTGTAAAGCGAAACCTGCAAACGTCGTGACTCATAAAGCGTCTTGATCCAGAGTCGCGCCGCCAGCAGTTGATAACCACCCGGATGATTCGGGTAAAGCTTGACGATTTCGTTGAAGTCACGATGTGCTTTGTCATATTCGATGTTATAGAGCGCGTCGAGCCCGCTGCGACGCAACTCTTCAAACCGCGCGCGCTCAACATCCGTCAGCCACGGCTTCTGTTGAGCCGGCACAGTCACCGCACCCAGAAGCATAACCACCACCACAACAAACTTCCTCAATGCCACTTCCCTCCAAAGAAAAATCCGCGTCTTCAAGCCGCGTTAATCCGCGTATCGAAAGATTCCATGTACTTCACACCCGACCCGGTGTTAAAGAGCACCACACTTTCATGCTTGTTAACTTCGCCCGATTCAATCAACTTCCTCAGCGCGGGTAAACACGCCGCACCTTCCGGCGCGCAAAAGATTCCTTCCGCCGCACCGATCTCGCGAGTCGCGGCAATCAACTCTTCATCACTCACCGACACCGCAGTTCCACCCGACTTACGCAACGCATCGAGAATCAGAAAGTCACCAATCGCTTTCGGCACGCGCAAACCGGAGGCTGTTGTCGCCGCATTCGGAAACTCATCCGCAAACCGGTTTCCCTCTTCAAACGCGCGCACGATGGGCGCGCAGCCTTCAGCCTGAACTGTCACCATGCGCGGGCGCTTGCTCGAGATCCAACCCATGCGTTCCATCTCGTCGAATGCTTTCCACATGCCGATCAAACCGGTACCGCCGCCCGTGGGGTAAATAATTACATCGGGCAAGCGCCACTCCATTTGCTCCGCGAGCTCGTATCCAAGCGTCTTCTTTCCTTCGACGCGATAAGGTTCTTTCAATGTCGAGACGTCGAACCAACCTTCCTTTTCCTTTCGCCTTCCGACCTCCGCGCCGCAGTCAGTGATCAGGCCATCCATCAACGTCACATGAGCGCCTGTTTGCTCACACTCGACAACGTTTGCGCGCGGTGTGTCGCGCGGCATGAAGATGTACGACTTGAGCCCGGCGCGAGCAGCATAGGCCGCCAGTGCGCCGGCAGCATTTCCGGCGGATGGAACTGCCAGTTTTTTGGCGCCGAGCTCTTTCGCCATCGAGACGGCGGTGGCCATGCCGCGTGCTTTGAAACTCTGCGTGGGGTTCTGCGATTCATCTTTAATGTAAAGATCCTGAATACCAGCGCGGCGGCCCAGTCGCGTTGCGCGCAACAGGGGCGTCCAACCTTCCCCTAGCGAAACGATATTGTTGTCGTTATCGACCGGGAGCACTTCGCGATAGCGCCAGAGATCGGGGCGTCTGGCCGCGAGCGACTCCTTCGTCAAAAACATTCTGACCCGCTCCAGATCGTAGCGAACCAGCAAAGGCTTACCGCAGGCAGTGCAAAGGTTGTGCAACCGTCGTGCCTCGTGTTCCAGGCCACAGAGGCCACATTCGAGATGAGTGACATTCATTTATCGACTTCCTCAGTTACAGGGCAGATTTCGGGAAAACAGCGGCCAGTATGCGCTAGAAATCAGAATTAGAGGTAACGCGGTGTGTAATTTGGAACAGCGGCAGGGTTCAGGCAAGAGCAAGAGGTTTGCGTCGAGGTGCAGCAAACCCCTTGCAGTCGGAGCAAGCAATTAGTTTTTGACGTTTCTCAGTGCCGGTGGCCGCTGTTGCCATCGATCTGGCTGCGGATCTCACCACCTGGCCACATCGTGCTGTGGACGTTGACGTACGTCGCACCGGCACGAATGGCCCTAATTAACTCGTCGATTTCGCCAGTATTGAGCCCCTGAGTACGTGCCAACTGGGTCGCCGGGATGTTTGGACTAACGTCGGCTGCGACGATTGTGCCCGATATGGTTGCGGGTGGCGCCGGGCACGGTTGGGTGCCTGCCGGACCATTGCCGAGATTCGTGCAGAGAAACACGCTGATGCCGCCGTTTACACCCACGTTACCGATGTGGATGTGAGCTTGTTGCACGGCCCCTTCAAGATCGGAATAGCTAAGTTCCCAGTCGATGCGCGATTCATCATTGCTGATACGCGCGTTAAAGGTGCCGTTGCCGGTGGTGGAGACTGACGGGACCTCATTGTATCCAACCAGCGCTTCACTGATTTTTTTGAAGCCCTGGGCAAAAGCGATCGAGCAGACCGACACCAAGGCGATTACTGCAAGAGACAATCCTAGTCTTCGCATCCCTTTTTCCTCCAAGATTCTGTTGTGATGGGGGCGCGCATAATATCACCAATACCAGCCACAAAGAAGCAGAAAAAGCACAAAAGCCTTTCCAAGTCATTTTGTGCTTTTTGTGCCTTTTGTGTACCTTGTTCCTTCCTTATGCCGATAAGCCTGCTCGCTCTGGATCTGGACGGGACTCTGCTCGATTCTCGCGGCCTCATTTCTGAGCGCAACCGAACTGCAATCGACAGTGCGCGTGAACAAGGCGTTCACGTCGCACTCGTCACCGGCCGGCGTTTTCGTGATTCGCGTCCGATCGCACTCGAGCTCGGGCTCGACGTGCCGCTGATCTCGCATAACGGAGCGTTGACCAAACACGCGGCCACACTGCAAACCGTCTCAGTGTTGCCGTTGCCACTCGACGCCGCGCGCGAGGCGTTGCAAATCGGTCGTAAAGCCGAAGCTGACGCACTCCTGAGTGACGATCACGACGGTCTTGGAGTGCTTGTTTACGATCACATTCGCGGCGGTAACACTGCTGCGCACCGCTACCTCTCCTGGGCGCGTCGCATTCACGGTGAAGAAGAAGGCACTCGCGCCGTGGACCAGGTCGGGTCGCTCGAAGATTACCTGGACCACGATCCCATTCATCTCTCATTTTCCGGTGGCTGTGATGAGATGGACCAGCTCGAAGAGACTCTCATAACAGAACTGGGCGCGACAGTGAAAATTCTCGGCACGAAATATCTCGAGCAGGACTTCACGTTGATCGATATCGTCAATCCCGCCGCGTCGAAAGGCGCGGGAGTGGCCGCCGCAGCTGCTGAGCTCGGTGTAGTTCGTGAAGAGATCATGGCGATTGGCGACAACTACAACGATCTGGAAATGCTGCTCTTCGCGGGCACGGGCGTGGTAATGGCTAATGCGCCGCTGTCGCTACGCGAAATCGCCGGCCTGCATCCGACTGCGTCGAATCGCGACGACGGCGTCGCGCTCGCGATCGAACAATTCATACTCAATACGCAATTAATCAACCAGTAAGGAGA
>DASTTS010000574.1:0-8495 GCA_035760085.1 Pyrinomonadaceae bacterium
CGCCCACCAGGTTACACGCTGCAATCAATGCGCTCACGCGCCCTGCGCAACCGCGTGTCCGACGGCGGCGATGTTCAAGCGCGCGGACGGCATCGTAGACTTCGACAAATCGATCTGTATCGGCTGCAAAGCCTGCATGGCGGCGTGCCCGTACGACGCGATCTTCATCAATCCTGACGACCACTCCGCTGAGAAGTGTAACTTCTGCGCGCACCGCATCGACATGCAGCTCGAACCCGCGTGCGTGGTCGTTTGTCCGACACAGGCGATGCTCGTCGGTGATGTGAACGATCCCGATTCTTATGTCACACAGATCGTGAATCGCGATACGGTAGCGGTGCGACGTCCGGAGAAAGAGACGCTGCCGAAACTCTTTTACAAAGGCGCGCACCAGGCGACGCTGGATCCACTCGCTGCGAGACGTCCGGAAGGCGGTCTCTTCATGTGGAGCGAGCAACAGGAAGGCGCCGGCTATGTCACGTCCGGAAATCCTAACTTCAACAACTCTTCCGCGGCGGCGTTGCTGTCGTACGACGTTGCGCATTCGATTCCGTGGGACTGGCGCGTCAGTCTGTACACGTGGACCAAGGGTATCGCTTCCGGTGTTTATTTGATCGCGTGTCTGCTGGTGTTGCTGGGCGTGTTGAGTGTAAACAACCCGATCTGGCTATGGGCCACGCCGGTTATCTCCGGTGGTTTTCTCGCGCTCACGGGTGCGCTTTTGCTTTGGGATCTCGAACATCCGGAACGGTTCTATCTCATCTTTACGAAACCACAGTGGCGTAGCTGGCTCGTGAAGGGCGCATTCATCATCGCGGGTTATACGCTCGTGCTGATGCTGCATTTCATTGCGAGTTGGGTTGGATCGACATCGTTTCAGTCGAAGTTGATGATCGCAGGCATACCGTTGTCGTTACTGACCGCAATCTACACGGCGTATCTCTTTGCGCAGGCAAAGGCACGCGACATGTGGCAGAACCCGTTGTTGCCACCGCACCTCGTCTTCCAGGCAGCGCTGTTAGGTTCGGCAGTTCTGTTACCGGTTACGACCGTGATGGGGAGTCCGGTTGACCTGTTGTTGTGGATACTCGGCGTAACGAGCGTGATTCACTTGCTGATGGTTTGGGGAGAGGTTTCGTTAACCCATCCGACCGCACACGCACGACTCGCGATCTGGGAAATGGTGAACGGCCGTTACAAGAGCGACTTTTGGATGGGAACAGCTCTGTCAGTCATAGGCGGGTTGCTGCCCTTGCTCGCAGTCCTCGGCGTTGTGGACATTCAGATAGGCATCGGAGGCGCGCCGTTCGCTCTGATTGGGCTGATGCTTTTCGAGAACGCTTACGTTCAGGCGGCGCAAGCCGTGCCACTTGCATAAAGATGAAAGAGACCTTCTACCCGGGACCAAGTCGCAGCCATCTCGCCGCGTTTCCACCGAAGGAGCGCTGGAACGACTGGACCGAGCTCGACCCGCAGGCGTGGCCGCAACGCAAAGAGCGTCACTACTCGCTCGTTCCGACGACCTGCTTCAACTGTGAATCAGCGTGCGGCCTGCTTGCTTACATCGACAAAGTCACGGGCGAAGTTCAGAAGTTCGAAGGTAATCCCGAGCACCCGGGCTCGCGTGGCCGCAACTGCGCGAAAGGTCCCGCGACGCTTAACCAGGTAACGGATCCCGATCGCATTCTTTATCCACTCAAACGAGTAGGCAAACGCGGCGAAGGAAAATGGGAACGCACCACCTGGGACGAAGCACTCGACACACTCGCCACACGTATTCGCAACGCCATCGTCGAGAATCGTCGACATGAGATCATGTATCACGTCGGTCGCCCGGGTGAAGACGGTTTTACCGAGCGCATCCTTGCGGCGTGGGGAATCGACGGTCACAACTCACACACAAACATTTGCTCGTCAGGTAGTCGTGAAGGTTATCAACTCTGGATGGGACTCGATCGTCCGAGTCCTGATCACGCGAATGCGAAAGTGATCCTGCTGATCAGCGCACATCTTGAGTCGGGCCATTATTTCAATCCACACGCGCAACGCGTGATCGACGGCAAAGCAAACGGCGCGAAGCTCATCGTGTTTGACACGCGACTCTCGAACACGGCCACGCACGCCGATTACTGGGTTTCGCCGTATCCCGGATCGGAAGCCGCGATACTGCTCGCGATCGCGAATTATTTGATTCAGAACGATCTGTACAACCGCGAGTTTGTCGAACGTTGGTGGAATTGGAAGGAGTTTTTGGACGCGGATTTCACGGATTTTGAAGAACGGTTGAAGCAGATCTACGCGGAGTACACGTTTGAGTTTGCGGCGCAGGAGTCGGGTGTTGACGCGAAAGTAATAGAAGAAATTGCGAAACTAGTTAGTTCGGCGGGGACGCAGTTTTCGAGTCATAACTGGCGCAGCGTTGCGTCGGGTGTGAGTGGTGGTTGGATGGTGGCGCGCTGCCTGTTCATGTTGAATGCGTTGCTCGGCGCGATTGCAACGCCCGGCGGCGTTTATCCAAACGCGTGGAACAAGTTTGTGCCGAGGCCGATCTACATGCCGCCGCATCCGAAGATGTGGAATGAGATCACGTGGCCGCGCGAGTATCCGTTGTCGATGAATGAGATGTCGTTTCTGCTGCCGCACTTGCTGAAAGACGGTCGCGCGAAGCTCGACACTTACTTCACGCGCGTCTACAACCCTGTTTGGACCAACCCTGACGGCTTCTCGTGGATCGAGATGTTGACCGATCCGGATCTCGTCGGTTGTTACGTCGCGCTCACACCGACGTGGAACGAAACGTCTTACTACGCTGACTACGTGCTGCCGATGGGCGTTGGATCAGAACGCCACGATCTTCACTCGTACGAGACGCACGATTCGCAGTGGCTCGGTTTCCGGCAGCCCGTGATGAAGGCGCTGCGTCAACGCGAAGGAGAAACGATTGACGACACGCGCAAGGTGAATCCCGGTGAGGTGTGGGAAGAGAATGAGTTCTGGCTGGAGTTGACCTGGCGCATCGATCCGGATGGTAGTCTCGGAATTCGACAGTATGCCGAGTCGAAAAAGAATCCGGGCACGCGACTCGGCATTGATGAGTATTACGAATGGATTTTCGACAACTCGGTTCCGGGTTTGCCGGAACGTGCGGCCGCAGAGAATCTGACGCCGCTCGAATTCATGCGTCGTTACGGCGCGTTCGAAGTTAAAGACAAGATTGGAAGAATCTACGAAGAGACGGTTCCGGCGGAAGAGTTGGATGATGCGCGTGAAGATCGTTTTGGGAGAGTGTTTACGCACGCGGCGAAACCGGCCGGGCCAAACATCGTTCCCCTCCCGCTGCCTGATGGTGATGAAGAGGGGCGGCGTCTCGTTGGTGTCAATGTTGATGGGACCATCAAGCGCGGCTTTTCGACGCCGAGCGGGCGACTCGAGTTTTTCTCGTCAACGATGAATAGCTGGGGCTGGCCCGAGCTCGCGATTCCTGTTTACTTCAGGAGTCACGTTCACAAAGATAATCTCGAAGAAGATCAGACGATCCTGATCTCGACGTTTCGACTGGCGGTGCAGATTCACACGCGCAGTGCGAATGCGAAGTGGCTTGACGAAATCGCGCACACGAATCCGCTCTGGATTCACCCCAGCCACGCGGCGAAGCTCGGTGTGCGCACGGGCGATCTCGTGCGGGTTGAAACGGAGATTGGTTATTACGTCGTGCCCGTGTGGGTGACGGAGGGGATCAAGCCGGGGATTGTTGCGTGCAGCCATCACATGGGCCGTTGGAAGTTGACTGATGAGGGGCAGCGGCAGCTAATGGCAACCGTGCGCCTGGACCACAACGGCAGCGAATGGGGTCTGAAGCGTGAGAAAGGGATCGAGCCGTATGCGTCTAATGATCCGGATACGATGCGTATCTGGTGGAAGGATGCGGGCGTGCACCAGAATATGACTTTTCCGGTGCATCCCGATCCGATCTCGGGGATGCACTGCTGGCACCAGGCGGTGCGTGTGCGCGCGGCGGACGCGGATGACAAGCCGGGTGATATTTTTGTGGATACGCAGAAGTCACGTGAGGTTTATAAAAAGTGGCTGGCGATGACGCGCCCGGCGGACAAATATTCGCCGGATGGAACGCGCAGACCTTACTGGATGTTGCGTCCGTTGAAACCCGCGAGGGAATACTACAAACTTCCGGGTGAAGGTTAGGTTATTACGTAAGTCGTTCGACAGGATTTACAAGATTAGACATGATTTACATGTTAATCCTGAGAAATCTTGTCAATCCTGTCTAACAACTGACTCTGAAGAGAGAGAGCTCCCGATGTTTTTCAAACAGTTCTATCTCGCCTGTCTGGCCCACGCTTCGTACCTGATCGGTTCGGAGGGTGAAGCTGCGGTTGTCGATCCGCAAAGAGATGTTGATGAATACATCTCGGAAGCTGATGCGCAGGGCTTGAAAATCAAGTATGTGATCGAAACGCACCTGCACGCGGATTTCGTCAGCGGTCACCACGAGATCGCCGCGCGCACCGGCGCACAGATAATCTTCGGCGAAAAGGCAGGCGCGGCGTTCGAGCATCGAGCCGTAAAAGACGGTGAAGAGTTATCGCTGGGCAGCGTTACGCTGCGCTTCCTCGAAACTCCAGGACACACGCCCGAAGGCATCTGCATTCTCATCACTGCCCCGGGCGAACCACAAAAACTATTAACCGGCGACACGCTTTTCATCGGCGACGTCGGCCGTCCGGATCTCGCCGGCGGCAAAGGCTACACACCGCAAACGATGGCGGCGATGATGTACGACAGTCTCCACGGCAAACTGCTCAAGCTTCCTGACGAAGTCGAGGTCTATCCGGCGCACGGCGCGGGCTCGATGTGCGGCCGCAACATGTCGAAAGAAACATCGTCGACCATCGGCGAACAACGCAAGTTCAACTACGCGTTGAGACCGATGAGTAAAGAAGAATTCGTAACGATGATGACCGCGGATCTTCCCGAAGCTCCCAGCTACTTTCCCAAAGATGCCGAAATCAATCGCTCAGGCGCGCGTGAGCTCTCCGAGCTGCAACCACCGCAACCACTGAAAGCGCAACAGGTCGCTCAACTAAGAGACGAAGGTCACGTACTGCTCGACGTGCGAAGCGCGGCTGACTTCGGCGCCGCGCACGTGCCGGGCTCGATGAACATCGGACTCGGCGGACAGTTTGCGATGTGGGCCGGCAGCTTGATTCCGCTGAACGCGTCGATCGTCGTGATTGCCGACACAGGAGCGCAAGTCGATGAATCGGTCGTGCGACTCGCGCGTGTCGGCATAGAGAACGTGAAAGGCTATCTCGAAGGTGGCGTCACGAGCTGGCGCGATGCTGGTTTGCCCGTCGACACGCTGCCGCAAATGAGTGTCGCCGAGTTGAACGCGGCGCTTGCAAACGACGACATGCAAATCGTCGACGTGCGGCGGGTAGCGGAGTACGTCAACGGCCACGTCCCGCGCGCGCAGAATGCGCCGCTTGCGAGTCTCGATAAGAGTCTTGGTCCACTTAATCTCGAGAAAGACAAACTCACCGCCGTTATCTGCGCGGGCGGTTATCGATCGAGCGCGGCGGCGAGCATGTTGCAGAAACAGGGGTTCTCAAATCTCCTCAACGTGGCCGGCGGAACGGGCGCGTGGGTCAACGCCGGCTACACAATCGAACGATAAATGTGAACTCTTCTCCGCGTTCTCTGCGTATCTCTGTGATCTCTGCGTCTAAAATTGGTCTTTAACGCAGAGATCGCAGAGATACGCAGAGAACGCAGAGACCTGTTAATCTTGTAGCCTTCGTTTATGAAGCTTGCAATCGCCATCGGTATCGTTGTGGTTGCCACGATTCACGGCTACGGCGCGGCGTGGCTCGCGATCTGGATGCTCTTTCACCCGTATAAATCGGTAAAACTGCTCGGCCTCACCATCTGGCCGCAGGGAATGATTCCCCGCCACCGCGAAAAGCTGGCCCAGTCGATCGGCAACGCCGTCGGCAACGAGCTCGTATCGCAACAAACCGTTTTCGATGCCCTCTTCGAGACCGACTTCTTTCAACGCAAGGTCGAGGAGTTTGTTAACGTGTACACAAACGATCTGCTCGGACGCGTGTATCCTTCGTTCATCGACGCGCTTCCGTCGCAGGCCCGCGCGCCGATTCTCGATACGATCTCAGCGCTTCAGTATCGACTCGCTGAATACATCGCCGAGATGTTGAAGAGCGAAGAGACCGCGAATGCGATCGAAAACTTCGTCGACAAACAAATGGACGAACTACTCGAGCGCCGCGTCGGCGACATGATCAGCGACAGATCACTCGACAAAGTCCTTGACTTCGCCGAAGACCAGGTCGAAAAACTGTTCGCCACCGAAGGATTTGAGACGAAAGTACACGAGTTTGTCTCAGGACGTTTAGACGACATCGCGCACAGCCAGGCAACGCTCGCGGAGACGTTCACGCCGGAAACGATCGCGTTCATCAAAGATCGAATCGACCAGCAAGTGCCGCCGATCGTCCATCACCTCGCCGAGATCGCCACGGCCCAAACAACGCGCAAACAGATCGGCGGCTTGATCAAGCTCGAAGTCGATCAGTACTACGAACAACTGTCGCTGCTCAAAAAAATCTTTATCTCGCGCGAGCGTATTCACCGCGAAGTCGACGAACTTGTGAACAAAACGCTGCCGCGACGCGTTGAGGAGTATTTACGCGGACCCGCATTCGAGCAGGAAGCCGAAGCGTTTTTGAACACAACGATCGATAAAGTGATGGCGCGCCCGCTCGACGAGCTGATCGGACAATTCGATACGATCAGGTTCGAGGATCTGAAGTCGCAGATCAGTAATCGACTCGTCGAGATTCTTCGTAGTGAAGCGTTGTCGACGTCAGTGTCGATGCAAGTGGAAGAAGCGATGGATCGGCTGCGTCCGCAAACACTCGGCTCGCTGATGCAGCAGCTTGATTCAAACTCGACGACACAGGCGAAAGAGTTTTTGACAAAGGGCCTGCTCGGTTTGCTTTCACGCGACGACACCGCGCGCACGATCAACGCGATCCTGAGCACACAGATCGAGCGGCTGTTGATCTCGCCGATCGGACGACTCGGCGATCACGTTTCGCGCAACGCGATGGAGCGTGCGAGCTCAGCGCTGGTCGAGCGCATTACGCTGGCGGCGCGCGAACGTCTGCCGGTGGCGATTGCCGAGTTTGATGTTGGCGGGTTGGTGCGCAAGAAGGTATCGGACTATCCTCTTGAGAAACTCGAGGATCTCGTGCTTTCAGTAGCGCGGGACCAGTTGAAAACGATTGAGATTTTCGGCGCCGTGATTGGTTTCTTTATCGGTGTCGCACAGGCGATCTATTTCTGGTTCACTTACGTTCCCGGACGGTAAAGGAGAACTGTCATGAGAAAATTAGCGTGCCTGGTTTTGTTAACGGTTTTTGCAGCGGCCTGTCATGGCCAGTTCGGCGAGCGAATCAAAGGCTCGGGCAAACGCGAGTTGCAAAAGCGCGAGGTGGCACCGTTCACTTCGATCGCGACTGAAGGCGTGTTCACGGTAGAAGTCACGTGTCAGAAAGATCTCAGTCTCGAGGTTGAAGGCGACGACAACGTGCTGGAATATGTGACTTCTGAAGTCACCGGCAACACGCTGCGACTCAAAAACACGAAGAACTATCAAACCAGCGAGCCGGTGAAGTTCAAGATCTCTGTTCCCAATATCGAAGGTATTTCCGTCAACGGGGCGGGCCACATCGAGGTTAAGGGAATCAAAAACGAGAAGTTTGAGATCGATATGAACGGCGCATCGACGATCATTGTTTCGGGCGATACGAAGACGGTCGATATTGGCGCGAACGGCGCGGGCAAGGTCGATGCGCATAATCTTCACGCCGCTCGTGGCGTGGTCGACAGCAGGGGCGTGGCGCGCGTCGATGTGGACGTGACTAACCAGCTTGATGTGTCAATCCAGGGATCTTCGACAGTCACATACACAGGCGATCCGGTTGTAAACAAGTCCGTGCAGGGCACGGGCAAAGTCGAGCGCCGCAGCAGCCAGGGCGCGTAAACATTTCCGGATCATGTCAGACAGGATGATCCTGTCTAAGGTTTTCCTGTTGACATTACCGTCACTACTGAATAACTTTTGCCATCATCGAAAGGAGCTTAGTTCCCTAATGACCTACGTAGTTGTTGAATTATGCGTCGATTGCAAGTACACCGACTGCGCAGCCGTTTGTCCTGTTGAAGCATTCCACGAGTTACCGGATCGTCTTTACATCAATGCCGACACTTGCATCGACTGCGATGCGTGCGTGCCGGAATGTCCCGTTGAAGCAATCTTCGCCGATACTAATGTGCCTGAGAACTACGCTCATTGGACCCAGATCAACATTGACGAAGCTCCGAAGTATCCAATCATTAGTCAGAAGATTCCCGCACTGCACGGACCGACTTGCACCGGTCCGGAAGAGTAAGGC
>DASTTS010000575.1:0-13654 GCA_035760085.1 Pyrinomonadaceae bacterium
GAGCGGCTAAAAGAGCAATTCGAGCAGTTCAGGAAACAGTTCGAATAGGTCCTATCGTGGTGTCTTAATTTGAAAATCTTCTCTGCGGTTCTCGGCGTATCTCTGCGCTCTCTGCGTTAAGACGGCAACTCAAACGCAGAGAGCGCAGAGATACGCCGAGGACGCAGAGAAAATAGCTCAAATTAAGACACCACTGTCCTATCTGTCCTATAGAACTTGTCTGGCCTATAGACTATAATGCATTTCACCTATGAAACACGAAATCTTCCACCCAGCAGTGGCGCGCTGGTTTGCGCGAACCTTTCCCGCTCCCACCGATCCGCAGCTCCAGGCGTGGCCCGAAATCAAGAAGCAGCGGCACACGCTGATTGCCGCGCCCACCGGATCCGGTAAAACTCTCGCTGCGTTTCTGTCCGCCATCGACGATTTGGTTCGTCTCGGCGTGGAAGGAAAACTCGACGATTCCACGCACGTCATCTACGTCTCACCGCTGAAAGCACTCAGCAACGACGTGCAACGAAATCTCCAGCTCCCGCTCGTCGGAATCCAGGAAGAACTGAAAACGCTCGGTCTACCGGAAGTCAACATTCGCACACTCGTTCGCACCGGCGACACACCTGCCGCCGAACGAACAGCGATGACGAAGCGTCCACCGCACATCGTCGTCACGACACCCGAGTCGCTTTACATTCTTTTGACCAGCGAAGGCGGCCGCCGGATGCTCGAAACCGCGCGCACGTTGATCGTGGACGAAATCCATGCCGTTGTCGGCGACAAGCGAGGCTCGCATCTTGCGCTCTCCATCGAGCGCCTCGAACAACTCGTGCGCCAGCATTCCAGCAATGCCTCGTTGACGCGTATCGGGCTTTCAGCGACGCAGCGTCCAATCGAAGAGGTCGCACGTTTTCTCGTCGGCACTGAGAATGTCGACACGAACAACACTCCAAACTGCACGATTATCGACAGCGGTCACGCCCGAAAACTCGACCTCGCGATCGAGCTGCCCGAATCACCTTTGTCGGCCGTGATGTCCGGCGAGGTTTGGAACGAAGTTTACGATCGACTTGCGCAACTGATTCGCCAGCATCACACCACGCTCGTCTTCGTCAACACGCGCCGTCTTGCCGAGCGAGTCGCTCGACATCTCGGTGAACGCATCGGCGAGGAGAACATCGCGGCACATCATGGCAGTCTTGCGCGCGAGCATCGTTTGCTCGCCGAGCAGCGTTTGAAGTCAGGTGAGCTGAGCGCGCTTGTTGCCACTGCGTCGCTCGAGCTCGGTATCGACATCGGCGACGTGAATCTAGTTTGCCAGCTTGGCTCGACTCGTTCGATCGCGAGTTTCTTGCAGCGCGTTGGTCGCTCGAACCACACGGTTGCAGGTTTTCCGAAGGGTCGGATCTTTCCGCTTTCGCGTGATGAGCTCGTCGAGTGTGCGGCAATCGTTGATTCCGTCCGTCGTGGCGAGCTCGATCGTTTGGAGATTCCGGAAAAGCCGCTCGACATTCTCGCGCAACAGATCGTCGCGGCTTCGGCTGCCGAAGAGTGGGGTGAAGACGATCTCTTCCGGATGGTTCGTCGTGCTTATCCGTATCGCAATCTGGAACGCGAGCAGTTTGATTCGATTGTGCGCATGCTGGCGGAAGGCTTCAGCACGAAGCGCGGGCGGCGCTCGACTTATCTGCATCACGACGCAGTGAACCAGCGAATCCGCGGCCGCCGCGGCGCGCGTTTGGCTGCGATCACTTCCGGCGGTGCCATTCCTGACACGGCTGATTATGCAGTCGTGCTCGAGCCGAGCGATCTCGTGATCGGCACAGTGAATGAAGACTTTGCGATTGAGAGCTTGCAGGGTGACATATTTCAACTCGGAAACACATCGTGGCGGGTGTTGCGAGTCGAGCAGGGAAAAGTGCGAGTCGAGGATGCGCACGGGCAGCCGCCGTCGATTCCGTTCTGGCTCGGTGAAGCGCCCGCAAGAACGCATGAGTTGTCAGTTTCCGTGTCGCGTCTAAGAGAACAGGTTGCAGCGGGAGTAATGGTAGATGACTCCGGCGTTGACCTGAAACCGGCCGTGGAATGGTTAACGAATGAAGTCGGGATATCGGAACCGGCGGCGGAGCAGATTGTTGAGTATCTGGCGGGCGCGAAGATCGTGCTCGGTGTAATGCCGTCGCAGGACAATCTCGTGCTCGAACGATTTTTTGATGACAGTGGCAGTATGCAGTTAGTGCTGCACTCGCCGTTTGGCAGTCGACTGAATCGTGCCTGGGGACTCGCGCTGCGAAAGCGATTCTGTCGTAAGTTCAACTTCGAGCTGCAAGCAGCGGCGACTGAAGACGCCATCGTGCTTTCGCTTGGCCCAACACACAGTTTCCCGCTCGATGATGTCTTCCACTACTTAAATTCCAAAACTGTGCGCCAGCTTCTCTGCCAGGCACTTCTCGACGCGCCGATGTGGAACATTCGCTGGCGTTGGAACGTGACGCGTTCCCTCGCCGTGCTCCGACGCCGTGGCGGCAAAAAGATTCCGCCGCAGTTGCAGCGCATGGATGCCGAGGATCTGCTGACTGCGATCTTTCCGGACCAGGTTGCGTGCGCCGAAAACCTGCCGACCGGAGAACGCGAGATCCCTACGCACCCGCTCGTCGATCAGACAGTTAAAGATTGTCTCGAAGAAGCAATGGACATCGACGGTCTCGAGCGTTTGCTCACGTCGATCGAGCGCAACGAAAAGAACCTGTTTGCGCGCGACGTCATCGAGGCTTCGCCGCTCTCGCAGGAGATTCTCAACGCGCGGCCATATGCTTATCTCGACGATGCTCCGCTTGAAGAGCGTCGCACCCGCGCGGTCTTTCAACGTCGCTGGCTCGATCCGGAAACAGCGGCCGACATGGGCAAACTAGATCAGGCTGCGATCGATCGCGTGCGCGACGAGGTGTGGCCAGAGCCGCGCAATGCAGACGAGCTGCACGACGCGCTCGTCGAGCTTGGTTTTGTGACCGAACCGGAAGCCGCATCGTGGCAGGAGTTTTTTGCTGAATTGAATGCGGATCGTCGTGCAGCAGTAATGTCGACTGGAACAACCACTCCGGTGAAATTGTGGGTGGCCGCCGAACGCCTGCCGCAACTACAAATCGTCTATCCAAACGCCGAATTGCAGCCGCCGATTGTCGCACCGGAAAGTGTCGCGCGCATTCCATGGGCCTTTGAGGATGCGCTCGTAGAGATCATTCGCGGCCGTTTGGAAGGTCTTGGACCAGTCACGGCCGATCAACTCGTTGCGTCTTCCGGTCTGAACAATCTGGAGATCGAAACCGCTTTGCTGAAACTCGAAGCGGAAGGTTTTGTGATCCGCGGCAAATTCACGCCCGGCACGACTGTAACCGAATGGAGCGCGCGCCGCCTGCTTGCTCGCATTCACAGTTACACATTGAATCGACTGCGGCAGGAGATCGAGCCCGTCGCCAGCAGCGACTTCATCCGCTTCTTACTTGCATGGCAAAAAGTCGCGCCCGAGCACCAGATGGAAGGGCCGGAAAGTCTCAAGGCCATCATCGAGCAGTTGGAAGGCGTTGAAGCTCCGGCGGCGGCGTGGGAAGGCGAACTGCTCCCAGCGCGAATGGTCGAGTACGATCCGGCGTGGCTCGATGCTTTGTGTTTGTCAGGTGAAGTGGTGTGGGCACGGCTCACTCCGCTCGCGCGCTCCGCAGCAGACAATGGCGAAAGGACGCGCGGGTCCGGACCAGTTCGCAACACACCAATCGCGCTCCTGCGTCGCAAGAACTTCGCACTGTGGAGCTCAGTCTTTCCGCAGCCCACGCCGGCGATCATCTCGGAGTTTTCAACGACGACACAGATGGTCTACGACTATCTGAACACACGCGGCGCTTCGTTTTTTACGGACATCGTCGAGAATACGAAGTTGTTACGCAGCCAGGTTGAAGAAGCGTTGGCTGAGCTCGTAGCGAATGGCATTGTTGTTTCGGACAGCTTTGCCGGACTGCGCGCCCTCCTGACGCCGGGCAGTCGCAAAACGCAGGCTGCCGCACGCCGGAAACATCGACAACCCGTCTACGAGATGGCGAGCGCCGGTCGCTGGTCCATCCTGCACCGAAGCGCCGAGTCCAACGCAAACGATCAATCGCTGACCGAAGAAGTTGCCTGGGCACTACTCAAACGCTACGGCGTAGTTTTCAAACGACTGCTTGAACGTGAAGGCATTGCCCTACCCTGGCGTGTGTTGCTGCGCTTCTATCATCGACTCGAGGCGCGTGGCGAGATTCGTGGCGGACGTTTCGTCGGCGGAATTTCAGGTGAACAGTTTGCACTGCCCGAAGCGATCGGAATGCTGCGTGCGATTCGTCGCGCGGGTGCACAGGACAGTTTGATCTCCGTAAGCGCTGCCGATCCTTTGAATCTTGTCGGCATCATCATCCCTGGGCCGCGCATCACCGCGCACACCAGCAACCGCGTTCTTTACCACGACGGCGCTCCCATCGCGTCTTTCGAATCAGGCGAAACGCATTTCCTTATCGAGCTGAGTCGTGCAATGGAGTGGAAAGCGAAAGCCGCGTTGATGCGCAAAGCAACGCGTCCTGAGCTCAGATCCTATTTGCAGCGCCCAGCTTAAAATCTGTGCAGAGTTCGGAAGTCGTCTGCCCGTTGCACGATATCGGGTCAGAAGTCCCCATATATAGCTCGAAATCCGCCAAAATCTCCCATTTTTCAAAGGGCATGGTGTTTGCCAACAGGAGCACGGGAGGTTGAGACACATGAAACTAGCTTACTCGAGTAAAAAATTTGGCGGATACTTACTGGCTTTCTTCCTACTGTTCGGAGTTTTAACAGTTGCCAGTTCCAGTGCTCAGGCCCAATGGCGCGATCGCGACCGCGATGGCAGAGACGATCGTTGGGATCGTCGTGATGATCGCTACCGCGACCGAAACTATAACTATCAGGCAGCACGCCAGCAGGGCTACAGCTACGGTTTGAACGTCGGTGCGGCTGACGCACAGCGCGGCCAGAGCTTTAACCCGCAGCGTTCACGCTACTGGAGGAACGCCACTGAAGGTTACAACTCGAACTACGGAAATAGGGGACAATACAAGCAGGTTTTCCGTGACGCGTTCGAGCAGGGGTACAGGGAAGGGTTCCAGCGCTACGCTTACAACAATCGTAGAGGTCGTTGGGACAATCGCTGGCCGCGTAACTAACAGCTAACTAATCAGAAACAATGAACTTGAGGGGCGCCGGGCAATGGCGCCCCTCTTGATTTTTAAAACCTGCGAACAGAAAAAAGCTGGAAACGAGGCTCGATTGAGACTGCCTTTAGTTGGACAGGCGTTAATCCAGTTCAACAAGGTGTCTATGAAAGTACTAGCCCAAGCAAACTCAATCCTCTCGATGCAATTTCCACTGGCCAAGCGCCGCACGCTGAAGTATTCGCTGGTCAGGCCCAGAACCTCGGTGCCTTCAACCCTCGAGTTCATGCGTGTTAACAACGCAACCGTCCGCGAAGGGCGAGCACATCGTGTGTGGCCGCCGGACGTACTCCGCAAGTTTCAAACGGCCGAGATCATCACCGAGCTGCAAACACAACACTACGTGCTCCGCGACAGCAGCATCACGCGAGTGTCTCAAATCTGAAATAGGACCTAATCAGTCGAATAGGACCTATTCAGTAGCAGGGCGCTGAGCGTTTTGCTGGTCGAGCCATGTCTTCAATGGCGCGAAGTAATCGAGGATCGCGGTTGCGTCCATCTTGTCTTCGCCCGTCATCGCTTTCAGCGCTGTCGGCCACGGCTCACTCGCACCCATCGCCAGCATCGCTTTCAGTTTATCGCCGGCTTTCTTGTTGCCGTAGATCGAGCACTGGTAAAGCGGTCCACTGAAACCCGCTTCACGACACAGCGCGCGATGAAACTGGAACTGTAGAATGTGCGCGAGGAAGTAGCGCGCGTACGGCGTGTTAGCCGGAACGTGATACTTCGCGCCCGGATCGAAATCCTGTTCGGTGCGCGGCACTGGCGGCACGATTCCCTGATACTTCAAGCGCAAATCCCACCACGCCTTGTTGTAATCGTTTGGCCCAACTTCACCCGAAAAAACTTTCCACCGCCACTGGTCCACCAGATAACCAAACGGCAGAAACGCGACTTTGTCGAGCGCGCGGTTCAGCAGGAAACCGATGTCCGCTGTCGGATCAGGCACCTTGTCGATCAAACCGAGCTGTTTCAGATAAGGCGGCGTGACTGACAGCGCGATCGTGTCGCCGATCGCTTCGTGAAACGCGTCGTTCGCACTCTCGCGAAACAGGAACGGCCTCGGGGAGTAAGCCATCTGGTAATAGTTGTGGCCGAGCTCGTGATGTACGGTCGAGAAATCTTCCTCGTTGATCTGCACGCACATCTTTAGCCGGACATCTTTTTCGTAATCGATGTCCCACGCGCTCGCGTGACACACGACCTCATGATCCGCCGGCTTAAGAAACAGCGATCGATCCCAGAAAGTCGATGGCAAAGCATCGAACCCGAGCGACGTGAAGAACGACTCGCCGTACCGGACCATCTGCTTCGCGTCAGTGTTTCTGGATTTCAGTATCTGCGTCAGATCGTAACCGCGATCGGCGTTTGCGGGAGCGAGTATCGGATAGATGTTGCCCCATTGCTGCGCCCACATGTTTCCCAGCAAGTGCGCCGGGATCGGTTTGTCTTCAGGCACCACGTCTTTGCCGTACTTTTCAGACAGTTTGTGACGTGTGTAGGTGTAGAGCGAGTCGTAAAGTGGTTTGACTTGTTGCCACAAGCGCTCCATCTCGGAAGCGAAGGCATCGGGCTCCATGTCGTACTTCGAGCGCCACATCGCGCCCGTGTCTTTGAAGCCCATTTCCTTCGCGCCCTTGTTACTGAGCTCGACAAACCGCACGTACTCTTTGCGAATCGGTATCGCGATCTGGTGCCAGCCGACCCACGCTTTCTTCAGTTCTTCGGGATCGCGACTGTTGTTGATGATGTCTTCGAGATCGGGAAGGCTCAAACATTTTCCTTTATCGCCGTCAGGACAATACTTGCCCTTGCCGTACTCGCCTTCCATTGACGCCGTGAGTTTGGTGAGCTCACTGCGCTCGGCTGGATCTTTCGGCGCGGGAAGCGTCAGCGAAAGTTTCAACAGTTTGAGCTTGCGTTTAGCCTCCGGCGAGAGATCGGCGTTCTCGTATTTTCTCGACTGCTCGGCGAGCTCGGTCGTTGCCGCGATCAGGTTTTCGTTTGCTTCGGCCGCGATCAACTCGGTGTCGTCGGTGATGTAAGTGCTTTTCACCCAATCAGCGCGACCGGCCTTGATGTTCAGCTCCAACAGACGCTTTTCAGCGTCAGCAAGAAACTTCTCGGCTTCGTCTTTGGGCGAGCCGGAAGAGGAAAGTGCATTTGGATTATCAGTACACGACATAAGCGCAAGTCCCACACTGAGAAGAAAGAAAAGGCCCAGCCACAGTTGGCGCCTCTGACACATGAAGCTCACCGTAAACCTCCTCAGGAGTCATGATTGAAAGCTGTTGGGGAAGGACCACAATATAACGGAGAAGGGTGGTAATGCTCAAACCGGAAATAAATAAGTCCTATAGGAGGTATAGGACTTATTTGAGGGATTCAATACGACTAGGTGAGGCTCAGTCAGGAGGTTTAACTTCGCATTACTACGGGCTAACGATGCCCTTTTTAATATTTCGCTGCCAGGCTTCGTAATTACGGATACGTCGTTTGGCCTGTTTGCGAGTTAATTTCATTTCCTGGGCTACGTAGTCAATGCGTTGGGTCCGATCTTTCTTTTTATCGAACCGGTCACCCGGCGCTCGTAAATAGTGCTTGTACGCAAGGGACCATTCTGCTTTTACTTCCTCGGTGGCTTGTATGCCCCGTGTTTCTGGCATTCCTGGTGGCTCCCTTCAGGAGGAATTTTTTTGACTCGGGATTTTACACTAATGGGATCAGCCACAAAAAGCATAAGAGGCACAGTTGGTGTCTTAATTTGAAAATCTTTCTCTGCGGTTCTTGGCGTATCTGCGCTCTCTGCGTTTGAGTTGTCGTCTTAACGCAGAGAACACTGAGACACGCCGAGGACGCAGAGAGGAACCGATCAATTTAAGACACCACCGAGGCACAACTCCTTTTCTTCAATAAATGCTTCTTATGCCTGTGGTTAATTTCGCTTGAGCCAGCGCAGTAGAGATAATGTGCTCAAAACGATCGCAATGCCAATTAGCGCGTAAACAAAGTACGTGACCACGTCCGAGTTTATAAACGCGATCAACTGCCTGCCAAAATAAAGCGCCAATACGGCTTCGATTCCGAACCGCACGAGGCGTCCCAGAAAAACTGCGATCAACAACGCACCACGCGGGGACTGCAACGCAGACGCGGTCATCACCACCGGCGTAAATGGAAACGGCGGCGGTATCAACGTCGCTATAAACACCGTCACGCTGCCTTTGTTTTCGAGTTTGGATTTCAGTTTCTCAATTCGTTTTTGACTTACAAAACGCTCGAGTCCCGACTCACCGGCCTTTCGCATAATCAGATCGACGAAAAAGACGCCGACAACCGATCCGATCGCAGAAGCGAACACGTAAACAATCCAAATAAGGCTTTCGCGATTTGAGCTCACGAGCGCGATCAGCAGTAGATCGTTTCCGAAAGGAAGGACGAGAAACGACGAGTCGAGCGCGCTCATCAGGAAAAGGCCGAACAGCCCCAGCTTCATGAAGAATCGCAGCACCCATCTGGTCGAGATGAGAATGAGTAACGGACGGAAAATTTCCAGCAATCGACAGTCCCTCTTTACAGTCTGGTCGGTTCAGGCGTAGAGGGGTCGGTGATCGGTGGCGGCTGATCAGGCTCGCGAACAGGAGCCTGCGGTAGTGGATTCGAGTCGGGAGGCAAGGGAAGTGGATCGGGAGTTTGTGCCGGATCACTCGGATCGTATGGTGTTGTTTCCGGAATGTCCGGCTTATCGTTTAAATGCTGCAAATTCAAACCCCTTGTTCGTTTTATAAATTCACACTACTCCGGTCGAATCACGACATTATCACTAAAGCTTCCCACCATTACTCTGGATGCGCCGGGCACAGGCTTCACATTCAGCAGTCCCTGCACGATCGCAAGGCGCGTCATGATCCTCGGCTCTGTAAACTGAAATCGTCCCGCCAGTGTTTCGGAACGCTCAAGATCATTTTTCGCAAGTACGGCGAGCTCCTGTCCGAAACGGTTCAAAGTGGCTGTCAATCCGTTGCCACCCTGGATCGCCATCTCGCCATCGCGAAACATGTTGATCTCGAAACCACTCAACACTGACGCAGCTTGCAGTAGCTCGTTGAGCTGGCCGATAGCAGGCTCCAATACCTCGAACGCGCGTGCCGTATCGACATTTGCAAACGCGTGGGCCACTTTTAGCTGCTGTTCGAAATGTTGATAATTCGTCGCGCGGCGATTCACGAATTGTCTCGCTTCGTCGAGCACTTGAATCGAGAGCTTCGGATTAGTTTTTTGCGTATCTCCCGCGATTTGTATCAACAGATCGATCTTCTCGTTGTCATTCTGAAGCCGTGATAGTGACTGGCGGATCTCGTCTAAACGAGCACCTTCGGCCTTCTTCGCCAACTCACGAAAATCGATGCGCTGCATCACTGTATCGCGAAGGTTGTTCTGTAAGTGATCGTTTGCGATTTGCCGCGCACGTTCCGTGTCGCCTTCTTCGAGGGCTTTGTATGCGGCTTGCTGGTAGAGACGTGGTTGCATCTGCGGCGGCGCCGTGGCCGCAGCCTGCATGAAAGCATCGGCGTTTGGATTGCCCTGAAGCGCGCTGAACGTCTGGTTCATTGACGAATTCGATATGCCCAGTTCAGACATCTTCTGACGCACGAGCGCGGCCTTTGCCGGCAGGTACTGATCGATCAGCGCCAGCGACTGCTGCAATCCTCCTAGCAAGCGACGCGCATTGTTCTGTTCGATCTGGGCATCGGTCAGTTGTGGTGGAGCATTGTTTGGGCCGTTGCCGCGTCGCACCGGAACTGGACCACCACCGCGCTGGTTGTTTTGCGTCGGCGGCGTGGCTTTCAAGGCTGCGTCGACAACGGTTGAGAGGAGATCGACGTAAGCAGCTTGTCCGAGCACCGGCGACCATCTTGGGGCAGGCGCATTCGCAGTCGAACTATTGCTTTCGCCTGTCGGACGTGGGCCACTTCTGAGAAGCGCCTGCAGTAGGTTTCCGGTTTCAGCCTTAGTCAAAATGTTTGCTGCCTGCAGCTTCTTGACGGTCTTGTCAGCAAGCTTTTCAGCGGCGCCGGCATCTTGTTTGTAGAGTTGATTGATAACTTCGGCAATCGTCCCGGGAAACTGGCCCTTCTCCATCATCTGCTCGGCATTCTGAGCGGCGAATTTTGGATCGAGAGACGCGATACGACCGAGTAACTGCTGTTCGAGGTTGTCTTCAGAAGTTAGTTGGGCACGTGGATCACGCCCGTCTGTGGGCTGCGTGTTTGCCGGTGGCTTGGTGCTGGCGAGCAGTTGGTACGCAAGCGCCGCATCATGACGGGCAGCAGTCAGCACCAGGTCCTGGCGCAATTGATACGTGCGCATGTTGGGCGGGCCATATCCCTGTGGCACAAAGCCATTCGTATCCACTACGCGTCGATTGTTGTTTTGTGACTGCGTTCGAGTGAATTCCGCGATCCCCTCGGCCGCACTTGCAAACAGCGAGCGGGCGCGGCCCTGGTTCTGGTCCCAGAGCAGGTCGGCCGCGTTCGTTTGTATGCGGACACGGTTCTCGACGAGCCGGAGCGACTGCGCTTCGTCAATTACCTGGTCGAGCAGGCGATATGCGTTCTTCTCGCGCTCGACTTTCTGTTTTTCGAGCTCTTCAGTCGATGGTTGCGGCTGGGCCGGTTGATCCTGGGCGAACAACGGCGACGCTGAAAAACAAAACAGAGCGAGGGTCAGGGTCAGGATGATGATTTTTTTCATGTGATACCTCTGGAGAAGCCCACGAATTTTATCATGGGTGCTGCTTTGATGCTGAGGTGAGCTTTACAGGATGACAGGATTTACATAATTAACGTGATAATCCCGTCAATTCTGCAAATCCTGTAATCCTGTAAGCTCACCTCGTCGACGGGGAACTTCCCTGGTATCTTGCCGTATAATCCCCCGATATGTACTGCCCGTCCTGCGGTTCTGAAGAACGACAATTGAGCCAGTTCTGTCGCGCCTGCGGCACGGACCTCCGCATCGTCCGCAATTCGCTCGAAAACCCGGACGCAGTGACGCAATCAGCTATCTCAGCACGCGAGCACATCGGCATGGCCGTCGCCGACAAGATCCGGCAGATGAGTACAGCGAAGGACCTCGAAAGAGTTGCGGAAGACGTGTTGCCACACTTCGAGAAGTTTCTCGAATCGCCTGAGGAGAAACGCTTGCGCCGCGTTCGATCGGGCATCATCACTGCCGCAATTGGTCTCGGCGCGACGATTATTCTGCTGGTTATGGCGATGGATAAACCCGACATCCTGCCGTACATCACACCTGCTTTGATTACGTTCCTCGTCGGGATCGGAGTGATTGTAAACGGTTTAATTTTTACGGTTCCACGCAAATCGCTGCCGGGCGATGCTTATGATGCCCTCTCGCAGAAAGTTCTCGACTCGGGTGCGAACGTAAACCGTATTCCTTACGAAGCGCCCGCAGCCGCGAGTTTGCCGGCGGGAGCGAATCTGACCAACGAGCTCGCACCGGCACCGCGATCGCAGCCCTCGATTACCGAGCACACCACGCATCACCTGAACACAGGCAAACACTAGGAGCAACGTCGATGGCCGTCGTTTTGGAAGGAGGTTGCCGGGTTTCGACGATGCACGAAGGTGAGCCACGTGTCTTTGGTTCACTAAAAATCTGGAGCCAGATAGGGAAGGCAAGCGGCGCGAAAGCGATCTCGTTGCGCGTGTTGGAGTTTGGACCAGGCACATCGCCGGTGCTGAGCGATCACGAGAGTGATGAAGTTTTTTACGTGTTGGATGGTAACTGTACTGTGGTCGTCGGTGAAGACGAGTACGAAGTTGGACCAGAAACCGGTGTTTACCTTCGCCCGGGGCAAACGTTGCGGGTGAAGAATAACGGAGCGGATGCGGTTCGGTTCATCAGCTCGCAATGCCCTGCTGAGCCGGTCAGGCCTAGTGAGTTGCCACCAATCGTGAAGCTCGCCGATCGTCGAGCGTTGCCGACCGCCGATCGCTGGTATCGAGTTGTAGTTGACGATGAGATCGGGAGCGAGCAGGTGACGCAGTTTGTCGGGTCAATCCCGCCCGGCCGCGCGCCTGATCATTTTCACGAGTACGAGGAAGTTCTTTTCATTCTACGTGGTGAGGGAAGGATGTGGGCCGGTGAGACGAATACGCCGATCGGTCCAGGCTCGTGCATCTATCTGCCGCGCAAACAGGTCCATTGCGTGGAGAATACTGGTTCGGGTGAGTTGAGATTGTTAGGAGTGTTTTATCCGGCTGGTAGTCCGGCAGTTAGATATGAGAACGCAGATTAACGCGGAGAAGAACGCGGATTTTACTCGAAATCTCTGATGTCTTTGAATGGCGTATCTGAATTGTTGAAGTCAGGGCGATAGTAATAAGAGGCGCCGTCGAACTCCTGCACCCAGCCTTCAGTCATTCCTAACTCTTCGAGCGCCGCGGTCGCTTTCATCCATTCGCTTTCTCTGATGCGTCGCGACAGCAGAACGTAGCGCTTGTTTGTCTCAGCCTGGTGCGTCGGGTAATACTGCGCCATCAGCGAGATCGCCACGCGTGGACTCAGCTCGTCTCTGATCCATTCGATCGATTCACCGACGCTTCCGATATCGTTCGGCAACACCAGCAGCCGCACGACGAGACCGCGCTTCAATAATCCATTCTCATCAAACACGAGCTCATCGCCCGTTTGCCTGAACATCTCGCGCAGCGCCGCGCGCGAGAAGTCTTTGTAGCCACTCACTTTCGAATACTGATAGCCCGACTCGTCATCAGCATATTTCAAATCCGGCAGGTAAATGTCGACGATGCCGTCGAGCAACTTCAACGCTGCGACTGCGTCGTACGCGTTTGTGTTATAGACCACCGGCACGCGCAAACCTTGTCGCGCGGCGATCAGGATCGAGCGCGCCATCTGCGGCGCGAAGTGTGTTGGCGAAACGAAGTTGACGTTGTGACAACCGCGTGATTGCAGCTCCAGCAGCATTGCAGCCAGACGCTCGTGTGTGACTTCGTTCTTGATCTGTTGCTTGTGCGTTTGTGAGATCTGGTAGTTCTGACAATAAACACAACGAAGATTACAGTTGCCGAAGAACACGTTGCCCGCGCCCTTTGTTCCGACGAGGGGCGGTTCTTCGCCGAAGTGCGGCGTGTATGACGAAACGATCGGCAGCCGGCCCGAATAACACGCAGCGATCTCGTTGTTGAGCCGATTGTTGAGACAGTCGCGCGGGCAAACAGTGCAGTGCTCCAACAAGCGCTCGAGCTCCTCGACGCGCTGGTCCAGCACGCCTTCTTCGAGCAAACGTAGATACGATGGATTTCATCTGGCGACAATCGAAACGAGCAACACCGCCGGAGATTGTC
>DASTTS010000576.1:0-5676 GCA_035760085.1 Pyrinomonadaceae bacterium
TCGAGGAAGGCGCGGAGAAGTTCGTAATGACTCGTGCCGGGTTCGTGTGTGCCGGACAGGATGGCATCGACGACACGCAACTGCGTCGCAGGACCAATCTTGCCTTTCGCCACGCCATCACCACTGCGCAAGTGACCATCGTCAGTCGCGGCGGCTTCGAGTGCGCGCACCACAGTTGTTCCCACTGCAATCACACGACCACCGCGACGGCGTGTTAGCTCAACGGCTTTCGCTGTCGCGACTGGAATGTGGTAAGGCTCATCGAATGGCAACAGTCGATCGAGATCTTCGTCGCCGGTCGATGAAATACCCGCGGCATGAGTGATAGTTGCGAAAGCGGCGCGGTGTTGACGGATCGCGGCAAGCACGTGCCAGTCAAGAATAAAGCTCGCAGAAGGCGCTTCAAACGCGACCGGCGGTCCCGCGATCCGCGTCCACACGTCCCACATCTCCAGAGACGTTTGCATGTGTGAATACTGAATCGGCTTGCCATGACTCGCCAGGCCCGCCCAGATTTGATCCGCGGTGCCGTCGAAGAGAAGGGAAACGAGTCGTGGATGGCCCAGCATTTCTGCAACGGTCGCGCGCAATGGACCAAGCACGAGCGTGTCGCCGCGTTGTAGCGGCGGCGGCAATGGCCGGTCTTCAGTGCGCAGGTGAAAGTCTCCTTCACCGAACACGATCGCACTGAAGCGTTGGA
Organism: Pyrinomonadaceae bacterium; assembly: GCA_035760085.1. Classification (GTDB taxonomy): domain Bacteria; phylum Acidobacteriota; class Blastocatellia; order Pyrinomonadales; family Pyrinomonadaceae; genus PSRF01. The sequence continues at coordinate 701 of DASTTS010000576.1, forward strand.
CTTCATCCGGGCTTAACGACGGTCGTCCTGCGAGTCGTACTTCGATAGTCTTTCCGGTCTGCTGATGCACGCCACTCAGACTGGCCGGTAACGTGGCGGCGTCGTTCGCGATGACCAGATCATTCGGACGCAGAAAGTCGACGAACGCACTGCGTGGAACGTGAACGATGTTTCGTTGTGAATCGACGACGAGAAGTTTTGCGTCTGCGGGACGCTGTACTGCTGTGGTTGCGGCTAACATGGCCACTCCTAAATTCGTTACGCTGCTACAGCCTCCGGCAGAGCAGCCGCGATCGCTTCCGCAAACTCATGTGCCGACTGCTCGGGACGTTTGAGTGTTGCGGGATCTGCATCGGGTATGGCGGCGGCGTGCATCGGCGTATCCATGTCACCCGGATCGAGTGAAAGGAATCGAACGCCTTCGGCCGCATGCTCTTCGTTCCAAATACGACTCATGTGATTGAGCGCTGCTTTGCTCGAACCGTACGCGCCCCAGGCTGGATACGCGTTCACTGCCGCGTCGCTGGAAACGTTAAGCACGACTCCGCCGCGCTCCTCACGTGCGGATGCAGCCAGCGCGCCCATGAGCGCTTTCGTTAACCGGAATGGACCAAACACATTGGTCGCATACACACGTTCCAGATCTTCACATTCAGTGTCGGAAAGCATTCGCAGCGGCGTTGGACCAAGATCGGAAGCGTTGTTGATGAGCACGTCGAGCCCGCCAAGCTCGCCTGTGATTTGAATCGCGATCGGGTAGATGTCTTCCTTGATGGAGACGTCCCCGACGATTCCGTGCGCGCCTGGATTCTCGCGCGCAACTTCTTCAACACGTTCACGCGTTCGAGCGACAAAAGCCACACGCGCGCCGCGGTTAACCAGTTCACGAACGAGCGCGAGCCCGAGCCCTGAAGTGCCACCAGTGATTGCGACCCGTAAACCTGAGAAAGGATCTGTGGAAGTGACTGTCATTTTGGTTCTCCTCTACTTTCTAAAGCAAAACCTTTATTAAGTCGGAAGGTTAGCACTGGGTATTGACTTTGTAAAGAGAATTCTTTAGAAATAGTTGGCATGAGTGCTGGAGTGCAGGCGCCGGCTGAGAGAAAGACGCGCCGATCAATCGCGAAATTGCTGAAAACCGAGGGCCCAATCGATTCGGCGCAGCTCGCGCAACGGCTCGGGCTGACGGCGATGGCGGTCCGGCAGCATCTCTACGCCTTGCAGCGGGAAGGACTTGTGACCTCGGAAGAGCGGCCTGTGCCGATTGGTCGTCCGGCAAAATTCTGGCGACTCACGCGCGAGGCCGATCACCTGTTTCCTGAAGCTTATGCAGAGTTGAGTGTGGCGTTGATCGACTCGGTGAAAGATGCGTTTGGCGAAGAGGGACTCGAGCGCGTGTTGACGTCACGTTGCGCACGCCAACGGATGGATTACGGTAAACGGATCCAGCCACACGATCCGCTCGAAAGAAAACTCGACGAGCTCGCGAAGGTTCGGTCTGAAGAAGGCTACATGGCCGAGGTCAGAAGGGAAGACGACGGCAGCTTTCTACTGGTCGAGAATCACTGTCCGATCTGTGCGGCGGCGAATGCGTGTCAGGGATTTTGTTCGACCGAGCTTGAGTTATTTCGCTCGGTGCTCGGACCAGGAGTGAGTGTCGAACGCGCGGAGCACATCATCAAAGGCGATAACCGCTGCGTTTATAAAGTTCAGCCACAAAAAAGCACAAAAGGCACTAAAGAGTAACTTTGTGCCTTTTGTGCTTTTTGTGGCCTAAAACAGTTAGTACCTGCGCGCGACGCCGATCTTTCTTTGCACGAGTCGCTCGACTTCGAGCGGTACGCCGTCAGCCTTTGCGGCCCGAATGAACTCACTATCGATCTTGAAGATCTTAAGCTTCACGAGGTCTTCGATTTGAACATTCGTCAGTCCCTCGTTGCGCATCTCGGTAACAAACTCGGGCGTAACTTTGAAAATCTGCATCTTGACGAGAGTCTCGAACGGCTCTTTATCAAAACCCATCTGACTCACTTGTCGCACAAACTCCGCGTCAATTTTGAAGATGCGCGCTTTTACCAGCTCTTCCATGCCGAGATTTTGAAATCCACTCGCTTTCATCTCGCGCATGAATTGTGAGTTGATCTTGAAGATCGCTGCTTTGAAGAGGTCTTCAGTTTTTAGTCCCGTGAAGCCGGCGGAATTCAGGTCGTCGGCAAGTGCGGTCGTGACGTTGAGCGTTGTGGCGGCGAACAAGCGGTCTTCAGAGTCGCGATCATCATCGGAATTGGACGACTGCTCGAAATCAAATCCACGGCTCTTCATCGCCGAGACAAAGCTGAGATTTGGAGTGAACCGGAACGTACCCGAACCGCGGCCGTTCTGGAAAGTGCCTTCCAAATCGATTCTTCCCGCTTCCCGCACGAGGCTAAAACTCACGGGACCACCATTCTGCACCTGTTCGCGCGTTAGCCCCTGAAAATCGGAGAACTCATAACTCTGTCCCATCTGATTCCGGTGGCCTTTGCCCGTGCGGCGCTCGAGGTTTAGCTGGAGTTTTGAGTCTTTTGACGAAAGATGCGCGGTCCAGTCGCCTGACGTGGTGCTTTGTGCGGTAACGTTCGCACCCGCGATCCAGACCAGCAGCGCCAGGCTCGTAATCAACGCCATACCGATAAAAAAGCGGTTCCAAACAGTTCTTGGCATAGGAGACCTCCGGAAATTTCGAATTCACTTTCAAAATTAGAACACCCGCGGGGCGTAATTTGTGACGAAAAATCTTTGTATTATTCAGCTAACGTAATTCTGTTGCGCGACGAAAAATTCAGGATTAGAATCCGCGCCAGCAATCGATTCGACCTGAGTGCCTGGTTTGGCACGATCGCCCCGTGTTCCCACGCAACTCTTAGTTTTACGTCGCCTAAAATACAACGCCCGCGCCTAGACGTGTCTGCCTGCGGGGCTTGGCCGTTCTCTTGACTGATGCCTTAACTCCTGGAGGTTTCCAAGTTATGAGAGACAGGCAAAGATCTCAGAAGTCTGCCCACACCGAAAATAAAAGCACTGAGCTCACGCGAGATCAGGCTCAGGAACTGCTGCGTCAAAAAGAAGCTCGTCTCGCTGCCGAACGCAAATATCGCCGGATTTTCGAAAACGTCAGTGAAGGTATTTTTCAATCGACGCCCGAAGGCTGTTACCTGATGGCGAACCCGGCACTGGCTCGGATTCACGGTTTCGACTCACCCCGCGAACTGATCCGCTCGTGTCGTGACATCTCGCGGAAGATCTACGTCGATCCGGCCCGGCGCGAAGAGTTCAAGCGACTGCTTGAAAAGGACGGCGTCATTCGTGATTTCGAGCATGAGACGTTTCGCAAGGACGGCAGCCGGATCTGGCTTTCAGTAAACGCACGCGCCGAGCGAGATGAAACGGGAAAGATCTTGTATTACGAAGGCACGGCGCGTGACATCACGCAACGCAAACAAGCCGAACAAGCGTTACGCGAAAGTGAAGAGCGTTATCGCGAGCTGTTTGAAAATTCGAAGGACGCACTTTACGTGCACGACATGAGCGGCTGTTACACGTCAGTTAATCGGGCCACTGAACGACTTTCCGGTTTCACACGCGAAGAGCTCAGCGGCCGGCATTTTTCGATTTTTCTCAATCCCGAATACGAAAGCCACGTGCGTGGTCACCTCGGCAGAAAAGCAGAGGAGCCGTCCGAGACGACTTACGAAACTGAGATCGTTACGAAGCACGGCCGGCACGTTCCGGTTGAGATTAGTAGCAGGTTGATTTTTGCAGATGGTGTGGCGGTCGGCGTGCAGGGCTGTATGCGCGACGTTTCCGAGCGTAAACGAGTGCAAGCGGCGGCGCGCACTTACTCACGACGTTTGATTGAAGCGCAGGAAGGCGAGCGACGTCGTATGTCGCGCGAGCTGCATGATCAGGTGGGCCAGATTTTGACGGCAGTGAAGATGAATCTGCATGTACTACGACAGAAGTGCAGCGCGCCGGAAATTCTTTCATCGATTGAAGACAATATGAAGGTGATCGATGAAGCTGTCGATCAGGTGAGAGATTTGTCTGTCGACTTGCGTCCGTTGCTATTGGACGATTTCGGACTGGTTGTCGCGGTGCGCTGGTATCTCGATCGACAGGTGAGGAGTTGCGGCGTGCCCGCAGACTTCACGACACGTTCGCTTGGTGAGGATGATCGGTTTTCTTCCGAACTGGAGACGGCGTGTTTCCGGATCGTGCAGGAGGCTGTAACGAATGTGGCGCGACACGCGCGAGCGACTCGCATTTCAGTGGTGCTCGAGCGAGCGGGACAGGATTTGATTTTGTTGATTTCGGATGATGGTGCGGGCTTTGACATGAAAGCGCTACGCACGAGTGCCGCGACACTCGGTTTGCGCAGCATGGAAGAACGTGTGCAAGCAGTGGGTGGGACGATTACGATTGATTCGGCGCCCGATCTGGGGACGGCGATCTGCGCGCGCATTCCGATTCCTTACCCGCAGGGCCGCACCCTCTCCGCCGCCCTCAATGCAGCGATGAGTTAACGAAGGCACAGTACCGCGCGCGGTACTGTGCCTTCCCGGCTTATTTATTCTTTTACTTCCTTTTCTGTGTACTGGTCCAGCGACGCATCCTGGTCGCTGATTCGATCGGGCTTGTGCTCGCCAAACGCGCCCGCTACTGGATTTGATGCCGGCAGCGGATCGTAACCCTCACGCGCTCGGTCCAGTTTCTGTGCATCAGATTTCTTACCGGTCTTTTGTGATTGCTCCATTGTTAATCCTCCCAGTCTGATCGCGGCAAATCCAAGACCGTAAAAGCGAGTCGGGGTATACGCTTTGCAGTTCCACAAAAAAGAAGTGTGTTTTAAATTGAACGATTTTCTCTGCGGTCTCGGCGTATCTCTGCGCTCTCTGCGTTTGAGTTGACGTTTAACGCAGAGAACACTGAGATACGCC
>DASTTS010000577.1:0-15267 GCA_035760085.1 Pyrinomonadaceae bacterium
AATATGAGAATTCTCGCCAACTAGCTGATGCAATCGAAACCGAAGTGGTCCAGCCAGTCAGGAACTACCTCGCCGCAGTCTCCACTCCGCAGAGATGATCAACGTTGCCTCAAAAGTCAGACGTCGGCCGATAATCAGTGCACTGCTCCTTCTTGTTATTCCTGTCGCAGTGGGTGCTCATCCAGGCGGTGGGCTGATTGCACTGGATGTGAACACGGTGATCTTCGGCGACTCGATGTATAACGCTGTATGGCGGCTGGAGAAGGGTAGGAAGCCGGAAGCGTTGGTCAGGAACTTTCACGCACATTGGACCACGCGCGGTTTGGATGGGCAGATCTACTCCGAATCGTTTCAGGAGATGGGCGGTGCTCTTTTTCGCATTCCTCTAGACGGCGGCAAGCATGTGAAGGTGGCCGAAGAAGCGGATGTTAAGGCCCTAGTTTTTGCTGTCGGTAAGCGTGGTACGCTCATCTTCCAAAAGGGCGCACAGATCATGGAACGCTCTGCGGATGGAACGGTGAGGCGCTTCCGGGGTTCGGGCGAAGTCGCGAAGGGCGAACGACCTTTGCAGCAGGTCCTGGCATATCACTGGGGCGACGATGAAACTCTTTATCTCTCAGACGGTAATCACCTCAGGCGCGTTGGCAGTGACGGCGTGTTGCGCTTTGTAGCCCGGGTTGACGGCAAGCTGGTCCAACCGCAGATCTGGAACTCAACTGGACTCCCGCGAATTTGGAGCATTGCTACCGACGCGCAGAAACGTATCTATACGGCGCTTCCCGATATCGGTCAGGTTGTTCGCATCGATCCGGATGGCTCGCAGCATGTCATCGACCGGAGCAACGGCGGTTGGCGGGTCACAGCCGTGGCGACGTTCGGCGATTCCGTCTTTCTGCTCGAGAGTAGCGACTCTACCAACGCGGGCCAACGCGTGCGGGTGATCCGCGGTTCCGGGACAGTCGAGTTACTGGGTCAGATCCAGCCGTAAGCTCTACGAACCTCGCTCCGCGATCTCTGCGGCTCTGCGTCCTCTGCGTAAAAGTAAGCCGTCGGAAATAGTTAAACGCAGAGGACGCAGAGGACGCAGAGATCGCGGAGAAGATTTCAATTTCAGTGAATCGCATACACCAACCCATCGGTACTGCCAAAATAGACCACGCCTTTATCGACGACTGGTGAAGACCAGACTGCACCCACGGAGAACACGCGATAAAAGGCAAGCACCATGTCCTGGTAATCACCAAAATAACGTGCATAGATCGCCTCGTTGTTCAAACCGCCATCCGGCTTCAGCATCTTCATCGGATCCCGCTTCGATCCTTCAGTCTGAAAATCCCACAACAGCTTGCCCGACTTCGTATCAACCGCCAGCAACCGCCCATTCGATACGCCGACATAAACCATCTCGCCGGCAACCGCAGGCGATGAGAACACGGCGCCTTTGGCATCCAACGTGAACTTCAACCGCCCCGTTTTCGCATCCAGTGCGAAGAACCGGTAGCCATCCGACGTTCCGGCGTAGACCACGCCACCACGGATCGCCGGAGTACTATTCACCCATCCTTTATTCGTCGGATAGTCCCAACGTTTACGACCAGTCGCGGCATCGACTGCATAGAGATGTCCATCTCGACAACCAACATAAATCGTTCCGTCGGCGATCGCCGGTGAAGACTGAAAGCCCTGTTGATTACGGATGTACGTGTCTTCACCGGTTTTGAAGCGCCATTTCTCCTGGCCCGTCTCCGCGTCAAGCGCGTAAAGATAACTGTCCCAGCTACCGATGTAGACCGTATTGTTCGCGATCGCCGGTGAGGCATGGACGATGTCACCGGTAGCAAACTTCCATTGCAGAATTCCAGTGACAGCATCCACACAGTAAACATTTCCGTCGCCGCTGCCGATATAAACTCGTCCGTTGAAGACTGCCGGTGAAGATGTGTAGATGTCCCATGAATCAGGAATGGTTTGGAAGCCGGACGGATAGCCGTGCAGCCGTTTGCCTTCGAACCGTCGCTCATATTCTTGTACAAAGGTCCATTTCACCGTGCCTGTTTGAGCGTCAAGCGCGTAAAGAATTCCATCGAAGCCGCCAAAATAGACCAGATCATTGGCGATTGTTGGTGACGAAGTAACTTGTCGTGAGGCGAATGTTTTGAACTTCCATTTCTGGTTTCCGGTTTCCTGGTCCAATGCGTATAAATTCCCGTCGGTACTGCCGATGTAGACCACACCGTTGGCAATTGCGGCAGAGCCAATGATTGGCCCGTCAGTTTTGAAGGTCCACTTCGTTCCCTTTAGTTGCTGCGGCCCGGCCTCCGGGTAAACTCCGGTGCGAGCTGCATCACCGTGAAAGGTTGTTTGGGCCAACGTAGTGGAAGCCGCCATTAGCAACAGAACCAAAACTCGGATCATTGTGACTGTCCTCGTAGTGTCTTCAATAAATTGTTTTTGAATTCAAAAACGCGATGGTGAATTCAGAAATGTGTAAGAGAATTCAAAATCGCGGACCAGCGTGTGGAGATTGCTTAGTCGAGAATAGTACGGCAGCGTTTTTGAGTTGGTTTCATCAAAGACCACAGGCACCGCTTTTGCAGATGTGTTTTGATCATCCCGATAAATATATGGACGGGCGCAAGCCTTGAACTATTAACAGACAGGCGGTGTACGTAAAATCATGGCACAAACATCCCAAGCAAAAGCGCAAACAATGCGGGCCGTAGCTCTCGATCAGTTCGGCGGCCCGGAGGCACTAAAAATTCAAAACTTACCGATCCCCCAAATCGACGCGCACGAAGTTCTGATTCGGGTCGAAGCTGCAGGCATCGGAGCGTGGGATCCGTATGAGCGTGAAGGGCGATTTGTCGAAATCATGGGAACCAAGCCGGCGTTTCCATACGTGCTTGGCACTGATGGAGCCGGAACGATCGAGGCAGTAGGTACAGACGTAAAACACTTCAAGGAAGGAGACCGTGTATACGCCGGAGAGCTCGCAAATCCTAAAGGTGGTTTCTACGCACAGTACGTGGCAGTGAAGGCTGACAATGTTTCGCTGATTCCTGGAAACTTGACCATTGAACAAGCGGCGGTGTTGCCGACCGATGGGCTAACCGCGCTGACTGGTTTGGAAAAAGTACTTGGTTTGAAGTCAGGCGAGTCGTTGATGGTTTTCGGTGCGAGCGGCGGCATTGGACACCTGGCCTTGCAACTTGCGAAACGTCTCGGCGCGAGAGTGTTTGCTATCGCTTCGGGTGACGACGGTGTGCAGTTTGTCAAAAAACTGGGAGCTGACAGTGCTGTCGATGGACGAAGCGATGAGGTTCTCGAGGCAGCCAGGAAATTCGCTCCCAATGGAATGGATGCGGCACTTGTCACAGCGGGAGGCGAGCAAACTGATGAAGCGTTGTTAGCGATTCGCCAGGGCGGACGTATCGCGTATCCACATGGCGTGATGCCTGAACCGGCTGCTCCTGACGGTGTCTCCATCGAGGCGTACGATGGAGAATTTTCTCGCGCACTCATCGACAGGCTTAACGCGCTGATCGATGCTGGTCCATTTGAAGTTCATGTTGACAGAACGTTCCGGCTGGAAGAAGCCGGTGAGGCGCACAAGGCGCTCAATGAACATCATTTGGGCAAGACTGCGTTGTCGATTGAGTGAGGATCTTAAATTGAGCGATTTTCTCTGCGTCCTCGGCGTATCTCAGTGTTCTCTGCGTTAAACGACAACTCAAACGCAGAGGGCGCAGAGATACGCCGAGAACCGCAGAGAAGATTTTCAAATTAAGACACCACCCAACATACTGAACCTTTGACAGTTTTGGGCAAGGTCTAATATCCTCCAGACTATGTTGATTCGAATCCGCGAACAGAATGTGGAACGGTCCGAGCGTACCGACCTGATTCGCGGATTAATCGATTCCTAAGTTTCAATCCTAAAGCTTCGAGCTTGAGCCGTGAACCAGCGTACAACGCTTCGGTTCGCGGCTTTTTGCTGTTAGCGCTCCTGCCAAAGATCAGCCCCGCGAGCTTAAGACCGTCACACAAAAGCGCGTTTTCGTTTCACCACAAATTTCCGGAGGTGAAACATGAAAACACGGCAGCGCAAGCAAGTTTCTTTAGCACAGAATTTTCTGCGGAGTCCGAAACTGGTTCGCCGGTTGGTTGGGATGAGTGGTATTGGTCTGTCCGACACCGTTTACGAGATTGGTCCAGGAAGTGGAATAATCACCGCAGCGCTTGCAAGCGTAGCCGGACACGTCATCGCGATCGAAAAGGATCCCGAACTCGTCCGGCGCCTGCGTGAGCGATTTGGTCCAGTTGAAAACGTGGAGATAGTTGAACGGGATTTTCTCAACTACTCGTTTCGTACTCGTCTCGATCAGTACAAGATATTTGCGAATATTCCATTTAACCGCACGGCACAAATTGTACGGAAGATCCTTTACGAGAGATCCAACGTGTGCGAAGCATATCTGATCATGCAGAGAGAGGCGGCCAAGAAGTTCTCGGGGTGTCCGAGAGAGACTTTGTTCTCCATTCTGGTCAAGCCGTTTTTCGATCTTCAAATATTGACGCGATTAAAGCGTACCGATTTTTCGCCTGTGCCAAACGTCGACCCGGTGCTTTTCTCGATCAAGCGACGCGCCAGCCCGCTCATAGAAGCGCAAGACGTGGCATTCTATCGCGACTTTGTTACCTACGGTTTTGCAAGATGGAAACCTAATCTCAAACTGGCATTTAAGAACGACTTTACTTATAAGCAATGGAAACGCCTTGCCCGTGAGTTGGGTTTTCATTTAAATGCCACACCGACGGAATTGACGCTTGAACAGTGGTTGGGTTTGTATCAAGAGTTCAAGAGGCAGAATTGGAGATGAGACCAGGGTTAGCGCCATTCCAGTGCGTCAACTGTAACGCGCCCCTTGTCGTGACTGACGCGCCATCGCTTGTCTGTCGCTTTTGTGGGGTCAACAACGATGTGCCTCAGATCTACCGCGAGGAGCTGCGCCTCACGCGTGAGTTGGGTTCAGCAACGCGTGCAGCGGCTGAGCAGTGGCTGCGGCTCGCGCAGATCAGGGTGCCGCGCTGGCAATTAATCTGTGCTGCGATGGCGCCGTTTGTGTTGTTGACCGGTGGTCTCATCATTCTTCTCAGCGCCGGGTTGTTGCAAGTGGTACATGCGGGTGCGCTTCCAGGGTTGTTGCCGTACGTTTGGGTAACACTGATCCCGGCGCAACTGCTAGCTGCATACGTGGCCATGAAGAATGTTCTTGTGAGTGGGGCAGCATACGTTGGTGCAGCCTTCGCAGCATCGCCGCCTTCGGCTCCGGGGGAGCCGCCGAATTGCCGTCAGTGTGGTGCGCCACTCTTAGTTCAGCCGGATGATGTTGTTGTGCGTTGTATTTATTGCGAGGCCGAAAGCATCGTGCTACTCGACGCCGCCGCCATGCAGACTTTGCGCACGCGAGTCGTGTCGGCCCAATCGAGCCTCGCACAAGCAATGAGTGCGCTTACCAAACATGCCAAACTCGCCACCCTCGAGACACGCGGACGCACATACATCATTGCGGGCCTACTCGTTTTACCTCTGATCTGGTCGTTCGTAGACTCCTGGAATTCATCGTATTGGGGACTGCTCATCGCGCTGGATGTGTTTGTTCTGGCGATGTGTGTGTTTTGGAATATACGTGAAGCGTTTCTACCGCCGGTCACGATTGAAGAGCTCGACGCGTTATGGGAGAGTTCCACTGAGCGGGCCGACGATCATAAGGCTCGAGCACCAGGCACGCGCGGATGGTACGACAGCGCCTTTGATAGAGTGAACTACATCGTACCAACCCTGGTGACGCTGATGTTTCTGGCGATTCAGATTATTGTGTTGAGAGCGAAACGGTAGAGTATTCGATAGCGCCGTGGTCAAGCAGTCTCTCGATCGTTTCGAGCGAGTGTCCGTGGTCCAACAACGTTCTCACCGAAGCCGGAGACTCCAACGCCTCCCATAGATCAACTTCCTCCGGCGCTGGTTCATGCCACAACTGCGCCCGCCCGGGGCTAAACATTACGATCAGCCCTGCGGAAAACAAGTCTGCGAGTGGGCCAGGCAAATTCGACAATTGATCGATAGCGGCGGCGAAGCGAACTACTGCTGCATAGCCGCCGCGACTCAGGCAAGTATCAGGTCTCCGCAACGATGCAGCATCAGGAGCGACAAAAACATTAGCCCCGTTACTGGCGCGCATCGTGGCACGTTCAAACTGGCAGACGGTGTATTCGCATGGACGATCCGACAAGTGCCCACCGATAAAATCCAGGAACGCTTCAGCCTCGACAAAGAAGAAACTCTGAGCGCCGGAGCCGGAGTCAATCCACTCATCAAGTAGCCGCTCACGTTCTTCTTGCGGTAGCAGCGAAAGCGTGAGATGCGCCGCCTTCATAGCACGCCCGACGCACCACGACCGCTGTACACTCGCATAGAAACGAAACTCCGCGGTGTCTCGAAGATTTTCAAGGTAACGGCTCTCGCCCGCTGCGAGACTGACACCGCGCAGATAATCGTCGCGATTTTGCTCGCGTAACATCCGCCCCAGAACTGTTTGATAATCAATTAGCCCCATGGCTCAAATTCCATATCTGCCATGCTCGCCTTAACTCGTTCTCAATCGCGGAAACGCCGAGACGGGTTGCATGTTCTTCCAGTAACTCGAACACGACTCCAGCAACGTTAGGCGCAATTGGCAAGACATACTCCAACAATTCCCAAACAGGCTCAGGCACACGCCCGTCGTGAGCGTCCATCCAGAAGCCATCTCGCCACGATCCGCCGGCCACATGAATTTCGATCACACGATCCAGCGGCAGCGTATTGATCACATCGCGCGCGTCAAAATGGTGATTGACTGCATTGCAGTAAAGGTTGTGCAGATCGAGTAAAAGATAACAACCACTTTTTTGGGTGAACGCGCTGAGGAACCTGTACTCGTTTCCGATCTCCGGATCAGTCGGAAGCTCAGAAAAATAGTGGGCCGGATTTTCCAGCAGGAAGGGAACGTCGTAGCGCTCGAGGATGGCAGCACTTCGCTCCGCTACGAGTTCCACCGCCTCAACCGTCGCGGGCATCGGCAAAGGCACGCCGATCTCGAGTGTCGAGTCGTTATCTCCCGCAATTGTCTGGAATCCCAGATGCTCGCTATGCCAGAGAAATGGCCACTCCTTTTGAAAGGAGTCGAGCATGTTAAGGTAAGCGTTGTTCAATCCATGAGCGGAACCGATCGACAGCTCTACGCCATGGACCACCACGGGCAAACCCGCGCACGTTTGTTGCGCGGTCGCGAGATGGTCAGGGCGGATCTCAATCTCAACAGCGGATCCGGTCGTGCGCTGCCGGCAGAGCGTCTCGGGAGTAATTTCGACAAAAGCTGCTAACCCGCTCCGGTACAAATCCGCCGGCAAGCCAGCAAAGTATGGAAAGCCTACCCCCAAAGGCTGAATAGGCTTCCCGTTAGCTGGAAGAACTTCTTTATCTTGTATGCACATCAACTGAAAAAGCGCCCAGGTCTGCGAACTCCGGACCGGGATCGCCGAGGAATCGGATATCGAAAAAAGCAACCCGGCCGCAGCGATCACAGCCGGCTCGGCCCACGGCTTGCGCAACGAGTTTGTTAAGAGTGTCGAGGGTCTGTTTCCTCGTACCGGTCGGGTTGAGTGACATACTAACGCGGGTAACGTCTGCTTTCTTTGTGGTGGTGGCCATTGATGTTCTCCTTAAGTGCGAATGAAGCGCTTGTTTTGACTCGGGAGGGGGAACGAAGCGGCTTCATAGCGGTTGGGTTCAAGTTTACCAGTGAGTCAACTGGAACTGATCGTAAAGCGTTAAGCGCGCGGCATCTTATCAGATGAACCCGTTAAGTACTAGATTTAGTGATGGTCCAAGCCGGACCGTGACACTTTGTTAACACATCACTGCCCTCGTGCGTCTGAACAGTAATGCGCCCTGAATGGTGACAGGTGGCTTAATGACTCGCTATTCTACGCGAGTGACATGGCTTCGATTGGAGAGGCAAGCTCCCTATGAGTAGAAAAAACTTCGTATTCGTTCTTACCCTCGTTGCGTTTCTTTCCAGTGCAATCCGGGCTCAGGTTCCCGATAAAGACAAGGTTGTCGCCGGCGCTGACCGGGCGTTCGAGAAGGTTGCCAGGGCGTACGTCGCACCTGCGCCCGGCTGTGCCGCCGCCGTCTCACTAAATGGCGTTGTCGTCTTCGAAAAGGCGTTCGGACTTGCCGATATGGAACACAACGTTCCCAATTCAACTCAAACTATCTTCGAGTCAGGATCAGTTGCGAAGCAGTTCACCGCGGCGGCGCTCGTCCTGCTGCAACAGGATGGAAAGCTCAACCTCGACGATCCGGTTAGGAAATACATTCCCGAACTGCCCGATTACGGCGCGCCACTGACCATCAGACATCTGTTGAATCACACCTCCGGTCTGCGCGACTGGGGCACAGTCTTGAGCCTCACCGGCGCCGGGCGCGGCGAGCGAGTCGTCAATCAAGATCTCGCACTGGACGTGATCATTCACCAGCGCGCCCTCGACTTCACGCCCGGTTCGGAATACTCGTATTCAAACAGCGGCTACAACCTTGCAGCGATCATCGTCGAGCGCGTTTCGAAACAAAAGTTTCCTGCCTTCGTTGAGGAACGGCTATTCAAGCCCATCGGCATGAAGAACAGCTCATGGCGAGACGACTACCAGCGCATTGTGCCAGGTCGTGCACAAGCGTATTCGCGTCAAGGCAACGGACCATGGCGACTCAACATGCCCTTCATGAATGTTTATGGAAATGGCGGTATGCTCACGACGGTCGGCGATTGGATGAAATGGAACGCGATGCTTGAATCGCAATCTCTCGGTGCGCCACTTGTCACTGCGCTGGAAACGCGAGGCGTGCTGAATGATGGCCGCAAGATTGCCTACGCACTGGGACTCGTTGTCGACACGTACAAAGGTTTGAAGGATGTATCACACGGCGGCGCGACTGCCGGCTACCAGACTTTTCTAGCGCGTTATCCTGACAACAAGGTTTCAGTCGGTGTTATGTGTAACGGCACTTCACCAAGTGCCGGAGGAATCGCTGCCAACATAACGGATGAGATCTTTGGACCATTCCCTGAAACACCCAAGACCGATTCGGCCAAGATTTCAGAGGATGAGCTGAAGAAATTTGTCGGCATCTGGCGGAATGAGAAGACGCATATTCCGGCCAGGTTCGTGATCGAAAACGGTGTCTCGCGTTGGAGCGGCGCGCGCGTTGTGCCAATCGGAGGCGGACAGTTCACTGCCGGCGAAAACCAATTGAAGTTTACGTTTGATAAAGACGGCAAACCGGTGTTTGCTGAAACTGTCGATTCCGATGGTGAAGTCAGACGCTTCGTTCCCGAGACAGAGTGGAAGCCAACGGCAACGGACCTGGCGTCATTTAAAGGAGATTGGTTTAGCGAAGAGGCTGGAGCCACAGTCACAGTCGCCGTCGATGCTGACAAGGTGTTCATCAAACAGCGTCCGGCAACGAGTTTGCCGATGCAGCCTATCTATAAGGACCATTTCGGAGTGCCGGGATACGTTGTCTGGTTCACGAGGGACAAAAACGGGAAAGTCGATCGGATGCACGTCGGCGCCTCACGAATGCGCGACATGCCATTCGTCCGCGTGAAGTAGTGGTCACTTATTCTCAAGCAGGTTCGTCGTCTGTTCGGTAACACTCGCGGGCGAGAGGATTTCGGCAGTCGTAACACGCTGCGCAGTAAATAGAGACACAGGCACGTTCTGTCCCGCACTGAGGGCAGGATCGGAACCAGCAGCGATTTCTGCGGCAGGATCTTGAGATTGCGGCAGCGCCACATCGGCTGCGACGAACCAGCGAACCGCTCGCATCAGGTATTTAGACAGAATAAGAAGCACAAAGAAAGCCACAACCATCCCAAGCAGTAACTGCGGTGTTCTCATTCGACCAATCATCAGCAGGGAACTGATGGCCAGAAAAATCGTGCTTGTAAACATCAGGATCGATCCGAATAACATTCCTCTTTGGTTTGCCGAAAAGGAATGGGCCGGCACCTCTTCCCACGAAAGTAGTTTGTGAATAATTTTCAGGATAGGTCGGGACAGAAGAAGGATCGACGCGAAGGAGAGCGCCAGTACAATCGCTCCTCCTTCACGGCCCAAACGCAGCCCATCCGCCATAAAGGTGGCTAGCGCCGCACCGGTGAACATGAGAATCACGCCGATGTTTATGTCTCGTTGTCGCGGTTCCTTGCCTACTTCCAGAAGCATGAACGAGCTCGTTGAAACCTCATCATCATCTGCGAGGGAAGCCTTGACCACGCCCAGCTTGAAACCACAGTAAGAACAGAACCGCAACTCATCAGAGATCGACTGATGGCCACATCGAGGGCAATACATCACACACCTCCCGGCAATGATTCGCTTAAGTGAACGTCTTGTTTTCCTTAACGATGATGCCCGCTTCGATGTTCATTTTGTTAGAAAGAAAGACAGGAGTTTGCAGGATTCATTTTGTGAATCCTGTAAATCCTGTCATCCTGTCTAAGTGCTTAACTCAGGATTTAATAACACGAAAGTTATTCCGGTCTTTACGCTGTTTGCGCAGCGGAAATGATTATTCGCGACGCGTAGTTGGGACGACAGTCTTGTACAGGATTACAAGATTTTCAGGATTGACATGTATCAAGGAGCACGTGGAAAGACGAATTCGCCGCTTGGATCTCGTTGTTGCATCGCGAGCACTTTTCCATCCTCGACCTTGAATGAGATCACAACATCGGGAAACTCTTTGACGCGGAACTGGTGTGGGCGCCAGGGCTGAAGATCCGGTCCACCACGAATCGCGAGTCCCTTTCCAGGTTGAAACGTGAGCACGGTCTTTCCACCGCTGGGTGATATGTAGGTCCCCGCATAAGCTTGCAGCGTGGCGTCGCTGGTCAGCGCTGCCGGCACGCGGCGGGTGAACGTCACCGCAGCTTCGTCTAATGAAATCTCCACACCCTCGATTTCGCCCATCGGATTCGTCCGGAAGTTTAGCGAGAACTTTCCATCTTCCTCATCGTCAGGCGTATCGAAGCGATCGTAATGGAAGTGATTCAACGGCATCTTGATACCGTGAAAGTCGAAACTGAGTTCCTTCTCACCGCGCGCCACGGTGACAACTCCGTATGCCGGATGCGCAAACTCGCCCACGTAATCGTCTAACGGATGCGAGGGTTTAGTGCCAGGTACGCGGCCGACGTCAGCCGTCGCCCGAGCCTTGGTTCCAGCCGCTTTGTTCTTTAACCGGACCTGATTTAGACGCTCGGACCACGGCGTGAGGGATAGACCAAGCAGGCGCTCGTAGATGTTGTAAGTAAGACCATTGTACATGGGTGCGACGTGGTCGCCGATGACGAGCACGATTACGCCAATGTTGTCGTTCGGCATGATGGAGATTTGAGAATGAAATCCCGGCAGGTCGCCGCCATGGACCGCCAACAGATGACCGCGGTAAGACGAAATCGTTCGGCCCATGCCATAGTATGCGTTCAGATTTTCTCCCCAGCCGCGACTCTCCAGCGCGTTGTTCGGTAAGCCCAGCGAAGGCGCCATTGTTTCGCGCAGCACCGCCTCCGGAATCACTTGCTTGCCGTCAACCTTGCCTTTGTTGAGCAACGCGATGACCCAGCGCGACAGGTCCTGCACGTTTGAGTTGATTGCTCCAGCAGGAGCGATCGCGACCTCGGCAGTATAGTAAGGCTGCCGGTACAGCTCGGTGCTGTCGCGACGTTCCGAGTACGGAACGCCTGGCTCCTGACCTTTCAGGTTATCCTCGATCGTCAGCGTCGAGTGCGACATGCCGAGCGGATCGAAGATGCGAGTCTTGACGAACTGCTCCCAGGTCTTTCCGCTCAACTCCTCAACGACCTGACCGGCCGCCGTGTACATCAGGTTGTTGTAAAGGAACTTCGTTCGTACTGGCGCAGCGGGTTCGAGGTAGCGCAAACGATCCCAGAGCTCGCGCCGCGTGAAGGTGGATTTGTACCAGATGGAATCGTGGCGCGTGACGCCGGTGCGATGCGACAGCATGTCGCGAATCGTCACTGAGCGATCGAGCTCGTCATTGTAGAACCGGATCGCAGGAACGAACTGCTTGATCGGGTCGTCCCAACGCAGCTTTCCCTCATCGACGAGCAGGCCCACGGCAATGGCAGTGAAGAGCTTCGTGTTTGAGGCGATTGGCTGTGTTGTATTGGTCGTGTAAGGCAGCTTCTTTCCGTAATCGCGGAAGCCGTATCCCTTAGCGAAGACGAGCTTATCTCCCATCACGATACCGATGCCGATCCCAGGTGCATTCCAGTCTTTCATCACTTGTTCCATATAAGTATCGAATCCCTTCAAGCGGGCCTCGACACTTTCCTGCTGTTGTGCAACGACAATGCTGGAAGTGAGTACAAGAGCAGCAGCCAGGCTGAGTAACTTGATACCAGCTACTTTCATAACTAATCCTCCACTAGATCAGTTTCCATCCGTGTTCATCTGTGGCCCATGATATTTTAGGATGACGCAAACGTCGATACTTTTCGAAGGTTAAATGAATGAGAGTCAAAACAGTAATGTCGCTCGACGATGAGGTCAAGGCAGTGCTGGCGTCGCTGAAAAAGCGCAGCAAACGAGCCACGCTCGACGGCATGGCGCGCTATGCCATTCCCTCGGATAACGCATATGGCGTTGCGATGAAAGACATAAAGGCGTTAGGGAAGCAGCTTGGTCAGAATAATGATTTGGCAATTGCGCTTTGGAATACGGGCGTGTACGAGGCGCGCATGCTCGTGTCGTTTGTTGCTGACCCAACGTTGCTCACGTCCAGGCAGATGGACCGCTGGTGCAAGGATTTCGACAATTGGGCCATTTGCGATGCGATGTGTTTCAACTTGTTCGACCGTTCTCCACATCGATGGGCGAAGGTCAAACAGTGGAGTACGAGCCGGAAGGAGTTCGAGAAGCGCACTGCTTTTGCTTTGTTATGGAGTCTTTCAGTTCACGATAAGCAAGCCACTGATGACCAATTTATCGAAGGTCTCGGCCTGATCGAGCGTGCGGCCCCTGACTCGCGTAACTTCGTCAAGAAAGCCGTGAACATGGCCCTCCGCGCCATCGGCAAACGCAATCGCAATTTAAACTCTGCGGCGGTGCTGGTGGCACGTCGCCTGTCCGACTCACAGGACCCGACAGTACGTTGGGTAGGAAAAGACGCGCTGCGGGAACTCACAAGTCCTTCGGTAATGAAGCGGCTTAAGAAATGACCCGCTTTGATCGCAAGATTCGGGTAGAGTCTCACCCACCCGTTACTCTAAACTGTCGTCATGCAAAATGATGATCCGTCCCTACGCGTGCTGTCGCTCGCACAGCAGCACGCTTTTTCGTTTCTAAACAACCTGGACCGTGCTCCCGTGGGCGCCACTGTTGATGTTGAGACGCTCAGACAGCAGTTGAATAAACCACTCACTGATTCGGGTCTGCCGCCAGAACAAGTCATAACCGAACTTGTCAGAGACGTCGGCGGTGGACTGCTCGGCTCGGCGGGCGGGCGTTTCTTCGGTTGGGTCATTGGCGGCGCTGTGCCCGCTGCTCTCGCTGCTGACTGGCTCACAGCGACGTGGGACCAGAATGGTGCGCTGTACGCAACCTCGCCGGCGGCTGCTATGGTTGAAGAGGTGTCAGGAAGTTGGTTGAAAGACATCCTTCGACTTCCCGCGCACGTGAGCTTTGCATTTGTCAGCGGTTGCCAGATGGCCCACGCGACCTGTCTGGCTTCTGCGCGTCACGCTTTGCTTGCTGAGCGCGGTTGGGATGTTGAAGAACAAGGACTCTACGGTGCGCCACCGATTCGAATTCTGACCAGCGGGCAACGACACGGATCTTTCGAGAGAGCAGTGCGACTGCTTGGCCTCGGACGCGAACAAGTGATTCGTCTGACTTCGGATACTCACGACCGTCTGGAAGCGACGGCGTTGCAGCAAGCACTCGAGACTGATGCGTCAGCTCCGACGATCGTGCTATTGCAAGCAGGCGATATCAACATCGGAGCGTTCGACGATTTTGAAACGTTGATTCCCATCGCTAAACGTTACGGCGCGTGGGTACACGTCGACGGCGCGTTCGGACTGTGGGCCAATGCAAGTCCGCGTTATCGTCACCTCGTGAAAGGAGTCGATACAGCAGACTCATGGGCCACCGATGGTCATAAGTGGCTCAACGTCCCCTTCGACAGCGGTTATGCATTCATCGCACATCGGGATGCACATCGAGCGTCGATGTCTCACCGCGCGGCGTATCTCACGCATCATGAGGACGCGCGCGACGAGATGGATTGGAATCCTGAATGGTCGCGGCGCGCGCGCGGCTTTTCTACGTATGCAGCGTTGCGTCAACTCGGACGAGATGGCGTTGCAGAGATGATCGATCGCTGCTGCAAGCACGCACACGAGCTCGTAATGGGGATCGGGGGCCTTGCCGGTGCTGAGGTGTTGTGGGAACCAGTCATCAACCAGGGGCTCGTCCGTTTTCTCGATCGATCACCGGTAGCGACTGAACAAGACCACAATCGTCGCACTGATGAAGTGATTGCGGCAATCATTGCTGCGGGTGAAGCGTTTTTCGGAGGTACGACATGGCGTGGCAAACGTGCGATGCGGGTGAGCGTTTGCAACTGGCGCACTTCTGCTGAAGATGTGCAACGGTCGATCAATTCAGTCGCGCGAGTTTTGACAGGATGTCATCCTGTCTAAATAATCGCACAGAGAGCTAGAAGATGCCCTGTCCCGGCGTCATGATCTCGTCCGGATCGAAATGTCGTTTCGCCCTCACGAACGCTCCCCACAAAGGCTGATAATGTTTCTGCCAGTCGTGTTTAGTCATCGGGACGGAATCGAAAGGATAACGCTTGCCGCCGAGCATCGTTGCGCGTTCAAAGAGTGCGCGGTTGTCGGCAATTAATTCTGCGGTCCGCTCGGGCGTTGGCGGTATGGCGTTGCGCAGTAACGCGAAGACGAAAAAGTGCCGGCTCTCAGGCACACGGAAGAACGGTGTGCGGAAGAGTTCGCGATTGAACGGGTAGATGAGAATTGGTCCCTGGCCCACGTCGTCCACAGTGAGCGTAGCCAACGTCTCGCCGATCAAGGTCTGCGCGTTTGCAGCCGGGACAAACAAGTTGACCCA
>DASTTS010000578.1:0-27132 GCA_035760085.1 Pyrinomonadaceae bacterium
CTTTTGAATTAGGTAACCGGCGCTAGTTAGGAGACCAGCCTTTATCATGTCACGACGACTCAAGCGCGCTGCGATTATCTCGCGCCTGTTCTTCGCGGCATTCTTGATCTCCCTCTCGCGCCTCCTGTTTCTTTTCGAAATGTTAGCCATTGGGGATCTCTCCTTTGAGAATGCTTGGCACAGACTAGTCGAGCCAAGGATGGGTTGGTGAACCTTAGAAATGATTCGCTTGAAGAAGCGGTAAAGCGTGAAATGAACGAGAACGAACTGGTTAGCGCCCGATCGCTGGCGCAATCAGTGCAAAGCGTTGACCCGAAAATGCCGGGGGAGATTTAGGATTATTAAGCCCCTAAACCGTATGCCGAATAACTTGGAGGTCAACTCATTTTAGTTGGCCTATTTTGCTGTTTGTTAGCGGAATTTGCTGCCCCTGAATGTCGCCATGAAACCCATCAAGTCCTGGCTAATCACGAGCCACCGCTCAAACATGGGTGAGGATTTCGCAGCAATAGAACGCCAATGACCTGGTTCAGAACCTGTAAAAACCGCGGTGGGAAAATTTCAAGTTATGACCGAAAAGATTTTCATTTAATGACCGAATCGTCCTCCTAAGTTATTGATTCCAGTAATAGGCCGATTTCACTTTATGACGGAACCCACAGAAAGGATTAGTGTTCATGCTATCCGTAGCGAAGCGGGGCAGTACGCCATTCTCTGCCCCGCGGCGTTCTTCCCAGTGCTCGCCATTGCGCCGACGACACCGGGCTGGATCCCTCACCTCAGTGCAGATGAATGAACTTTCCCTCCGAGGGCACGCCATCGCTGTTTAGGATGAACAGCATGTAGTGCCCGCGTGGCGCGATCGCGTGGGGGTGAATGCCGTCCGGCGCGGTCACGGTCATCTCGGTGGGACCGCTCTTGTAGAAGGTCATGTGCACGACGCGCTGTTCGCTGTCGGTTTGATGGGTCACTGCCATCGGTCGGACCAGCACAACCTTCGCGATGCTGGCGCACTGCGGAGTCTCTACAGTGAACGTAGCGCCATGGTGGACTTCCGGAGCGTGAGTGGATGTGGGGGTTTCTCCGTTTATCTGGCTTATGACCGGGCGGGCGGCAGGCGTCCCGTCGGCATTGAACAAGTACGGCGGGCTGAATACCTCGACGGAGTTCTCCACACTGAGGCTACAGCCCCCGGGGGAGGCCCCGCCGGCCATCATAACCTTGCCGCTGGGTAACAACAGGGCACAGGAGTGATAGTGCCTCGGGCGGTTCATCTCGTCCATCTCGCGCCACGCGTTGATAACAGCGCTTGGGTTGTAGATCCAAGTCGGGTAAGGTGCGGCTTGGAGTCCGCCGCACACCAGGATCGTCGAGTCCGGCAACACCACGGCGCTCACGTTTATTCGGGGCCGCCCGTCGGGAATGCTCGCGGCCGGGCCCCAGGTCGGCGAGAGGGTGGAGAGATTGATAGTCTGCGCGGTGCTGTTCGTGCCGGCCGGGCCGCCACCGATCACCGTGACGCGGACGAAGGGATAGGAAGGCTGGAGAAGTAGAACGGACATCCCTTTGGCCCGATCAATCGTCGCTCCCGCCACCTCTGTCCAGTGGCCGCTGGTCGCGCCCATCGGCGCGTCGAAAGTGAACCAGGCAGCCGGTCCATCGGCGTACCCACCTGGGCTGCCGGTATCACAGTTGGCAAAGCCCGTGGGTGCATAGAAAATCTCTCCCCCGGGAAGCAGGTGCAGCCCCGGGTAAAGCTGATTGAAGTTCTTCGTGATCGCGCCATTCACGGTGATGGGCAGGAAAGAGTTGGTGGCCTCCGAGTAGACCTCCATGCCACCGGCGCCGCCGGCGCCGCCGGCCACAAGAACGCGGTTAGACGCGCCCGTGGGCCCCTGCTCGTCACCCAGCATCAGAGCGGTCGGGTACCAGCGCTGGGTGGTCATGTCAGCGGTTCGCGTCCAAGTGTGGAGCACGGGGTCGTAGTGCCAGCCCTGGTTCGAAGTGGCGGCCCCGGGCCCTCCCCCTCCACCCCCCACCACTAGCAACTTGCCGTCGGAGAGGACTACGTGACCGGAACAGAAGAGATCCGCGGTCAGGCCGGTGGTCGTGCCGGGAATGACCGTAAACGTCGGGGTCACCTCATTGGTCGGATCCCAGAGAATGGTATCCGTGCCGCTCTCGAGGAAGATGACCTCGCCGGTTCGCAACAAGGCAGCGTGCTCAATAGACAGCTCGACGCCCCCAGCTTCCATGTCATACAGAAAGTCCCAACGTCCATACGTGGCAGGACCGAAGGCGCCGAGCAGAGTGTCGAGGATGCCCGGATCGATTTCGAACAAGTCTTTGATGGTGCCGAAACCGAGGAGCAGGTCGAACTCGCGGCGCGCGTCCAGGATGCGCGTCGCAGCCTTGGGGTCCACGGTACGCTTGCGCTCAAAATGGTGAGGAATATCCCCCATGTGGGCGGCTGCCTCATCGACGACGAAGACGTCGTGGGGCAGCACTGTCAGATCCCCAGGTACCCGGGCTGCGTTGATAAAGCGGAGAACGCGCTCCTGAGTGTGAACGTCGGCCATCCCTTTTGGACGGGGAGCCTCAGGTCCTTTGATGTCAGTCTTTTTGTCGGCCTCATTTTCGGCCTCATGGTGGTCACCCTTTTTGTGTTTTTCTTCAGCCATTGCCGTCCCTCCTTTGTGAGACAGTTGGAACTCCGACTAATCTGCGACAGCCGCGAGGCTCGTCGCGGCGCACCTAGTTAATTCAGTGTTGAAGTCGTTGACGTGGAGCTTACGAGGGAATCACACGTTTGACTTGAAACTCGGCCGGCGCTTGCTCAAAGAGACCACGCCCTGCTAGACAGAGCGGGCCTAGTGAAAGAGAGTCCGGCTGTTCTCTTTAGTGATGGCCAGCGGGCTTAACTGACGTGGTGGTGGTCATGCCCGTTGACTCCGGCATGGGACACGAGCCCTTCTTGCAACAGCATCCCTGCCCGCCGGTATGTTTACCGGTGCAGCAGGCGTGATTTCCTTTTTTGCAACAGCGCTTGTTTTCGTAACAACAACCCTTCATCTTGCAACATGAGGCATACCCCCGCTTCTTCGGGCGGGCCATGCTGCTGGACGAAGCGACTAACGGCAAAGCGCAGAGAAGGACGATAGTGAGGACTCTGAACTGTCTCATAAGGCACCTCCGGGATGAGAAAACCGTTGAGTTAATGAATCGGCAAACAGCGCGAAGCTGCCGCTTATCAAGTGGGTAACCTCAAGATTCCTATGACTGGCTTGAGTCTATGACAGGAAGGACACGCTGTCTAGCTTTTTCGGTTGACCAAGGAAATACGCGTACGACGCCCTCAAGTGTCGTGCTCGCCGATGATCCCAGCACGATGGCATCTCGAAATGCGATGCGTCTTCGGTGATTTCAATGTGAGTTATTGGGCGGTGAGGAAAATTTCAAGTTATGCCGGACAAGAATTTCATTTAATGCCGGAATCGTCCGAGTAAGTTTTTGATCCCATTAACAGGCCGATTTCACTTTATGCCCGAACCCACAGAGTGTGGGTTGCAGCGATTTTCGACAGACAGATGGGGGAGGTCCGGGTCCGGGCGCCCGGGTCTTTAAGTGTCAGGCTCAATCATTCTATGCAGGGTTCCAGAGAACTACTACAGAACCGCATGGAACTGGTCCTGTTGTTCCACCCTATCCAATTCAGGTCTTCTATGATCAAGCCCGGCTCAACAGCGTACTTGTCGGGGTCTCCGCAGTTAGAGCTTTGAAAAAGCTGGAAGTTCCTACACGAGTAAATCACCGTCCAATAGTCGTTGCAGGCTGCCGCGACATATGAGATCGAGTTGTTCCAGCTAATGGTGTCGAGTTGTGTGTATCGGGACGGCGTTACCGTCGATGGTTCCCTGTCCATGAACAGGTTGCTGCCCGCGCAGGAAGCAAAGGCACATTTATTGAATTGTGAGTAGTTTTGCGTGTGCTCACACGTCATGGGGGCCGCAGACCTCCTGGCCATTACTGAACGCATGAACCTTGCCGCGTCATTGTTGGAGCTGAACACGTGCACCACGCCATTTTGCTGGCCCGCTCTCGTGAGTACGTAGGTGCGGCCCGCATCGCCAGCCGGCAACTGATCGGCTGGATACTCAACGCCATCCAGGATAAAGCGCATCGTAGTTGCGCCTTTCGGCCGAAGCTCCGCAGCCCGGCTATAAAACGGCTCGGCCAAGCTCGCTCGCATCGACGTCATGAGCCCACCTGCAATAACAAGGGCGCTCAGCCCCAGGGTGATTATTCTTCTCTTCATCTGGAACCTCCTTAGCTAATTAAGTTGTGTAGAGTGATCACTGCGTGAATGCAGTTGGTGCGGGTAGGATTAACCCGCCCCCACAAGTAACGCGACCTTTTCGCGCCCACTCCCTCAATTTTTTGAACGGGAAAAACTTCTTTTTTGCAGGCTGTTCAGTTAGACTTTGTCCGCCTCTCCCCAAGTAAAGGAACCTGCCCAGTAAGTCCGAGGAAATATGCCTCACGAAGCGAAAGTCATCGAATGGCTGGAACCTGTTACCGGCGACGTTCATCAGTCACGGGACGAACTGATCGTCCACGTCTACGACGAACTGAGACGCCTGGCGACGGGCTATCTGCGGCGCGAGCGCGCGGACCACACACTTCAACCCACGGCACTGGTTCACGAGGCTTACATGAGGCTCGCGGCACAGGACGGTGTCGTCTGGCGCAATCGTGAACACCTCCTCGGCGTGGCAGCGGCGATGATGCGGCGCGTGCTCGTGGACCACTCACGCGGTTACAGGTCTGAAAAGCGGAGTGGCGGGCTGAAACTGCCACTTGCCGACGCTGACGGCTGTGCCGAAGGCGAGGTCGAAGATCTGGTCGCGTTAGACGAGGCCCTGACGAGGCTCGCACGCAGGCACCCGCAGAAGAGCCGAGTCGTCGAGTTGCGCTTCTTCGGCGGCCTCTCTATCGAGGAGACGGCGCGTGTCCTGGAAGTTTCAGACTCGACGGTCGAGCGAGACTGGAAGTTCGCGCGCGCGTGGCTGGCGCGCGAGATGAATCCAGGTGGTCGTTATGGGTGAACCACGGCGCGTGGAACTAGTCGAGCAGATTTTTCACGAAGCGCTCGAATGCGACGACGCGCGCCGCTCCCGCTTCCTGGCAGAGGTATGCGCAGGAGATGTGGCACTGCTCGCTGAAGTCGCGTCGCTCCTGGCCTCCTATGAACGGGACCAGAACTTCCTGCAAAGGCCCGCATTCAACATGTCCGCCTCGGACGTTGCCGCCAGTCTTCTGGAGGAGGAAGGCGGGCGAGGGCCGGAAGTGCCGCGCGTAAGAGGCTTTCGTCTGGGTAAAGAGGTCGGGAGCGGCGGGATGGGCGCCGTATACGAAGCCTTCAGCACCGGCGGTGAGCGTGTCGCCGTCAAGCTCGTCAAGGGCGGAATGGGCACCGAGTTCATCCTCCGCCGCTTCGAGCGTGAGCGGCGGATATTGGGCGCGCTCGATCATCCTTACATCTCACGTCTCCTCGACGGCGGTGCGACTGATGAAGGGATGCCCTTCTTTGTCATGGAGTACGTCGAAGGGCTACCCATCGACCAATACTCGAAAGAGGCAACGCTCTTCACCGCCGAGCGGCTCAGATTATTTCTAAAAGTCTGCGAAGCCGTATCGTATGCCCATCACCACCGAGTCATTCACCGTGACCTGAAGCCATCGAATATTCTTGTCACAGAAGCCGGTGTACCCAAGCTTCTCGACTTCGGCGTCGCCAAGCTACTCAACTTAGACTCCACTGATAAGACAGGTGATGCAACGGCCACGGCCTACCGCGTGATGACGCCCGAGTACGCGAGCCCCGCTCAGTTGCGAGGGCTGCCGCCGAGTGAGGCGGATGACGTTTACTCTCTAGGCGTGCTGCTCTACATCCTACTGACGGGCCAACATCCATACCGGTTCCGCAGCCGGGCGCCGGAAGAGGTACACCAGTCCATCGTCGAGGGACGGGTACGGAGGCCGAGCGAAGTTGTTAATGATTTGCGGGCGTCCGTCAGTGGGACAACAGACAGGCCGGTGAGTCCCCTCGTTGAAGCAGACGAACTCCGGGGCAACCTCGACAAGGTTGTTATGAAGGCGCTACGTAAGGAGTCGGAACGACGGTATGTTTCGGTAGAAGAGATGGCCGAGGACATCCGCCGCTACCTCTCGGGGCAGCCTGTGATGGCGCGCGCTGATTCACTTGTCTATCGAGTCGCCCGCCTGGTCAGGGGAAATGCAACCTACACTGTCCCAACCGCAGTAGTGGCCCTGCTGTGTTTATTGCTCGGGCTTGTGTTGGGGTTGTCAGGCGCGCACGAACAGTCGAGGACATCACTCGCCATTATGCCTTTCACCGACATGGGAGAGGGCACGTACTCTGAGCAACTCGCCGAAGGCATTACGGATGGGTTGACTGAACACCTCTCACGCTTGCCACAACTCTCCATCCCTTCGCACAACTCCGTTTACAGCTACAAGGGCCGAGCGCAGAGTCCGCAAACAATCGGGCACGCGCTGCGTGTCGAGACCTTGATGGTCGGGAACGTCGCGGTGAACAACGAGAGTCTCAGGGTGAACGTGGAACTGTTGGACGTCGGCAGCGGTAGGTCGGTCTGGACCAAAACGTACGAGGCAAACCCTTCGGAAGTCTTAGCCGTTCAAAGACGGATCACGGCCGACGTTACGCGCGAGTTGGGGATCGCGGCAAGCCCCGAGGAGATAATTCACTCGACGAGACAATATACGGAGAACGACGAGGCCTACCGGCTCTACCGGTTGGGGCGCTACTTCTTCAATAAACGTCTGAGCGAAGACTTTTACAAGGGCATCGAATACTTCCGCCACGCGGTGGAAAAGGATCCGTCATACGCGCTGGCCTACGCCGGAATGGCCGACTGTTATGGCCTCCTCGGCGCCTATTTTGTGATGGAACCTCACCAGGCATTCCCGGCCGCTCGGAAAGCAGCAATCAAGGCACTGGAACTCGACGACGGGCTGGCGGAGGCGCACACCTCACTCGCGCTCGTACACTGGCTCTACGACTGGGATTGGGCAGCGGCCGACCGTGAGTTCCGCAAGGCAATCGAGTTGGACCCGCGGTACGTGATGGCCCATCACTGGCGCGGTCTCTTCCTCGGCGAGATGGGCCGGTTCGACGAGGCCGAGGCAGAGATGCAGAAGGCGCTCGAGCGCGATCCGATCTCAGCGCCCGTCTACGCCGATTATGGCCGGGTGCTCTACTGGGCCCGCCGGTACGATGAGGCGCTTGAGAAGTACGATAAGGCATCCGAGATAGGCGACAACTTCGGCGCGATGAGATACGAGCGTGAACTGCTTTACGAGCAAATGGGAAGACTCGACCTTTGGGGAGCGTCAGTTGAAAGGTACGTAGGCTTTGACGCCAGGGCACGGGAGGCATACCGCACGCACGGTCCGAAGGGCTATTGGAGGGTGCAATACCGGAGAATGGCCGGGGATCCGAAGGGCGGCCATGATCGTGCGGAGATGTGCGCGCGGATAGGTTATACGGACCGGGCTTTAGCGGACTTGGCCGAAGCCATCTTGCAGCGCGACCACCGCGTAACGCAGCTCAAAGTGAATCCCATCTTCGACCCTCTACGCTCCGACCCGCGATTCGCCGAACTGCTGCGGCGCATGAACCTCACGCCCTAAATCTTCATTTAAACATTCAACTCGGCAAACGTAACCCATCCCGGTCGTTACTGCTTCCGACGTCGACGCAACCCCCAGAGCAGCAGCAGACAGACGGTCACCATTGCTATCGATGACAGGACCAGACCCGTCGTTACGATATTTTCTTGCCAGTTCAATGCGGGACGTCCCGAGCCTGCCAGTGGGGTCAAACGATTCGTAGCGAAGGTCGCCGCCAGAAACGTTGTGCAGAGATTCCCATAAGCACCGAAGATAACCAGGTAGAAGGCTAAGGTATCAAGATTCGGCGGCAGATTCTTCTCGGGCCAAATAACACCGAGTGCTACTAAAAACAACCCGCCGAGCAGGCCCACCAGATGCGCACTGAGGCCCATCCGCGGATTTGCCAGCGAAGGAAAGATCATGCCGGTTATAAGCGCGAGCAAGAACAATCCGATCCCGGCAACATATAGTTGGTGACGTCGATTCTGCATAGGCGTGTTTCCTCTCAAGACTCTCGTCGCTCATGAGAGATTTCAATTCAGAACTGCAAAGATCAGCGGCCCTGACGTCGATGACGGAGAGTTGAATTGATCGCGTTTGGATCGTTGTGGTCGGGCATGAGGTGCCTCTTAGTTGTGGACCACTCCCGGCTTGTTCGTAAGGAACTCTTTTTAAGCGACTTGTTGAGCGGCGTCACTATACTGAGGGCAGATCAGAGTGTCAATCAATTTCGGCGGGTGCGGCGCGGCTTTTCACCAAACCAGTACCACGTAGGTTCCGGCTCACTGCCATAACCACGAAGCAGATTGTCGATCGGTTTATTAACAGGGACATGTCGCTCCGGAACTTGTGCTCCGGCCGCAATCAATACCTTGATGATCTCAGCATAAACGGTTGGATCTCCTCCGTGAGCCGCAGACCAGAGAGTTTGCCCCAGAACGGTGCCACCATAAATGTTCGTTACCTCAAGCGGCGCGCTGTGTTTCAGCAGGAACTTGATCGTCTCAAGCTGACCACCAATGGCGGCACAATGCATTGGAGTCTGCCCGTCAACCTGATCTCCGCTCAAATCCACATCTTTGTCCAACAGAAATTCCACGACATCGAGCCGACCCCACGTGCACGCGAGTTTAAGAGCAGACTGCAACTGCTTTCGAGTCGTCTTCCCTTTCAAACGGCCGTCAGCATCGAAGAACTTCTTGACGACATCGAGCTTACCGACTCCGGCTGCACTTTCGAGATCCAATCGCCCACCATGTTCCGCCAGAAACACCGCCGCCTCACCACGTCCGTTCGCCAGGCATCCCCTCACTGCATTCTGACGATTACCGGCACTCGTCTTGTGATCGATATCTGCACCGTGGTCCAACAGGATCTGCATGAGAGGATTTTGCACGCCAGCCCGAAAGGGGTGAACGCTGGTCGCAACCAGCCCCAGCGCAGTCGCTCCTCCGCCGTACACATCTGCCTCCGCATTAACATCAGCGCCGGCGTCCAATAAGATGCTCGCAATCTCAACTATGTTTTGGGGCGTCTTCTGACGGTATCCCTCAACTCCATTTGCCGACACGTAATGAAGCAAGGTTGCCTTGTGCTCGCGGGTCGAACGTGAATGGACCAGACGTGGTTCTCCTGCCAACAGTCGCGCGACAGTTTTTACATCGCCGTTGCAGATCGCGTCCGCAGCAGTTTCAAATTTTGCGACGATTGAACTCTTTTGTGAGAGCTTGTCGAGATGTTTGGCGAATTTGGACCAACTCTCAAAACCGTGTGAACGAGCGATTACAAACTGCGCGTCTGCAAGTCGACACTGTGGACCACCCTTGTTTGATAACTTGCGCTGCGCGAATGCCTCTACTTGTTCGGTCCAGCGCCGGATTGCGCGGGACTCTTTACGCCCGAGCTTGATGCCGCTGCGCGTGACGAGCCTTTTCACCCACGCCTCGGCCCAGTCGCCGATCGCATCCGCATCACCCGACTTGCAGGCTTTGATTAAATCCTTAGCGAGTTTTTTGTAACGTTCGAGGCCAGGTCGCAGGGGCAGTGGGAGTGCGTCTTGTGCATTGGGAAACATACGATTCGCGTGAAGATGAGTATACCGTAGTCAGATGGAAGGTGGGACCGCGCCCTCTGCGGTTCTCTGCGTTAAAAGGGCTGTTTCAACGCAGAGGCCGCAAAGATACGCCAAAGAACCGCAGAGAGAGATTCTTCAATAATTCGTGCCTAGAAGTAAGACGGGTCGGGGCAGTCGTCAAATGTGGGGCACTGCTGTTGAGTGCTGCTGAACTGATTTGACCCGGTCAACGTTAGAACGTGCCACTCGTCCGACGTACACATATTGACGTACGAATCGTAATCCCAATTCCTTTCGCGGCATGTGCCCGAGCCGGCCAGCCATTCCCGTGTGAAGCACTCGCCCGATCCGGTGTATGCGCTTTCCCAGCAGCAAGGCTGACTGAAGTCTCCGCAGGTCGTAGGACCTCCGCCGTAGATTTCACACTCCGTCGAACACGGTATTGACGAGCCGCATGCCAGGTAACAAAGCTCAGCCTGTGCGGTCGGTGGCTGAAGCAACAACACAGCGCTCAAGAAAGCTCCGGCCCAGATCGTGCGTTTGATTAAGCGTTTCATTGTTCCTCCTAAGGGGTGAGTTTTTTTGTTTTGCAACAGACCTATCGATTTTGCGCTAGCTTTTCGGTCCGTTGCAGTTCTTCTTCGATCACAAACACGAAGTCTTCATAGGGCACTGAGCCCCCAACCATCCGCCCATTAATAAAGAAGGCGGGTGTTCCCGAGACGCCGTAGAGCGCGCCATCTCTTTTATCTGCGCGCCACTTTGCGGTGTACTTTCCATCGTCAAGACACTGGTTGAAACGATCTGTTTCGAGCCCGATCTCGGCGGCGTATTTTTTCAGCTCGACCACCTGTAGCTTTGCACTGTTGGCAAAGAGTTTGTCGTGCATCTCCCAGAACTTTCCCTGGTCATTGGCGCAACTCGCAGCCTCAGCGGCTTTCGGTGCGTCGTCATGTCGCGGCAGCGGGAAATTGCGGAAGACGATGCGGATCTTGTCTCCATAACGCTCTTTAAGTTTTTTGAGAGTTGGTTGCACTTGAGCGCAGTAGGGACATTGGAACTCCGAGAATTCGACAATCGTGACCGGAGCATTCGCAGGACCAAGCGATGGACCATCGCCCGCCTCCACTTCGAAGCGCGGCGGCTCTAACAAAATCTTTATGTCCGTTTTGCTGCGGAGCTCGCTGACAAACTGGCGACGGCGATCGACTTTGCTTCGTAAAGACAGATTTTCATCAGCCATCGTGGTCAGCTCGGCTTCGGTCTTGTTAGCAAAGCGTGCTTTCAACTTTTGGTATTCCGCTTTTTTCTCCTGGACGCCGGCAGTTGCGGCTTTTCCGTCAATTTCGAGACGCACCAGCTCTTCTACCGCGATACCGCGGTTTTTCGCCTCCTCTTCCAGCAGGATGCGGGAAATCGCGTCGTCCAAAGCTCGTCGTTTGAGGTTGAATTCGTCGGCTCGCATGCGGCTGAGTTGTCCGCTGATCCGTTTTTCAATTTCAGACACAGTGACGCGCGTACTGCCGACAATGGCAGCCACATCACTGTCAGATTTTTCGGCAGCAGGCGCCCTCGCGAAACCCAATTGGTTTCTTGAGACTGTTAGCCAAACGATCGCCGCCACTCCGACACAAATCGACAGGACCAGGACCAGAGACTTCGGCTTGGTTTTCATTTTTTTCTCCTGACTGTGATCGACGGGAAAGAGGCGGGTTTATTACCTTCGAGAGAAAAAATTTTAGAAGAAGCGGTAGTGGCCCTTGATGGTCCAGGCAAACAGCACGTCTTCGATACGCGTGCCGGCGCCGATGTTGTGAACGATCAGAAAGCGATCTCCTGAGTTTGACATCATGTTGGTCACGATCCCGATGTGATCGATGCCGCTGGTCAATTCCCAGGCGACGATGTCGCCAGGCTGGTAGTCCATTGAGCCATCGCTGATCGACAACGACTTTCCCTGGCGCGTGAAATAAGCCATGAGGTTCAAGACGCGCCGGTGATCGATGTTGCTATCCGGCTTATTCGCGCCCCATTTATTCGGGTATGCCGAGCGCGCCGATTTCATGTCTTCATGAACCTCTTTTTGCAGATCGATACCGGCTTTACGAAACGCTCGAACCACCACGTCAGAACAAACACCGGTTTTTTCCGGCACGTCTCCGCCTGGATAATCGAGCGCGACGTATGCTGGATCGTAACCCGTCGTGACACCGGCTTGCGCGATTGCGCCGTCAAGCATTTGTTTGAGTTGAGGTGAGGCGTTGTCCGGAAGTGGTTTGACAATCGGATTCGGCGGCACCGCCGGCCCGCGACTGACGATTTGTGTGTGTTGCTGACAGCCGCTTGCCGCTAACACACCGATCAGAAGCGTGAGTCTTGCGCGGCGCCAGCACAGAAATAAGGTTTCTCGCGCAAAGGCGCAAAGGCGCAAAGAAGACGCAAAGCAGCGTCTATCTATTTGCCGGCGCATAATTGATTCTACGAAGCTCTTGCATGTGACCATCGCCAAGCGTGCCTTCAACCAACTCATAGCCTAGCAGTGCAAACACTCTTCCACGCAAGAACAGCGGCCTCGCGTTTCCATACCAATCGACACACGACGCACGACATTGATCGTCTATTGCTGTTTCAGGTTGCGAGCCAAGTTCTCCAACTTCACGAAATTGCAGCGCATCGTTCCGCAGGAAAAGAATCGCAGCCGAATTCTGAAACAAGTGCTGATAGCCCGCACGTCCTGGTACACTAATCGGCAAGCCCAGAGTTCCGGAATTATCACCATCCGGTTTGTAAAAGAAACCGTGACTACGCAGTTCTCCCTGCGATGCGTCCTGGCGCATGTAGCGTGAGACGAGTTCAGGCACCTGGCCCAAGCGCACGGACGAGAAGTGTAGATTCGTTCCATCAGTTCCGACAATAACCGCGTCTGAGCCCATCGCCTCGATTCGATCCACACCGTGTGGCAGGGGTAGTTGATAGGATTTGCCGCCGGTCCAGTCGACAATGAACAGATTCGGTTGAGCGACGTTCTTCGGGTATCCCCAGCCGCTACCAGTGCCGTAGATCAAATAGTTAGCCACAAAACGATTCTGAAACGTGTAGCCCTCAGGCTTTTGGAGTTGACGGTACCGGTAAGCAGGCACCGCCTCGCTGCCATCAGAAAAACTTCTGATGGGAATGCGCATCAGGGCCACGTCTCCTTCGGCTACTTCCGCTGCCCACATTCCGTCACCGTGAGACTCTGAACGCACCAGGACGTTGAGATGTTGATCCGCACTTTCGAGGAAAGAAAACTGATCGACCGGACTGCCGGAAACGCGCAACGCGCTTGGACCAGAGCCATCCAGTGGCATTCGGAAAAGCAACGATCTCTTCTTCTGGCCGAAGCTCCAGGGGCTGGCCCAAACGTAAACTGAATTACTCGACACGTAGAACACGCGACCGGAAGGTCCCAATACAGTTGTTCCGCGGCAATCAAAACCCTTGTTGGCGAGGTCACACACTGTCACCGTGTGAAACGTCATTCCTTCATTGGGATCGAAGTTCCTTTCCGGCAGGTAGACTCTAGTGGCTTCAACGATAGGGTGAAACTCGCTTGCCGTCGCACCTTCGTGCCATTTACGAACTGCCGGAAATGATTCGGCGGGGTCTCCAGCGTAAGGATTTACATATTGAGGAGTGTAGAAGATTAGCTTGTTGCCGATCAGACGGCTCGCATAGTTACGGGAAGAATAATAATCACCAGAGCTCAGGTGATACGTTGATCGATAAGCGAGTTGTCCATCGTTACTGATGTCGAATAGACCGACTTCAGTGCCGCCGCGCTGGTAGCTGTAACCAATCACTACGACAGTGTCTTCCGAGATGAGCATTTCGTCGTACCAGCTACCCGGTTCCATGTCTGGACCAAAGGCGTCGACAGCCGAGATTGGCTTCAACTCGGCGTCGTTAAGGGCGATGGTGAAGAGCCGGCCGCGGCGCAGTACAACCAGGTGATTGCCGTGAACTTTGACGATGCCGCCTTCGTCAACACCAACATGCTGAACGTTAGTGACTGACTCTGTCGTCGTATATAGACCAACCGCCGCTGACTGGCTGTTAAGTGCTGTTCCTTCGCCTGCGACAACCACCACCATGTCGCCTGATGGTTTCGCCGCGCGCCGCGCTTCTCGCCGCGCTTCTCTTAGTGCTTTGCGTCGCGCAATAGCGGCCCTGCGAGCTTCCTCACGTCGATGTTTCTCGGCCAACACCGCGAAGTAGCGCGCTAATTGCTGCTTCGAGCGGAAAGGCTTCATCGTTCTTTTGACTCGCCCTGGTTCTCGTGTGCTAGCGGTACGAGCCAAAATGCTTGAAGGAGTTAGTGTGATTGTGAGTGCTAAGAGCAGAAGAGTCTTCATGACCTCGCCTCTCAGGGAAAGAGTCATTGCTCGACGGGGAGTGAGCTGTCTAACGCTCACTCTGATTCGCTGAAGCGAGTTCACGTTGTATTTGGCTGGCTTCCGTCAACTGTACTTTGGTGAAATATAAATTATTGACGCGCGATCGATGCGGTCCTATATTCCGCTCCAGTCGGATCCTCAAAAAGGAAGCACACCATGAAGGCTGGACATTTAATCGAGGAGCTTCTGCAAGACCTACGCTACGGCAAACGACTGCTGACCAGGAATCCCGGTTTCACTCTAATCGCGATCGTGACACTCGCCCTCGGGATTGGCGCCAACACAGCCATCTTCAGCATCGTCAATGCTTTTCTGCTGCGCCCACTGCCTTACGGTGATGCGAATCGCCTGGTGATGGTGGAGGCACAGCACCGCGGTCAGTCGATCGGAGTGTCGTTCCCCGACTATGAAGACTGGCGACGGCAAAATAACGTCTTTGATGATATGGCGTTTTTCAATTTGCGCTGGAATGCAAATCTTGAATTTGGTAGCGAAACGCAAACACTCAGTCTAACCTTCGGCACTGCGAATCTGTTTTCAACTCTGCAAGTGGCGCCGTTTCTCGGTCATGGCCCGACGCCGGGAGGTCCTGACTCGGTCCTCTTGAGTCACGGCTTGTGGCAAAGAAAGTTTGGCAGCGATCCAGCGATCATTGGGCGTCAACTTCGCATTGACGGCAAAAGCTTGACTGTAATCGGAGTAATGCCACCCGACTTTCGCTTTCCCTTTCAAAGCGACTTGTGGTGGCTAAGTGATCGTTACTTCAATCGTCATAGCCGTGACATGCGTATCGACCAGACGATAGCGCGTCTGAAACCCGGAATCTCGCCGGAACAGGCGGCCGCCGAAATGAAAGAGATCGCCGCTCGCCTTGCGCAAGCCTATCCCGATACGAATGTCGACGTCACTGCAACCGTTATTCCGGTGCGAGATTTCTGGTTCGGCAAATTACGCCGCTCATTCTGGCTTCTACTAGGCGCGTGCGGATTCGTGCTGTTGATTGCGTGCGCGAATGTCGCAAACTTGTTGATGACGCAAGCCACCGTCCGCGAACGTGAGCTCGCAATGCGCGCGGCCCTCGGAGCAAGTCAGGGACGCCTGATTCGACAATCAATCTCCGAAGCGTTGCTGCTTGTTTCGCTCGGCTGTGCGGGCGGGATAGTGCTCGGTGCGTGGAGTCTACGGATGCTCGTCGCACTGCTGCCTGAAGAACTGTTGCCTTTCTTTGTGAAGATCGAGCTTGACGGCCGTGCGCTGACATTCACGTTGCTGATCTCAGTTTTGACCACTCTCTTAGTCGGTCTGATACCAGCGTTACGGATGCGATCGGTGGTTTTAGAGCAGTCACTTAGAGAAGGCGGCAAATCCGGCACCAGTCGAGGGATGCAACGAATCCGAGGTTTGTTAGTGGTAACGGAAATCGCCCTCGCGGTGGTGCTGCTTACCGGCGCCGGACTTATGCTGCGAAGTTTTACGCGTCTACAGAATACTTCACCGGGTTTTACAGCGGACGGCGTGCTCCATTTGGAAATCAACCCAACCTATCGACGCCAGGAAGATTACAACGTCGAGTTTATATCGCGGCATTACCAAAAATTGCTGGAACAGATCGCCACGGTGCCGGGCGTAGTTGCTGTTGCGGCTAACAGTGATTTGCCTTTTGTCGGCCAAAAGCCCTGGTATCGAGGCGAATTTTCCATCCAGGGCCAGTCGAGCGAAGACCAGAAGCAGAACCCGATGGTCAACTACCAGGCTGTTTCGCCGGACTATTTTCGCGTGATGCAAATCCCATTACTGCGCGGCCGTGCTTTCACTGATCGCGATGCCTTCAAGCCGGGTGGTCACCAGGATGTGGCCATCATCAGTTACGGGTTGGCGCAGCGGATGTGGCCCAACGAGGATGCGTTGGGTAAACGAGTTAACTGCAACGATGATGGTACCCGCTGCGCCGAAATCGTCGGGATTGCCGGCGATGTCAAACACAACAGCCTCGTGGACGAAGCCGGTTACGATTTTTACTGGGCGTGTTACCAGACCTACAGCAAGCAAACTCACTTCGTCGCACGCACGCAAAGCAGCGATCCGATGACGCTCGCGAAGGACGTCCAGCGCGCAATCTGGCAAGTCGCGCCCGATACAGGCGTTTTCAACGTCATGCCTGTAACGAGGTTGTCAGTAAACACGATCTGGCAATCACGAGTTTGGGGACTGCTGTTCGGTATCTTCTCGGGCATTGCACTCGTGCTTGCGACCGCCGGTATCTATGGAGTGATGGCTTATTTCGTGACTCAGCGTACGCGCGAGATTGGAGTTCGAATAGCCCTCGGCGCACAGTGGC
This sequence comes from Pyrinomonadaceae bacterium, assembly GCA_035760085.1. Lineage (GTDB taxonomy): Bacteria > Acidobacteriota > Blastocatellia > Pyrinomonadales > Pyrinomonadaceae > PSRF01. Next base: position 16,565 of record DASTTS010000578.1, read on the forward strand.
GTGACGTGCTGAAGCTGATCGTCGGAAGTGGGATGTATTTAGTAACTATCGGTCTGATTATCGGGCTTGCCGGTGCGTTAACGTTAACACGTCTGATGACGTCTTTACTGTTTGAAGTATCTCCGACTGACCCACTCACATTTGCCGGAGTAGCGCTTTGTGTAATCCTCGCCACGCTGCTCGCCTGCTATATACCTGCCAGACGCGCAGTGAAAGTCGATCCACTGATTGCGTTGCGTTACGAGTAATGGAGGAAGATCGTGAGCACACTACAAGACATTCGCTACGCCTTTCGAATGCTACTCAAGCGACCCGGCTTCACGGTCGTAGTGGTGCTGACGATGGCTTTGGGCATCGCAGCTAACACCACGATCTTCAGCGCCATTGACGCTGTTTTGCTGAACCCACTGCCCTATAAAGATTCGGAGCGTTTGATGGTGGTGTGGGAAACGAATAAGCAGCTCGGACCTGAGATGTGGGATCGAAACGAAGCTGCAATCGGTAACTTTCTCGACTGGCGGTCGCGCAATCAGAGCTTCGATCAACTAGGGGCCCTCTTCGATACCAGCATGAATTTGACCGGGGTTGGCGAGCCTCAAAGAATTCAGAGTTATGTCGTCACCGCCAATTTCTTTCAGGTCCTCGGCGTACAACCGATGCTCGGCCGCTCCTTTCTCCCGGAATCAGAAACACCTGGAAGCCCATTCACGGCAATTATCAGTCATGAGCTGTGGCAGCGACAGTTCGGTTCTGATCCAAACATCATAAACAAGAGTCTCACGCTCAACGCGCATCAAGTTGCGGTGATTGGCGTAATGCCTCCCGCTTTTGAGTTGCAATTTCCAATCAATAAGCATGTGGACATTTGGGTGCCGATGGTTATCGACGTGGCCGACCCGGACTATCACGACCGCCGCAATAACTTTCTTTACACGGTGGGCCGGCTCAAGCAGGGTGTATCGCAGGAGCAAGCACAAGCGGAGATGAAGCTCATTGCCAGCCAGCTTCAACAAGAGTATCCGGAGACGAACGCGGAGAAAGGTGTGCGCGTAGTTTCCTTGCACAAACAGGTTGTGGGGAATGTTGAGTCGTATCTTTACATGTTGTTTGCGGCTGTTGGCTTTCTCTTACTGATTGCGTGCGCGAACGTCGCGGGCTTGCTTCTGGCTCGAGTCACTGCACGGCACAGAGAAGTTGCGGTCCGCGTTGCCCTCGGAGCAAGCCGCTGGCGCGTCATGCGTCAGTTATTAACTGAGAGCGTCATCCTCTCTGCTTTGAGCGGCCTATTGGGCCTGCTTCTCGCGTATGGAGGAGTCAAACTGTTGCTGGCGCTCACACCGTCAGAAGTGCCACGACTTCATGAGATTGGTTTGCATGTTCCAGTGTTCCTCTGGACACTGACAATCTCCATTGTGACGGGAGTGCTATTCGGCCTCGCTCCGGCGATTCAAGCTTCAAGACCGGATCTGAACACAGCTCTCAAGGAAAGCTCCGGGCGAAACCCCGGGAGCTTTCAGGGCAGTGGCTTACGTAATCTTTTGGTGGTTTCAGAAGTGGCGGTCGCGCTGCTGTTGCTGGTCGGAGCAGGTTTGATGACTAAGAGTTTCCTCCGCTTGCAGCAGGTTGACCCGGGGTTCGACGCGACGAATGTAGTAAGCATGAATATCGCTTTGCCCACTTCGAAGTACCGGGACCAGCAGCTGAACATTTTCTATGACCAACTCTTCGAGCGCGTAAGAAATCTACCCGGCGTGAAATCCGTTGGCGGCATTAGTCCACTTCCACTGGGCGGTACCAATGTGTCGAGGGCAGTTCTCGTCGAAGGCGCACCCGTCGTGGCTCTGGCAGATCGCCCGAGCGTCGGCGTGCGTGTCGTTACACCTGGCTACTTTCAGACAATGAGCATCCCCGTTCTGAAGGGCCGTTCGTTCACCGAGCAGGACCGCGATAACACTCCAAATGCGATTCTCGTCAATGAGGAGTTGGCCAGCCGCTTTTGGCCCAATCAGGATGCGATCGGAAAGCGACTCGACTTCGAAGAGGATTCGGGCAAGCAGGTCTGGCGAGAGATTGTCGGCGTCGTCGGCAACGTTAAGCATAAGGCCCTTGCGACAGAGGTAATGCCGGAGGCTTATTTCGCGTATAAACAGGTCCCCGAAAATTTCATGAGCCTCGTCGTGCACACTGCTTCTGATCCAGTGAGTATGATTCCGGCGATACGCAATCAGGTGTTGAGCCTGGATAAGGACCAGCCGGTTTCTGACATCATGACGATGGAACAGCGGCTGGCTAAATCAGTTGCCTCAAGTCGTTTTGTGATGTTGCTACTCGGCAGCTTCTCGGTGCTGGCGTTGGGTCTGGCTGCCGTTGGGATTTACGGAGTCATGTCTTACCTGGTAACGCAGCGCACGCAGGAGATTGGCGTTCGCATGGCGCTGGGCGCGCAAAAGCGTGATGTGCTCAAGCTGGTAGTCAGAAGGGGTATGGCCCTGGCGATCATTGGAACCGCAATTGGCCTGGTTGCTTCCCTCGCGCTGACTCGACTGATGCGGAGTTTACTGTTTGAGGTAACTCCAACTGACTGGATCACGTTTGTAATAACGTCAGTGGTCCTGCTCACGGTGGCACTACTCGCTTGTTACATTCCCGCGCGACGGGCCACCAAAGTCGATCCTCTGGTAGCCCTGCGCTACGAGTAGCAAACTTCCGGTACGTATCGCTTTATTGTATTGCCCTTGCCTACGTCTTTCTGCCCTTGATCACGCGGCCGTTGGGAAGGGTCACGACAATTGCGACCACTTTATTAGCCGCATCTCGCTCGAAGCTCACCGATCCGCCGACAGGTTGAGCCACGAACTTATCCGCCGTGGCCTCTGGAACAAGCTCAATGCGTTGCCCGCCCGGATCGAGAGCAAACAACTTATCACCTTCTTGCTTGATAACCAGAGTTCCCATCGTGCCCCCATCGTAGCTTCCGACAAACGCCGCATACTTGCCATCAGTTACCGCTGGTGCTGCTGTCTTCGGCGTGGGTGCTGGAAATGCTGAACCCGCCTGCGGCAGCGAAGATGGAACAACCGACGACGTGTTGCCCTGCTCGCCTGGATGAACCGGGAACGGCGGACGCTTCGGAACGAACAACGGATTCTTCGAAACCTGCGCTAGCGCGACCTCGACCGCTTTCTCAAGCTGCGGATCGCGTCCGGCGATCACGTCAGCAGGCGTGATCTCAACATCGAAGTCGGGCGCGACGCCCACATTCTCGATTCCCCACGTCGTCCCGCTCGGATCGTACGCAGCACGATTCGGCAACTGCACGCGTCCGCCATCGATCAGAGTCGGGGTGAAGTAATAAGGACCAATGCCGCCGCCAAAAGTACGTTTGCCGACGATTGGACCAACCTTCCCAAGCTTGAACATAAACGCGCCGGTCTCGGCAGCCGAACCGTTCAATTCGTTGACGATCATCACCTTCACAGGCGGCGCCGGGTTCACCGGCGTCGCGATGTCCTCGCCGCCGCGAAACATGTAGTAGTAAAGCGGCTTGCGCTGCATCCATTCGATCAGATAGTCAGGCGTGATTCCGCCGCCGTTGAAACGCTGGTCAATGATGACGCCTTGCTTGCCGGCGTATCCCGTCAAGCCGCGGATCGCGTTCATGATGCCGTCGCCGCTGTAGCCTTCGATAAAGATGTAGCCCAGGCGCCCGCCGGAAAGTTTCTCGACTAATTTGCGGTTTTCTTCGGCCCAGCCCGCACGACGTAGACGATTTTCACCGAGCGCCGGAAAGACAGTGTAGGTCCGGGCGTTAGCACCATCGGGGCTGGCAGCGACAGTAATCTTTGTCGGCCGACCCACGAGGTTTTCGAAATAGCTGAGCACATTCTTTTCGGCGTCAACTGGCTGGCCGTTGACCTGAAGCAGATAATCGCCGTCTTTAACGTCGACTCCAGGCTGATCAAGTGGTGCAGCAAATGAACCAGCCGGCGACGCGTAAGTCGTCGAGCGATAGATTTTCTTGAAACGATATTTTCCATTAACGATCTCGTAGTCGGCGCCGAGCAGGCCGATACGATTGCCGCCGCCTGGCAGCGGTGGAGCATCGCCGCCACCAACGCCGAGATGGCTGACCGAAACAGAACCAAGCATCTGTTGCATCAGGCGATTGAGATCGCTGCGACGAACGATGGTCGGCAGGTAAGCCGCAAATTCGTTTTCGAGCGAGGCGAGGTTTTGACCGTGATAATTCGGATCGTAGAACCAATCACGCATGATGCGCATCGATTCATGAAACATCTGGCGCCATTCTTCAGCCGGAACTACGCGCACTTCCATCTTGCTGAAATCCTGTCGACCTTCGTCGGGTTTTGCCGGACCATCAGTCGATGTGAGAAAGAAATCTCTGCCTTTGCGGTAGAGAAGCTTCTTACCGTCCGTAGTTATATCCACGGCGTTGATCTGGTCCACGATCTTCTGCATCTGGCCGCCCTTGGCGATGTCGAACGAATACACGGCCTGTGATTGCGTCTGGGCGCCTAAGTCGCCGGGAGTCGCTGACCATTCACCGATACCAATTATTAACTTTCCGGGTTGTCCCACGGCGAGTTGCGAATAGTCGCGTTGCGGCAACGGCAGATTTACGAAGCGCGATCCAAGACCTTCGAAATCAATCTTCACTTGCGGCAGCGGCTCACCGACTTTCGCGTCGGGATTGGGTTGGCCGTTAGGCAGGAGTGGCGACGGCTGGTCCTTCGACAAAACAACCGCGTGAACTCGTCGCACGACCAGCGGGTTAGCAAAGATTCCGTTGAGAACGCCCCAGCCAAAGTCAGTCGTGCCCGCATTGGGGCTCGAAACGAAATAAAGATACTTGCCGTTGGCGTCAAATACCGGCGTCTGCGCGTGCGTGATGCCATCCGTTACCTGAAACGCTTTTTTCTGCGCGATGTCGTAAATGAAGATGGTGCCGGCGCGGTTCTTCAAGCGTTTCGAATAGGTAAGAAAACGCGAGTCAGGTGAAAAGTTTGGACTCCATGCGTCCTGCGAGGAGTAAGGTGAAGTATCAACCTTGATCGCGGCTTCGGCAGTAACGTCAACTAGCCAAAGGCCGAGTCGTCTATCGATGAAGCTGACCTTTCGCGAATCAGGCGACCAGACCAGCGCCCAGTAGAACGAGGGCTTCTGCTCGATTCGGATCTTTTTAACTGAATCGTTTTCGAGAGATCTGACGTGAAGCTCATACTCTCCGGATTCGTCTGAAACGTAAGCGACGGATTTGTTATCGGGCGAAATTATCGGATAGCGCTCGGCAACGCCCGGTGTATTCGTCAGGTTTTTATATGAACCGTTTGCCGGATCAAAAATCAACACTTCGCCGCGAGCGCCGAACACGATCCGATCGCCGGTTGCCGAGGGAAGAATTTGTTCGAGAGACCTCATCGCGTTTGCCGTGCGCGGAGCGAGCTCGCTCGTATCAGGAGACACCGAAACATTGATTACTTTGTCGCTGTTGGTACTCAGATCGAGCAGGTGTATTCGTCCTGCTTGTACGTAAGCCGCGGCGCCGTTAGTGACGGCAGCAGTGCGCACACCCTGGCCGGCGTATTTTGTCAGTTGTTGTGTTTTCTTCGACGCAGTGTCGTAAACATAGAGATTGAAGATGCCACTGCGATCGGAGACGAAATAAATCTTGTCCTGCAACCAGACAGGATTTCGATCGTTGGATGTTCCGTTCGAGAGTTTTTCAAGCGCGCCGGTTTTTAGATCGGCTATCCAGAGAGTTGCGGCATATCCGCCACGGTAGTAACGCCACTCGCCGGCGCCCGACCGTGGGTTGTAGACGATACGGCTGCCGTCCGGTGAGAGCCAACCGGAATAGCTTTGGTGCAACGGGAGCGCAGTTGCAAGTGCCAAGCGATCGGCGGAAGTTTTGTAAAGACGAGTTACGGTTTCCTCATCCCTGGTCGTCTCGAAGATGATTTCCTTTCCATCCGGCGACCACGATGTGACTAAGTCGTCTTCGGGCATCATCGTGATTCGGTTTGGCTCGCCGGATCCGTCGGCTGGTGCGATGAAAACGTCCCAATCGTTTCCGTTGCTGCGTGAAAATGCGATCCGTTTGCCGTCGGGAGAGAAGACAGGACTCATTTCCTCATTCGGCGTATTGGTAAGTCGTTTAGCAGTGCCGCCAGTTCGCTCGACCAGCCAGATCTTCCCTGCATAAGTAAAGGCGATGTGCGTTTGGTTAAGAGACACACGCCCAATTAAGAGAGGTCTGTCTTGTTGCGCGACTGCGCTAACATAGATGAAGAGACATGCTGCCAGTAACGTGACGGTGCGGAACATAAGTCACCTCATGCGGAAAAGTGGAACGTTTATTAGGTTAATCCTGAATTAGCCGTCAGCAACGGTTGGTTCTAACTTATCCGAGTACGAGCCAATGGAACAATAGTTCAAATAAATGGTGACGAATGATAAGATTTTTTCACACTCGTGATCTATCAATTCATGTATGGGAAAAAGCAGGTAAATGCCTGCCCGATGTGTACTGCGTGGATCGACGGCTACAACGGTGTCGCTCATCATATTGCGCAGGCGGCCGGGCGCTAGCAATTTGATTGCAGCCGAACCTGCGGTGAGCCCGTTCGTCTCAGAATTCGTACCGTTCGCGTATTCTTTGTTGCTATTCCTCACTTCACCGCTTAGGATGCGCCGCCAAAAAGGAGGCCCCTATGAAAGTCAGAATTCTCTTCATACTTTGCTGCCTGGTCGTCTCGGCAGCGTCGAGCTTTGCACAGTCAACCCCTGAAAAGGCGCCTGACATGCCGACCGAGTTGCGCAACGGCTTCAACGAAGTCAACGGCTGGGTGATGCAGGCCGCCGAGATGGTCCCGGCAGATAAGTACAACTATCGTCCGGTGGACACAGTGCGCACTTATGGTCAGTTGATCGCGCACATCGCAGATTCTTACAACTATTTCTGCGCTCACGCAGTTGGCAATAAAGTCGAGTGGGCGACACCAATCGAAAAGGGCAGCACCGACAAAGACGCGGTACTTCCGAAACTGAAAGAAGCCGTCGGAAAATGTAACGCAGCCTACGGCTCCGGCAATGGCCAGCTCAGACCGTTATTCACAAACGTGGGCCACACGAGCCTGCATTACGGCAACATCATTACGTACATGCGCATGATGGGTCTGAAGCCACCGTCAAGTTAAGGTTTAAGTGTTGAAGCAAGGGCGGAGCGCCAAGCGCTCCGTCCGAAACATTGCGCACACTCTCAACTGTGTTATACTGCGCGGCATGTCAGTAAAGAAACAAAATTCTCACACCTCAACTCGCAAGAAAGTTTCTCGTAAGAAAGCTTCGGCGTCATTATCAACTTCGCCGCGCGCGAAAAAGGCTGCATCCAAAGCGACTAAGCCCGCCGCAAAATCAAGCACGGCGAAAAAGAAGGCCGAAGAACTCGCACGGCAAAAGCGGTTAAAAAAGCTAGAGAAACTTACCTTGAAAATCTTCCGCTGGGCCTACGAAAGTAATCAGCGAGGAGAATTCCAAAGACTCTAACAACACTATTTTAAAGAGAGGACGCCGGATGCCGTACTTCACCTACGACACCTCAGTGATTATTTCACGAAAGATCTTTGCTCTTCAGGAGATGCCGAAAAATTTCCTGATGTCGGCAGTTGTGCTAATGGAGCTTACAGCTAGCGCGAAGGACAAGTCGCGTAGAAAATCCTACGAGCGCGCCAGTCGCCAATTTCAACAGAACAACTTACTAATTGTGCCCAATGCTGAAGACTGGCTGCTTGCATCCAAAATTCTCTTTCTTTTAACGGAGCGCAGAAGACGGGAAGGCAGGGGGAACCTAAAACCGCTGCCGCCGGGAGCGTCGCAGCGCCTGGCGCTGGATGTCTTGATCGCCGTCAGTGCGCGAAGGTGGAAAGCGCAGGTCGTTACCGAGAACTGGGCGGACTTCAAGGCCATCCGGCGCTACTGTAACGCGACGATCATCAAAGCAGCACAGTTTTTCAGGCACTAATAGTTCGTCAAAATCTCGTCGGGCTTAAAGCCCATCTTGCCGAGACGCTCGCGCGTTTGCTCGATCATCTCGCGCGAGCCGCAGATGAGCGCGACCGGTGAAGACAAGTCCGGCAACACGTGGTCCAACAAGGATTGCACGTATCCCGTCGGCCCAGACCACTCATGCCCGTCCGGCCGCGAGATCACCTGGCGCAGCTCGACACCGTGCTCGCTCCAGTCTTCAGTCTCATCTTGATAACAAAAATCATCCGGCGTGCGCGCACCGTAGAGCACGATCAACTGCCCAAACTCATGCTTTCGTTTCAACGCGTGTCGCAATGCCGAACGTAACGGCGCGACGCCTGTCCCCATCGCCACGAACACCAGATCACGACCCTTCATCGCGTCGAGATTGAAGCCGTGTCCCGCGACGCTGAGCAGCTCGATCTGATCGCCAACACTCATGTTGTAAATTACGGCGCTGGCCCCGACCTTCTGCTTCACCAGCACTTCGAGATCCCGATCCTCAGGCGCACCGGCGAATGCAAAGTAAGCCGGCTCTTCCCCGTCAACGCGCAGCACCGCTACCTGCCCGGGCGTGAAATCCACCACGTTATCGGCCCGTAGATCGAACGAGCGTATAAGCCGGGCCTGATCACGAACACCGGTTATTACGAGAGTCTGAGGTTTTTTGAGCTCCATCGGTTCCGCAGTGTAACAAATCAAACTTCCCATTCTCACGGTGAGTGTTTACAATTCAGACGCACATGAGGTATCGGGTCTTCGCAGCCATGCTGGTCGTCGCACTGTGCGTCTGGTCTGTCCACGCACAATCAGGTCGCAGGCACGCGAAGACAGCTCCGGCAACTCCCGTCCCAACGCCAACTCCCGAGGCAACACCCACGCCGAAAAAAGCGGACAAAGTAACGGAGCCAATATTCTATGTCGGCACCGATCGTAACGATACGTTTTTATCCGTTCCTTTTACTTATCACGACGCGGCGTTGCGAGGTTGTGTGAATCGTCTGCGTGCAGGAACTGCGGGAGCCGTTGAAGCAAGCGATAAATCCATGACTCGCGGTGAGGCGATCAAGAAGGCGAAAGAGGAAAAGGTTACTTACGTCGTCCTGCTCACTTTGAAGCTCGACAATATGTCTCGAACGTCCAGCGAGCTCATACTCGATTTCGTTGTTTTTGCTCCAGGCACCGCGAAGATCGTGACTACCGGACATAGTTACCCGAACGCCAATCGCGCCGGCCCATTGATTGTTGGACCAAGCTCTCGCGGTTCAAACTCGCTGTATTATGAACGGGTGTTACAGCAGGCGGGTGAAGATGCAGGAAGCCGAATTCTCAAAGCACTGAATCTCGACATCGAGATTCCAAGACAACCCTAATCCTGTCAATCTTGTAAATCCTGCAATCCTGTCTAAAACTTATTCGGCATAAAGCCCCTCAATCACATCACGATACTTCTCATCAATCACTCTGCGCTTAACTTTTAGCGTCGGCGTGAGCTCGCCACCCTCAATCGTAAACTCATTCTCCAGCAAAGCGATTTTCTTGATTTTCTCGTACTTCGCGAGATTCGGCGTCAGTCCATCAATCTGGCGTTGAATCAAATCGACGATGCGCGGATGCCGGCAAAGCTCGCTGCGAGTCTTAACTTCAATCCCCTTCAACTTGCAGTACGATTCGAGCTGCTCCCAAACCGGCACGATCAACGCCGCCGGAAACTTGCGCTCTGCTCCAATCAACACAACCTGGTTCACAAAACGTGAGCCCTTGATCGCCTGTTCGATCGGCTGCGGTGAGATGTACTTACCACCGGAAGTCTTGAACAACTCTTTCTTCCGATCGGTGATGCGCAAGAATCCATCCTTATCGAGCGTGCCAACGTCGCCAGTCTTGAACCAGCCATCGCTGGTGAACACAGCTCGCGTTTCTTCCGGCTTGTTGTAGTAACCCTGCATCACGTTTGGACCACGCACTTCAATCTCGCCATCTTCCGCGATGCGGATCTCAACATTTGGAATTGCTTTACCAACCGTTCCGGGGCGAATCTCATCGATGCTGCTCGTCGTGATCACAGGCGAAGTTTCCGTTAACCCGTAACCCTGGACGACTGGAATTCCAGCGCCGAAGTAGATGTACGAGAGATCCTCGGCCAACGCCGCGCCGCCTGATACCAACAGCCGCATCTTTCCACCAAACGCCCGTTGCCACTTTGAAAAGACAAGCTTCGACGCAATTGAATGTTTGAACTTAAGCAGCGCCGGCACCGGCTTACGATCAAGCACAAACTTCGCATACTCGCGCGCCACTGAAATAGACCACGCGAGCAACGCAACACTCACTTTTCCCCGCTCCGCCGCGCTCTCACGAATCCGCTGGTAGATCTTCTCAAAGATGCGCGGTACGCCGACCAGCACGGTCGGACTGACTTCGCGCAAGTTTGGACCAATAGTTTGCAACGACTCCGCGAAGTAAACAGCCATGCCCTGGTGCAAGTACATGTACATCGCCTGTCGCTCAAACACGTGCGA
>DASTTS010000579.1:0-3442 GCA_035760085.1 Pyrinomonadaceae bacterium
TTCTTCCTGATCGTGTGTGACGTAAACCGCTGTTAGTCCGAGACGCGTGACGAGCTCGCGCAGCTCGCTGCGCGTCGATTCACGAAGCGAGACGTCGAGGTTTGAGAGTGGCTCGTCAAAGAGTAAGAGCGCCGGCTCGATCGCGATCGCACGGGCGATGGCGACGCGTTGTTGCTGTCCACCTGAGAGCTCGTCGACGGCGCGTTTTTCGTAACCGGGCAGTTGGACCAGTTCGAGCGCGCTGTTCACGCGCGCTTTCATTTCCTCTTTGCTCTTGTGACGTGCGCGCAGGCCGAAGGCGACGTTCTCGAAGACGTTCAGGTGCGGGAAGAGCGCGTAGTTTTGAAAGACCATGCCGAAGCCGCGTCGTTCGGGTGGGAGATTCGTGATGTCCTGCTCCTGGAAGAGGATCGAACCGGCGTCGGGTTTCTCGAGGCCTGCGATCATGCGGAGCGTGGTCGTCTTCCCGCAGCCGGATGGGCCAAGCAGACCGAAAAACTCGCCTTGATTCACGTCGAGTGAGACGTCAGCGACCGCGCGCGTCGTGCCGAAGGTTCGGGAGATAGCGTTAAGGGAAAGAAAAGACATTTTACAGGATGACAGGATTTACAAAATTAACAGGATGAATCATGTAAATCTTGAAAATCCTGTAATCCTGTCCAAGGTTTTCGGCTTAGTGTTTTCTGATCTCAGTGTCCCAGTATCTTAACCAATCGCTGCCATTCTTGCGCAAGAGATCCCAATCGAGCGGCATCGCCGTGAACGGCTCATTCATCCACGCCGGAAGCTGCGTGCGATCCAGATCCGTGCGCACCGGAATGCGGTAATACTTCTGCGCTGCATACGTCAAACTCTCGGGCGTCGTCACAAACTCGTAAAACCGTTTCGCTTCTTCCGTGTTTGGACCACCACGAACAAGCGCAATGCCGTCGATGATCACCGGCGTACCACTCGTAGGTATCGAATATCCAACCGGCAGGTTTTTCTGCTCTTTGAAAAGACGAACGTCAGGCATGTCCCAGAGCGTGACGAGACCTTCGCGGCGCGCGAGTTTCTGCATCAGCAAGGTTCCGTCCGCGGTGTACTCGTGAACGTTTGCATCGAGTTTGCGTAGCCAGTCGTAACCTTTGTCGGTCGAGCCGGTGTCTTTGTAGAAACGCCAGATCATCGCGCCAAAGATCGCGCGCATCGTGTCAGACGGATTGGGATTGCGAATCAGGATCTTATCGTGCCACTTCGGATCGAGTACGTCGTCCCAGTCGCGCGGCGCTTCTGCTGCCGGCACCGCTTCGCTGTTGTACGCGATCACTTGAGGTGTTTCGTAAGTGCCGTACCAGCGATCACCCGGATCGCGAGAATCTGCCGGAACTTTGTCAGCCCATGTCGGGCGAAACTCGAGCAACAGGTTTTCGTCAGCCGCTGTCTGGAAAGTCGTGTGCGACGCGCCCCACCACAAGTCAGCCTGGGGGCGATTTTTCTCGACGCGCACGCGCTCCAGAACCTCACGCGAGCCCATGTCGAGCCATTGCACGTCGACGTTCGGATACTGTTGCTTGTAGCGCGTGATGAAGTCTTTTAGGAGATCCTGGCCGTGTGGCGTGTAGATCAGGAGACGGCTCTTGCTACCGGAGCCGGGACGACAGGAAATTAGCAACGCAATTGCGATAATTGCGCAGGCAAGCGAAAACAGCTTGAGTCGCATCGAAAGGCATGCTATCACGTTTAGAGGTTTAAGGATGACCACTCTCAAACGCAGAATCATCAGGGCCGGTGGCTGGGGCGTCGCGAAGCGCCTCATCAAACCCATTCCGATTGTCGGGTCGGTCTTTGCCTTTGGACTGGCGGGCTACGAGATAAAGAAGAAGGGCTTGCTGCCGGGCGTCGTGCACGTGGGCCTGGACGTCACACCCGTCGTCGGCACCGCGAAGGGCGTGCTCGAACTCTTCACCGGCGATCTAATCCCCGATAAAGCTGATCGAAAAAAATCCGCCACATACGTGGTTACGAAGCGCTGATTGGCGGTCTTTCGGTGAAGGGCCTCACCTGCTCATATCCATGCGCGAACTTCAGCAGCTGATCCTCTGACCAGTATGGCCCAAGCAACTGAAACCCGATCGGCAGACGGTCAGACGAGAGCCCGCACGGCACGCTGATTCCCGGAATACCAGCGAGGTTCGCTGTCACCGTATAAATATCGTTGAGATACATCGCGAGCGGATCGTCAGTCTTCTCACCAATCGCGAAAGCAGGCGTCGGCGACGTCGGTGTGATGATGGCGTCACAACTCGCAAACGCTTTCAGGAAATCGTTCTTGATCAATGTTCGCACTTGCTGTGCTTTGCGATAGTAAGCGTCGTAGTAGCCGGCAGAGAGTACATAAGTGCCGAGCATGATGCGGCGTTTAACTTCCGCTCCAAAACCTTCCTCCCGCGTCTTGCGATACATCTGCCGCAGCTCAGGCGCGTCTTCTGCGCGGAATCCGTACCGAACACCATCGAAGCGCGCGAGATTTGAAGAGGCTTCGGCAGTCGCGATGATGTAGTAGACAGCGATCGCGTAGCCCGCATTCGGTAATTCAACATCGACAATCTCAGCGCCCAGATCGCGATAAACATCGACAACGTTCTCGACGGAAGTCTTCACTTCATCTTCGAGTCCCTGACCGAAGAGTGCACGTGGAAAACCGATGCGCGCGCCTTTCAGATCGCCGGTAAGCGAAGCGACGTAATCAGGCACCGGCACGTCAGCAGTCGTGGCATCGTGTAGATCGCGTCCGGCAATGACGCCGAGCACGCGCGCCACGTCTTCAACTTCACGCGCAAACACGCCGATCTGGTCCAACGAAGATGCAAACGCGACGAGGCCGTAGCGCGAGTTGCGACCGTAGGTCGGTTTCATTCCCACGACGCCACACAGCGATGCCGGTTGCCGAACCGAGCCGCCGGTGTCTGAGCCGAGTGCGACAGGAACGATGCCCGCCGCGACAGCCGTCGCCGAACCACCGGACGAACCGCCGGAAACGCGCGTCGTATCCCACGGATTGCGAACTGGACCGAACGCAGAATTTTCATTCGACGAGCCCATCGCAAACTCGTCGCAGTTGGTCTTCCCGATGACAACCGCGCCCGCTTTCGTGAGACGCTCGATCACGGTGGCGTTGTAAGGTGGATGGTAATCGCCGAGAATCTTCGACCCGCAGGATGCCTGCAATCCCTTAACGCAAATGTTGTCTTTGATTGCTATGGGAATCCCGGCAAGTGGGCCACTCTGACCACTCTTCTCAATCTCCCCGGCGCGCCGCAACGCCCCCTCGCGATCAATTTGCAGAAACGCATTAAGCGTTTCGTTCAGCTTCTCCGCTGCGGTGATCGAAAATTCAACAGTTTGACGCGACATTAATCTTGTAAATCCTGAAAATCTTGTAATCCTGTCTCACAATACC
>DASTTS010000580.1:0-8751 GCA_035760085.1 Pyrinomonadaceae bacterium
AGGGATCAGTTCACGCTTGAAGAGGTGAATATCGAATCTGATGACGAGCTACTCAGAAAATATAAGTACGACATTCCCGTGATTGCGATTGATGGTGTCGAGACCTTTATTCACCGCGTAAATCCGCAGGATTTCATCCGCGCTATCCGCGGTTAAAAATGCGTTTCCTGTCTGAGCGCCTCGATGGATTGATAGAGCTGATCCCGCTCGGATTCGTTCGTCGACTGCCGGTACGCCATCACTAGATCCTTGAGACCCGCCAATTCTTTATACAATCCCGCATTTTCGATTGGCGGCGTGAGGTAGGAGATCAACTCGGCGTACGAGCGACGTTTCGCAATCGAGCCTTCGGAAGGATTATTAACGCTGTAGATGTAGAAATTTGGTAGCTCGTCGATCAAACGGTCCGGCCAGCACTCACCTGACAGTCCGATCTGCTTACCCGGCATAAATTCCATCGCGCCGTGCGTGCCGAAGTGAATCACACCGTCGGCCTTGAAGACCTTCGAAAGATAAGTATAGAAAGCCATGAACCCGTGATGAGGCGAGCCACTCCGCGCCATCATCAACCGCATCGGATCACCTTCAAACCCAAACGTGGGCTGCACACCGATAAATACGTTCCCTAACTCGAGGCCCTGGATCAGTAATTCCTTACCGAATGTATTGATCCCGCCGGGCGCAGTGCCCCAGTCACGCTCGACTTCCCTCACGTAAGGACAGAGCCGTCGATACTCCTGAACGTTCATTCGATACGAGACGTTGTCGTTAAGTCTCTCGCGCAACTCGTCCGCGGAATCCGGAACATCGACGCGATAACCTTCGCCCTGCAATCGCGTGAGCACATCGAACACGCCGGGAAACACGTCGAGATCTGCGGCAGTTCCGATGTTTCCTTTGTTTGGCGGAAAGCAGAACAAAACGATGGCGAGCTTTACGTCTTTGCGCGGTGCGGTTTGTAACGTGTGCCAACGCTTCAAGCGTCGCGCTAACCGCTGACAGCGATCCTCGAGAGCGATCGGTTCCTGTCCGCGCGTGGGAATGCCGCCGTAAATGAACGGCTCAGTCGCACCATCAATTTCGGGAATCGCGATTTGCATACCGGCCTGAACCGGATTCAAACCCGTCTGCGAATCAGACCATGCTTCGATCGTCTGGGTGTCAAGACTCACGGCCGAGCGATACGGCAAGTTCAGCTCGCGCAAAAACTCCGACGCGGCCGCGCTATCGTTCATTGCCGGACCACCGACAAAACTGAAGCCGGTGAGCGAAACAATCTGACTGACGCGCGCTTTCGCATCGCCTGTCCCGACAAAAAACTTCGACACAGCCTCGCGATTGTCCATGAGCGTTGCGATCGCCGGGATGACGCTCAGACCTTCTGCTTCGATGGCGTTGATTAGTGCGTCGTAGTGTTTTGTGGTCTTACTGATTACCTGCGGGCGCATCAACAACAACCCGATGGTCGAATCGCGATCCAGCGGTTTGCGATACCACTTACGATATTCGGCGAATGTGCGAAACAGCGCCGGCGCGTTCGGGTGATAGACGGCAACCGACGGCATCTGCTCCGGTTTCGGCACGCGAATCTTCTTTAAGCGATCGTCACGGACGTACTGCACGAGCGCGTAAAGCAACATCGACCGGATGTTTTGCGGTGTCGGTTGGAGGAAGTAACAGAAGAGATACAGATAGTGCTTTGCGTCTGTTAACGCGCCCGCGGTCGGAACAAACTTGAGAATTCCCGGCAGGCGATCGACGAGTTTCAAATACTTTGTGTGCTTGTCCTGAGATTTTCCGCGGCGTGCGTGATTGCCGACCCACGAGCCGACCGAGCGCAACAGCTTCCCACCTTTGCCGTGTTGCCTGCTGCCAATTGTGGAGATGTCGAGCCGACCCATGCGCGTCCGGCGCATCAGCTCCGGCATGCAATTGATGACGATGACGGCATCGTTTTTTACTCGATCCAGCGCGGAAACAAGCCGCGTCGCATTCTCGCCATCCATCACATGAATGACGAAAACAATATTCGCTTCCTTCAAATCCTCTTCAACATCAACCCACTCTCGATCACTCAACGGCGATCCAAAGTTGTACGCCGCCACACGCAGGTCGAGCCTGTGCACACGATTAATCTCCCGCTCCGCGGATTTCAGCGGCGCCAGTAGACTCGAGCCGACGTAGAGAACAGTGATATTCATTAGACAGGATGACAAGATTTTACAGAATTCACAGGATTTATTTTGTAAATCCTGTAATCCTGTCAACAACTACACTACCCCTTCAAGCTGGTCTTCCAGATTTCGAGCAATCTCCCTCAATCGACCCAACACACTCTCGTCAACCTCCCAGTACCCGCGCCCATTCGCCTCCAACAATCTTTGCGCGAGCGAGTGTGCCGAGTGCGGGTTCAGCTCGCGCAACCGCTCCAGCATCTGCTCATCAAACAAAAACGTGTTCGCCACCTCCGTGTAAACCCAATCATCAACCGCATCGGCGGTCGCGCTCCACCCAAACGTATTCGACACATGATTCTCAATCTCGGCCACGCCGCGAAACCCATGCTTCAACATCCCTTCATACCACTTCGGATTGAGCGTCTTCGCCCGCGTCTCCAAACGCACCGTCTCTTCCAGCGATCGAATCTTCACCTCACGCGACAAACTGTCAGACAAATAAATCGCGGGCCGCGCCTTCGCCCGTTTCTCCACGGCTTTCGACACGCCGCCGAGATACTCAAAATAGTGGTCCACATCGGTCAACCCAATTTCGAATGTGTCGATGTTCTGGTACGTCGCTTCGACCAGTGAAAGCGCACGGTCCATTGCGACGCGCGCTTCCCTACCCGAAAATCCACGACCTTTCGAATCGCGGCCGTACGCAAAACACTTGCGCGTGACGAAGAGATCCCCGAGCGTCTCCTCACGTTCCCACTGCGAATCCATCACCATGAAGTTCACGTTCGTGCCGTAGTTTCCCGGCGCATTTGAGAAGACGCGCATGGCAGCGTCGTCGAGATCGCAACGATCCTCCTCGATTTGCTGCAAGACGTGTTTGCGAACGTAATTGAGCTCAAGCGGTTCGTCGAGTTGGGCCACGAGACGCACGGCCTTGTCGAGTAGTTGGACCGTCGGACTAAACAGATCGCGGAAGATGCCGGAAACAGTCATCACAACATCGATCCGCGGCCGGCCGAGCTCCGCAAGTGGGATTGCCTCGACGCTCGTGGTCCTATTTAAAGCATCGCGCACCGGGCGCGTGCCGAGCAGCCAAAGCGCCTGGGCAACGCCTTCGCCCTGCGTCTTGATGTTGTCGAGACCCCAAAGTACAAGCGCCATCGCTTCCGGATAACGACCATTCTCGTTTTTGTAACGGGCAAGCAAACTGTTTGCGACCGTCTCACTACGGGCGTAGGCCGCAGCAGAAGGCACACCGTACGGATTGATCGCGTGTGTGTTTCTGCCCGTCGGAAGAATGTCCGGATTTTGAATGATATCCGCGCCTGGGCCAGGCTCGATGAACTCTCCACGCAGTGCACGCACGAGTGAATCGATCTCGTTGTTCGTTTGAAGCTTCGTTGTAACTGATTCAAGCAGTTTGAAGACTGGACCCGTTGTCTCGGCACTCAACCCCTTTTGCTCGAGAAACGCGACGGCGGCATCGGCGCCATTCGCGAGAAACTCCGCTATTGATTCGTCGAGCAACTCCTCCGGAAGCGCGCGCGCACCTGCTTCCGGGCGATCGAACGATGCGATCATCTTTAGCAGATCTGCCTTTTCACCCGCGGATGACGCGCGACCGAAGACGTGCAGACCAGTAGGGATCAACCGCTGTTCGATCTCAACCAGTTGCTCGTAAAGCGCGAAGACCTTCGCGTCACGATCATTATTGGGGTCGTTAGGCATCGAGAAAAATCTCACGCAGCGGCGCAGCGGCGCAAAGGAAGCCGCGTTGCGCCGTTGCGCCGCCGCGAGAGATGTTCTTTCTAAATTGCGGGCGCGATTTTTACGAAGCGCGCGCGCAGGATTGCAGCGAGGCGCCGCGTTTCTTCTGCGGACTCGAATTCTTTTTGCGTGTCCACAACGACGACACGTGCTTTTGTCCGGTGTAGCGCGACTGTCAACTCTCGCAGCTCGGACTCGATCTTTACTTGCCTGAACGCGCGCAGGTTGAGACCGCCGCGTCTGAGCGGCACATTCGATCGCCCATCCGTAAACAACAGCACCACATTTTCGCCGAACTTGTTTCCAACAAGCTCCAGCAACTCGATCGTGGTCACGAGTCCTAAACCGAGTGGCGTGCTGCCGCCCATTCGCAACGAGTCCAGCACGCGTCGCGCGCGCAGAATACTTCGTGACGGAGGCAAGTCGACGTTCGCCGTTGTCCCATGAAACGAAACAATCGCCACGCTGTCGCGATTCAGATACGACTTGCGCAGCAGTTTGAGAATCGTGCTCTTCGCCCGCGCGATCCGGTTGGCTGCCATACTGCCTGACGCATCGATGGCAAAAACAAACAAAGTTCCCTGCTTGTGTTTGAGCAGTTTGTAACGCAACGCCTGTGAGCTAACCGGCGCGAGCCGTTGCTCGAGACCGACGAGCGCGCGGAGCGTCGCATCGATCGCGATACGCGCGCCGTTGCTTTTGAACGTGACTGCACGCGTGTACCGGCCACGCTGTTGGACCAACGCCGCCTTGCCACCGCTCGCACGTCTGCTCAATGAGCGCGACTTTTCGGCACGATCCGTCGACCTCATGTGTTCTTCGAGCTTCACTTCGCCCGACTTGCGCTCAACCGCCGGTGGCGACAGCACGTCAGCATCGTTGGGTCGTGAACTGGCACCCGATGCTGATCGCCGCTGTCTCGGAGCATCTTTATTTACTTTCCCAGGCCGATCGAGATTTTGCGTTTCGCCGCCGCCATTCCCGCCCGACTGTTGCGACTGCGGTGGATTCGGAAACACTTCATCGACAGCCTGCTGGATCTGTTCGCTCGTTGCTGTCTCGTCCAATGCGTCACGACGCAAACGATGCCGCAGCGCCATCGCCGAAACTCGCTTCACGTGATCGTCCGTCACCGCACGACGCCCTTCAAACGCTGCGAGCGCCCGCGCCGCGCGCATGATCGTCAGCTCACCACGATGACCATCTACTTTCAGATCCGCACAAAGTTGGGCAATCCTTTCCAGCACAGGCCGCTCGACTACTATCTTCGTCAGGTTTGCGCGTGCACGTGTGATCCGTTTGCGGAGTTGCTCCTGATTCGTTTCGTAGGTTTTACAGAAAGCTTCGCGATCGCGATCGTAACCCTCACGACGCTCGATAATGTCGATGCGGTTTTGCAGATAGTTTTCAGTCGTGACTTCTGCGTGCAATCCGAATCGATCGAGGAGCTGAGGTCTGAGCTCGCCTTCCTCCGGATTTCCCGAGCCGATCAGGACGAAACTCGCGGGATGCTCGACCGAAACGCCTTCACGCTCAACTTTATTGATGCCAGTGACTGCAACGTCGAGCAGAAGATCGACGAGATGATCTTCGAGCAGGTTAACCTCGTCGATGTAGAGAAACCCGCGATTCGCACGCGCGAGCAGGCCCGGATCGAAAGCTTTCCGGCCGGCAGACAGAGCACGCTCAATGTCGATCGTCCCGCACACCCGATCTTCAGTCGCGCCTAACGGCAGCTCGACAACGGGCACCGGAGTCTTTTTCGAAGTGATCTCCGCGCCACGACATTGATCACACAGATCGCCCTTCGGATCGCAGTTATAAGGACAGCCTGCGACGACGTCGATCTGCGGCAACAAGTCTGCGAGCGCGCGCACGGCCGTCGACTTTCCCGTACCGCGATGGCCCATGATCAAAACCCCGCCGATCAGCGGATCAACGACGTTCAGCAGCAGGGCGAGTTTCATCTCCTCCTGCCCAACGATAGCGGTAAACGGATAAGTTTTTCGGCTTAGTCTATCCACAGTTTTACACAGATTACCTGATTTCAATTTGTGTGTAATCTTTTGGATACAATTTTCTTGACATTGACCATAAACGGGAATAGAGTGCGGGCCTCCCGACTTTCAAGTACTGCCCAGCATAATTCGATTTACTTTTCGAGCGGAGACCGCGCCTCTTCTCTCTCTCTCACGACTAGGGCTCAGCCTTGGTTTGCTTGTTCCGTGAGGGGACTCATAACTCTGGTCGATCCCCCTAAGACTTGAGCTGCCTCTGTACCAAATCAAGCAGGGTTTTTCACAAAAATTAGAGCAGAACTGTCCAGTTTGCCGACGGGTGAACTGTAGGTTTTGTGTCGCAACCCGTTTGTAGCTCCTAGGAGGTCAAGTCAAAATGAGGAAAGTTTTACCCATCCTTACCCTACTTCTATTCGCGATCGCGCTCTTTCTTCCGTTGAGCGAGCCCCAACCTGTCGAAGGTCAAACTGCAACCGAGGCACTGACCACTGATAATGATGCCAAAACCGATGACTTGTTCAACGGCTTCGGCGTCAAGGGTACGCCGATTGTCGAATGCGTCAACGACCCTGTAGCACCCACCGCGCGCGGGAACGGCAGATTCGAAGACAATAAATTCATCTTCTCGGAACGCGAGACCATCGACGATGGCCTTGGACCAACCTATAACGATGTAGGATGCGTTGAGTGTCACCAGTCAGTAGACGTTGGCGCCTTCGGCCAGCAGATGGAATTCAGGGCCGGCCATCTAGTGAACGGCGCATTCGTGGACGCACCCGGCGGGCAATTAATTCATGCTCGCGCGACGGATTCAGATATCGTGGAACATATCTCCACGGCTGAGACCGTCAAAGCCTTCCGCGTTACGCTCAGCACCCTGGGCGATGGTTTCGTCGAGTGTCTCGCTAACGCAACACTGCAGAACAACGTCAACGCACAGCCACTCGCACAACGTGGAACTCTCACCAACGTCCCGGTAACCGAAGCCAACAACACGCTTCGCATCGGCCGCTTCGGTTGGAAAGCTCAACATGCGAGTCTCGTTTCGTTCTCAGGCGATGCCTATCTCAACGAGATGGGTATCACCAATCCGTTTGACGGCTTCGGCGGCAGGAGTTCCGATGCCGCAGACGCCGGCACTCACGAGAATCCAGCCAGCACCGCTGAAGGTGTTATCAACGTGACGTTCCCGTCTCCTTTCGATCCGGTTCCGGATCCTGAGGATGATGGCGACGACGTGCTTGCGTTTGCCGATTTCATGGCAGCAACACGTGCCCCCGGTCGTCAGAACCCGCTTCCGGCGGCTGCGGTACGCGGCGATTCACTGTTCAATGCGGTTGGCTGCAATGTTTGTCACACCCGCACTTTCACCACCGCTGCTCCGGGAACGCTCATCAATGGTGGCGCGTTCGCAGTTCCGGCCGCGCTCGGTAACAAGATCATCCACCCGTTCAGCGATTTTGCGCTACACAACATCGGCACGGGTGATGGCATTGTTCAAAACGCCGGACAGGCAACGGCTAACCAAATTCGAACGCCGCCGCTATGGGGCATTCGGGGACGCAACAGGCTCATGCATGAGGGCCTGAACGTGACGATATTCGATTCGATCCAACTGCACGCCGGCCAGGCAACGGCATCGAGGAATAGCTTCAATGCCCTGACCGCCGCGCAACGGAACGATCTGATTGCTTTCGTGTTGTCGTTATGATCTACGGGCGGCAGCCGAACTGACGAGGCACTATCCCGAAGCTCGCCGGACACTGTCTGGCGGGCTTCGCTGTACAAGATTTACAAGATTTTTCATGATTTACTGTAAATCCTGGAGAATCTTGTAAATCCTGTAAACAACTGACTAATAGCTCAAGAGGTTCACTTGAAATGCGCACTCTCATCTTGATTGTTCTGGCATTCACGCTCTGCGCATGTGGCTCATCAAAACAGCCGGTGGTGGAAGCGCCGCCGCCCGCTGTTCAGCCAACTCCCGAATCGACACCAGTACAACTAACCGCGGCCGCAGCCCCGAAACAATCCGAAGTACAGGAAGCCGTGAAACGTGTCTTCAAAGATGCTGCCGTAGTCTCCGCCAACCACAACCCGAATTATCTCTCCGGCGACTTCAACGGCGACGGCTCACAAGATCTCGCAGTGATTCTAAAACCAGTTAAGCTTGACCTGATGAACCAGGACTTGCCGCCGTGGCTCATTCGTCAACCACGCACCAACAAGGTGGACCGCACACGACTGCGTATCGATAAGGACGAAACTATACTCGCCGTCATTCACGGTTTTGGCGCAAATCACTGGCGCGATCCGGACGCAACCCAAACGTTCGTGCTCAAGGACGTCGTTGGCAACAACTTCAAAGTTGAAAGTCCAAAAGATTTCGTGACAGCAAACAGCGGCCGGAAGTTACCGCGCCCGCAAGGCGACTTGATTGGGGAAACCGTTGACGGCACTGCCGGCTATCTTTACTACGCGCAAGCGACGTATTCGTGGTACGACCCGAAGACTTTCGACGGCAGTCAAACCGCGCCCGGTGTGTTTCACAAGCCACGCACAAAATGAGTACAAGGAGGCTGATCATGAGCACTGTAAAACGTTCCATCCTCGCACTGATCGTTGTTGGTTTGATGGCTATCGCTGTTCAGGCGCAGGACCCGGCGCCGGCCGTCGAGATGATTAGTGCGGACGAACTCAAAGCGAAAGTTACAGCGAATCATCCGGTCACGATCATCGACGTTCGCAGCTCCGAGGGTTTCGCGTCGAGCTCGACGACTGTCAAAGGC
>DASTTS010000581.1:0-8692 GCA_035760085.1 Pyrinomonadaceae bacterium
GGTGTGGCGCGAGATGCGTTTCCGGAAGTTCCTTCGTTCAAGTCTGCGCCGACTAAGCTTCACGCCGGCGTCATCAAGACATTCATCGATCGCACTATTTTTGCCATCACTCAAGAAGAATCGCGTTACACGCTTTCCGGCGCCAAGTTCGTTTTAGACGAGGCAGGAGCGCGCATGGTTACGACTGACGGCCACCGCCTGGCATACGTCGAAAAGAAAGGTCTGGCGAGAAATGGCGCGAAAGAAAGTATCGATACGCTGATTCCACGGAAGACTCTGGCGGAGTTGACCAAACTAACCGCGGGCTTCGATGAAGAGATCAGCCTGGGAATGGATGAGAATCATATCTATTTCCAGGTTGGACCAAGGCTTCTGATTTCGCGCATGCTGTATGGACAGTTTCCGAATTACGAAATGGTCATGCCGAAGAACAACGACAAGTCAGTCGAGTTCAATAGCAGTTTGCTCAATCATGCGATCAGGCGTGTGGCGCTGATGGCTGATGAAAGATCACACGCGATACGTTTTCACCTCGAGAACAACGAGTTAGTGATCAGCTCGCAAAATGCTGAAGAAGGTGAAGCGAACGAAACGATCCAAACAGATTACGCCGGGGAAACAACCGATATCGGTTTCAATGCGCAGTACCTGCAAGAGTTTCTAAACGTCATCGGTGATGCGAAGATCGCGTTTGAGTTTAAGGATGGAAATTCACAGGCCCAACTCAAGCCATCGGAGAATGGTGATTACGATTACAAGTATGTAGTTATGCCTATGCGTATCTGATTTTTAACTGAGTTTTAGACAGGATTACAGGATTTTCATGATTATCATGAGAATCCTGTAATCCTGTAAAAGCCTACCTCGTTTACAAGCCACTTCATGAAACTCGATCTGCTAATATCCATCACATGCTGCTCGCTGCAATTGAAGCGACGAACTTTCGCAACCTCAGTGGGAGAATTGAATGGGGCCCACGACTGAACATCATCTACGGTAACAACGGCCAGGGTAAGACAAACTGGCTTGAAGCCATCTATATCCTGGCCCGCAGCAAGTCCTTTCGCACACAGCGTCTCCAGGAAGCAATCAGGTTTGGCGAAGAGCTCGCAGTTATCCGTGGTAAGGTAACAACCGGATCAGATCTCGAACGCGATTTACAAGTCAGTCTTCACGACAATTCCAAGACAATCTTCGTCAACGCCAAACGCGAGACACTCGCTCGCTATCTCACTCAATTACAAGTCTTCTCTTTTACAGCCGCTGATCTGGATGTCGTGCGTGGCATGCCTGAAGCGCGCCGGCGCTTTCTCGATCGCGGTATCTCATCGCTCAGACCGGCATATCTGAAAACGATTGCCGACTACGCGAAAGTCATCAAACAAAAAAATCGTGTGCTGCAACTGGCAAACGAAAATGAGCTTGGTCCAGACAAAGTCGAAGATCTACTGGCCCCATGGAACGAACAATTGGTTCGTTTGGGAGTCTTAATTCATCAAGCCCGGGAAGAATATGTTGCTGGTTTGAATGCGGCACTTGAGAGGCAACTGTTTGAAAAACGAGACGTTACGACGCGCTATGTTTCATCACTGGAGAACAAGGGCGACATGAGTGATTACGAGTCGTTGTTGCGCTCCAGAATCGCCTTGCGCATGGCTGCCGAAGTTGCGAGCGGGCACGCGTTGATCGGGCCGCACCGGGACGATTTGGAAATCCATTTGGACGGCCGTGAAATCAGGGTTTACGGAAGCTCCGGACAGCAACGTAGCGCATTGTTATTATTAGACTTAGCGGCGATTTCGTTGTATAATTCGAGCTCGAACGACCATCCGGTTTTCATCATTGACGATGTCGATGCAGAGCTGGACGAGGGAAGGATAAGACACCTTCTTGAATACCTTGAAAATCGCACACAAACCTTCATCACAACCTCAAAGCGGAGTCATGTCGAAGGCTTCTTTTCAAGGGCGAATGTATACGAAATCGAGGACGGAAAAGTACGGAGCAGCCAGTCGAAAACTGATGCCGCTTCGCCTCACTCGTTTTCGACTGATTAATTAGCAGTTAGGAGATTAGTATTGTCAACCGAAGGACCAACCATTGATAAAGAAGGGCCACCCATTAATAAAAAAGGACCGACTTACGACTCGTCGTCAATCACGATCCTCGAAGGTCGAGATGCCGTTCGTAAGCGACCGGCGATGTATATCGGCTCGACCGGCGAGATTGGTCTCCATCATATCGTTTACGAAGTTGTAGATAACTCGATTGATGAGGCGCTCGCTGGATATTGCGATACCGTTGAAGTAACGATCCATCTCGATAACTCCATCACCGTCATCGATAACGGGCGCGGAATCCCGGTAGACATAATAAAGAAAGAGAAAAGATCCGCGGCCGAAGTGGTGATGACCAAGCTTCACGCCGGCGGCAAGTTTGACTCAAACGCTTACAAGGTTTCGGGTGGACTGCACGGCGTGGGTGTTTCGTGCGTCAACTTCCTATCGGAAAAGCTGCACCTCGAGATCTGGCGCGATGGGAGGACTTACGAGCAGGAGTACGCGCGTGGTATTCCGGTGGCGCCACTGACGCCGACCGGCAAAACCCGCAAGCGCGGTACGAAGATCACTTTCAAGCCTGACAGCCAGATCTTCACCGAGACTTCATTCAGTTTCGATAAGCTTTCCGAGCGGCTTCGTGAAAAAGCGTTTCTCAACAAGGGCATCCGCATCACGATCAAAGACGAGCGCGAGGAGCCGGAGCGTTCGCACGAGTTTTACTACAAAGGCGGCATCGCCGAGTTCGTCAAGCACCTGAATAAGAACAAGTCGACCTTGCACGACAAGCCAATCTACTTTGAGAGAGAAGGCGACAACCTATCGATCGAAGTCGCGATTCAATATAACGACGGCTACGACGAGAAGGTCTATTCGTTTGCGAACAACATCAACACCGTAGATGGCGGCACGCACCTCTCCGGATTTCGCTCAGCGTTCACACGAACCATCAACGCCTACGCGCAGTCGTCCGGCCTGGCGAAGAACTTCAAAAGCTCGCTTACGGGCGATGACGTCCGCGAGGGCCTTGTCGCTGTGATCTCGGTGAAGCTGCCGCAGCCGCAGTTTGAGGGTCAGACAAAGGGAAAGCTCAATTCAGATGTGAAAGGTGCGGTCGAGTCGTTCCTGAACGATCGCCTGACCGAGTTTTTTGAGCAGAACCCGCCCGTAGCGAGAAAAATTGTCGGAAAGGCACTTGATGCCGCGCGAGCTCGGGAAGCGGCGCGTAAAGCGCGAGAAATCGTTCGCAAGGGCGCATTGGGATCGAGCATGCTGCCGGGCAAACTGGCTGACTGCCAGGAGCGCGATCCCGCGTTGTCTGAAATCTACATCGTCGAAGGTGATTCGGCGGGCGGCTCCGCCAAGCAGGGTCGCGACCGGAGGAACCAGGCCATCCTGCCCTTGAAGGGCAAGATCCTGAACGTCGAGAAAGCCCGTTTCGACAAGATGCTGGGTCACAGCGAGATCAAGTCGCTGATCACGGCACTTGGTACGGGGATCGGCAAAGACGATTTCGACCTCAGCAAGCTGCGGTATCACAAGATCATCCTGATGACCGACGCCGACGTTGACGGATCGCACATCCGCACTTTGCTGCTCACGTTCTTCTATCGACAGATGCCGGCGCTTGTCGAATCCGGCCACGTCTTCATTGCGCAGCCACCGTTGTTCAAAGTAAAGCGTGGGAAGAAGGAAGAGTACATCAAAGACGAGAGCACGATGATTCGCTACCTCATGCGGCAGGCGACGAGCGACATGACGGTCATGCCGTCGGGAGCGTCGCAGCCAATTGAGGGTCGCGAACTGGCTAAATCGCTCGAAAAGATGGTTGATTTTAAACGTTACTGTGAGAGGGCGACGCGACGCCTCGGTGGTGACCCGCTCATGCTGAACGTACTGCTCGAATCGCTCAGCGGGCGCAAAGGCGTGCTCCGCAAGGAAGGGCAAACGCTCCGGAAGGTATTCCAGGACGGCGATTTGATGGCGAAGATTGAAGGGGCTCTGGATAAAGCCGGCTACAAGACCGAGCTGACTACGGACGAAGAGCATGGTTTGTGGGAAATCGAGACGACGACGAATACCGGAGTCAATCTTGTAATCGACTGGAACTTCGCGAGCTATGTCGAGTTTCAAAAGGCAGTCGAGTTGTTCAAGACCCTCGAAGACGACCTCGCCGCGCCGTTCGTGTCGGGTGAGAACGGAACGAGTGAGGAAGTTCCGACGCGCGAAGCGCTGCTCGAGAAAGTACTGGCGGCGGCGAAGAAGGATCTTTCAATCCAACGTTACAAAGGTCTGGGCGAGATGAATCCGGAGCAGCTCTGGGAAACGACGATGAATCCCGAGAAGCGCACGCTGCTGGAAGTCAGGATTGATGATGCGGTAGAAACGGATGAGATATTCACCGTGTTGATGGGTGATGCGGTCGAGCCGCGGCGGAAGTTCATTGAGGACAACGCCCTTGATGTGAGGAACCTCGACGTATAAATCCTGGAAATTCTGTTAATCCTGTAATCCTGTCTAAGATTTTTTAGACAGGATTGCAGGATTTTCAGGATATCTCTCAACTTTAAATCGATACAACCGGACCGGATCACCACGTCGAATGCCCGCCTTGCGTGCCGCGATATCGACCTGCTGTTCGGCGTTATCAATCCCGGGAATGTCCGGCAGCAGCAACCCACGCCGCGCGCCGTTGTCATCCTCGACAATCACGCCATACACCGAAGGATCCAAATCTTCCATCACTGTTTCTTCCGGCGGGAAGAGCACATCAACCGAGTAGCGCAGATTTGGCAACTCCTCCGGACCGACCGCCTCGAAACGCGGATCGTTAGTCGCAGCGCTGATCGCATTCGCGATGATCTCTTCAGCTAGCGTGTCTCGTGCCGATTCGATCGTGCCGATGCATCCGCGCAGCTCGCCACTCAGAGTTTTGAGTGAGACAAAGCAAGGCGCACGCGCTGACAAAAGCCCCTGAACGCGCGGCGGTGAAAGGATCTTCCCCGAGCGCACGAAAGTCTCAACGGCTTCACGCGCTAACGCCGGCGGCGAGATCTCTTTTGTACCCGAGACGCTCTGATTTGTTAGCTGAGCGACGAGGTAGCCGACACCAAACGGCGCTTCATAACTCAACACTTCGCACGACAACGGCAGCTCCGAACTGGCGCCGATAGCCACCAGCATCGATCGAAACCCGCACTCGCCCGCCAGCTTTCGCAAGTTGAAATCGATATCGACGATTCTTTGCGGCTCGTTCGAACGAAGCGCGTCGACCACCTCTTCATCAAACACATGCGCGTTGGGATTGTAGCCGGCAGGCGCCTGGGGCTTGAGCCGGTGACTTAGATCGCCACTCGCGATGAAAGCCACGCGCCGGCCCACCTGGTCCACCGCCTTCCGAATGCACGATCCAAAACGTAAGTGATCGTCATTCGAGAGAAAACTGTAACCCAGAGTCACCACTTTTCCACTCCAACCATTTCGCAAAAGGAAGTAAAGCGGAACGGCCGTGCCATGGTCGACTTCATGTTCGGGCAGCGTCGTGACTTCGTAGTCTTCAGTCGCGGCTGCTTCCTTGATCGCCGCGAGCAGTTCCTCGTCGACCGTTGTCGTGAAGTAAGTACCAGGCGCATTGAAGCGTGAAAAGTCGGCGGAGACTTGCGGGCCTTCGTAAGCTACGAACGAATCCCCCTCGAGCGGCGCGTGCGGCGAGATCAGAATGACAGACTCCGCTCCACTCTCGATAAGCCGTTTCGTCAGCTCTGACATCGCGCCGATCGAGTCAGCAACGCCGGCAATCGATTCTCGACCAACCTCAGGCACCATAATCGGTGGATGCGGTGCAATGCCGGAAAAAACCAGGGAGCTTTGGCGAGTCATCCGGGCGCCTTTCGTATTTGGAGGGAACGGCGGGTATTCTATCATGTAAAATCTTGTACATCCTGTAATCCTGTAGAAAACTGACTATTCCACCCACGCTCCACAATGGCTTTTGATCTCCTGATAATCGGCGCAGGCCCCGCAGGCTCATTCGCCGCCGAACTGCTCGCGAAAGGTGGCGCAAAAGTCGCACTCTTCGACGGGCGTCCTGAAGGTGAACCGAAGGCTTGCGGCGGCGGTGTCACCGCGAAAGCGTTGAAAGCATGGCCGCACTTGCTAAGCGCCGTCGGTCGCACAATCACCGAGCTCGATCTCTACTCGCCCTCAAGCAAACGACTTCACCTCACCCTGGACGAACCCTTCGCCATCTATTCGCGCATTGCTTTCGACTGTTACCTGCGCGATCGTGCGCGTGACGCCGGCGCCCACGTCGTCTCCGAAAAGATCTCCGCGAGAAAAACAAAAAGGATCGATAACGGCTGGCGCGTGATCGGCGATACCAGCTCGGAGTTCAACGGCTCCTTCCTGATCGGCGCTGACGGCGCCAACAGTGGCATCGCGAAGATGCTGGCTGGTCCATTGCCCCCATCCGACATGGAAGTCGCATTTGGTTATCGCGCACCACTGCCCGCCACCGACGTTGTGCCAACAGCAGTCGCTTTCCTGCCTGGCTGGGTTGGTTACGCGTGGTCATTTCCGCGTCCGGATCACATCTCATTCGGTATCGCCACAACGCAAGACGCTTTCGATCACGAACCACTGGACGCGTTGCTATGGCAGTTCATGATTGGTTACTACGAGCAGTGCGAGGGCAAGAAAGCCAAGTTCTGGAAGAACGGCACGCAATCTCCAGAGCGATCACGCATTCATGATCACTTGCGCTCAACCGCCGAACGCTACGCCGCACGCATTCCCGGACTCGCAGCCAAAACGTGGGACAGCAGAATAGTTTCCGGCGACGACTGGGCGTTACTCGGCGATGCCGCCGGTTTCGCGGATCCGGTGACGGGCGAGGGCATCTATTATGCTTTGCGTTCAGCGGAGTTGTTTGCGCAGACTTATCTGAGTGGAGCGCCGGAGACTTACGAACGGCGCTGGCGCGAAGACTTCGGAGCCGAGCTGCGCCGGGCCGCGCAAATGCGTCCACGCTTTTACGGCAACTTCTGGGGCGCGCCCTTCACTGAGCGGATGATCGAATTCGCACGCGGCCACCGCGGCGTGAAGCGCGTGTTAGGCGATCTCGTCGCCGGCGAGCAAGGCTACGTTGATCTGAAGAAGAAGCTCGTGAAGAGTGCCTGGCGCCCGGTGTGAAGATGATAGGTCCAATAGGACGAATAGGACCTATATTTTGTTAGGGAGCTAATCTCGTGATGGACCAGCCGGAGGCATCGCGCTGGTAGAGAATGCGATCGTGCAGCCGGCCCACGCGGCTTTTCCAGAACTCGATGCGCTCGGGCTGCAAACGATAACCGCCCCAATACTCCGGACAGTCAACCTCACGATCGCAATACAAAGCTTCCAACTCCTGCGCACGTCGCTCGAGGACTTCACGACTCGTGATCGCCTGGCTTTGTGCAGATGCCCACGCCCCGATCTGGCTCTCGCGCGGACGAGTTTTGAAGTATTCGCGTGATTCCTCCGCCGGCGTTCTTACGACACTCCCCTCAACGCGAACCTGGCGATCGAGCTGCGACCAGTAAAAAACCAGCGCCGCGTAAGGATTCGCATCCAACTGCTCCGCCTTCGCGCTGCGGTAATTCGTAAAGAAAACAAAACCTTCATGGTCTACCTGCTTCAGCAGGACCATGCGCGCGGACGGCCTGCCGTCGGGCGTCGCCGTCGCGAGCGTCATCGCTTCAGGCAGCGGCAGCTTAGCCGCAACCGCATCGTTGAACCAGATCTGAAACTGCTTGATCGGATCCGGATCGATCGTCTTTTCATCGAGACCTGTTGTCATTTGTGATCTTCGTTGGCGTTGTAGGGCGCGAGCTTTTCGCGCAACTCCGCGGGAATCGGAACTGTTTCAAACGTCTGCTGGTTAACTGCCGCGAGCACGAAGTGCGCGGTCGCGACGAGCTCCTCGTTTCCCTTGCGACGCACTTCAAAATTCAATCGCATCGACTTCGTACCAAAGCGCCCAACCCACACGCTCACTTCCAAAATGTCGTCTAGCTGGGCAATGCGATGAAAGTCACACTCGAGATGCACGCGCGGCAGCCAGATCCCCAACTCATCAAACATCACTCCGTAGTGCAATCCCACCGCACGAAACAACTCCGTCTCGGCAAACTCGAAGAAGTGAATGTACGCGCCGTAAAAGATGATGCGCGCGGCGTCAACGTCACCCCAGCGCACGCGCTCTTCAATCGTGAATTTCTTGTGGTCCACCATTTTACGATCGTGTTAGAAACTCAAGGAAAGCATCATTAAACTGCTGCGTCCGCTCCAGGTTCGAAACATGTCCGGCATGGTCCAACACCACGAGACGCGAGCCGTCGATCGCGTGATGCATCTTCTCGCTATCGGCCACAGGCGTGATCGCGTCTTCGGCGCCGACGAGAATCAACGTCGGCACGGTGATCTTCGGTAACAATTCTGTTTGATCTTCGCGCTCAGCCATTCCGCGCAGCGCGGCCGCGGCGCCTTCGGGCTTGGTTTGCAACATCATGTCGCGAACAAACTTCACGATCTCCGGACGCTTACTCACTGTCTCCGGCGTGAGCAGCTTGGGCAACATCCCGTCAGCGATGCTTGCC
>DASTTS010000582.1:0-32443 GCA_035760085.1 Pyrinomonadaceae bacterium
AGAGAAAATCGTCAATTTAAGACACCGCTCTATAGTCGGGCGCCTTGTCCGTCACGCAGGAAGAGGCGTAGCCAAAGACGGAATTTTGTTGACTTTACGGGTTTAAAGAACTAACCTCAACCACGCTATAGGGTCAGTTCAAAGCACTGCGACGATACTCACTGTCTGCTGTTGTCAGACTTCCGTTACCAATGGTTTTTTTTCTAAGTTAGCCTCGCGATTTTAACGTTGCTCGATCTTTCTTCCCATTAATGCTCACTCGTAACTAAGGAGAAGCAGACGATGCTACCCTGCAAAGGTGTCTTGTCCAATTTGATTGGCTTGCTCGTGCTCATAGTTGTGCTTAGCGGTCTGGCAATCGGACAGACTCCTAAAGTCACAACTGACGAGAAACCGATCCAAACGATCAATGCTACTCAACCCGGCTCCAGTAGTGTTAGCGAGCCAGCTGCTAATCCTGAAGCCAAAACAATTGAGTCTCCGGCGCCTGCTGAAGTGAAAAGCGCTGAAGACAAAGCAAAGGCCGATCAGCCCGCTGAGGCGGCTCAGGGTGCCAGACCACAAGCGAGACCGGCACAATGCCTGCGCACGCTCACTGCGAACGTAGTAGCGATGCCGCAACCGATCATGCTGAACCGGCTCGGCGCCGTCATCCCCGACGGCCTGATCTTCGCTTTGAAACGCGATACCGTTACCGTCAACAACCAACTTCAACTTCGACCGGGTAAAAGACCTCGGCCACTCGTTCTGCGCGCCAACGTCGGCGACTGCCTGACGATCACTTTCACCAACTCAGTACCTACGACCAGTTTCAGTAATCCACAAAAGAATTTCTCGAAAACCGGCACCACCGAGGTGTCGCTGCACGTTCAGGGTATGGAGTGGGTCACCGGTCCTGGTGACGACGGCTCTTTCGTCGGCAAGAACAATTCGAGTTTGGCGAGTGTGAATCCTCCGCCGGCGAACATGCCGCCCAATACACAAACGTACACGCTCTTCGCAAAGAATGAGGGCACGTACTTGCTGTACACGATGGGCGACACGACCTCGCAAGGCATTCAACTCACCCGCGGACTCTTCGGAGCATTGAATGTGCAACCGGCTGGCGCCGAGTGGTATCGCAGCCAGGTTACGGCGACGGAATTGAACAGCGCCACCTACAACGCCAACAATCTCGGCAGCAACACGTTGAACTGCCCGGGGAATACAAATCCCTGCACGTTCACGCCCTCGGGCAAGCCGCCAGTTCAGGTCAACAAGACTCCGAGCGGCGCGCTCAACACACTGGATAATCACCCGCTCGTCAACTACAACGCTGTCGATGGCACTGGTACACCGATTCTCAAAATGCTGAATTCCAGTAATGAGATCATCTACAGTGACCTGACGGCAATGATCACCGGTCCGAATGCAGGAAGATTTCCCGGGACCACCGGAGTGAATAATCCGGAGCCACCTTGCAATGCGGAGAATAACCCCAATCTTCCGGGAGGAGTTGTTGATCCGAACTTCTGCGTGAATCCGGCAACACCGGATCGAAAGCAGCCATACAGAGAGATCACAACGATCTATCACGGCGGCTTGATTCCGGTTGTGAACCAGGCCTTCCCTGTTTTCACGGATGCGAACATGGCGCCAGTGGTTGAGGCCGGCGATGATGCGTTTGCCATCAACTACGGGTCGGGCGGAATTGCTGCTGAAGTTTATGCTAACAGAATCGGTGTTGGCCCAATGGGTGACTGCATCGATTGCAAATTTGAAGAGTTCTTTTTGAGTGCATGGTCTGTCGGTGATCCGGCGATGCTGGTTGATAAACCCGCGAACTCCGGTTTGCAGGCGCCGTGCACGACGACGGCATCCTTCAATACGCCACCGTGCGGCGGTCAAAAAACACCAAATAGCGGTTTCCCGTACACGATGGCGCCGACGGCGAAAGCCACTGCGGCATTCTTCCCCGACGATCCGTCAAACGTCTTTCACAGTTACATCAACGACCACGTGAAGTTCAGAATCCTTCATGGCGGTCGAGACGTAACGCACGTTCACCACCAGCACGCGCACCAGTGGCTTCAGTCGCCAAACAGTGATGAGAGCAGTTATCTCGATAGCCAGATGATCAGTCCAGGCGCGAGTTATACGCTCGAGATCACCTACAACGGCAGTGGCAACCGGAATAAAGTCGTCGGCGATTCAATCTTCCACTGTCACTTCTATCCACACTTTGCCGCGGGCATGTGGGCAATGTGGCGCACACACGATACGTTCGAGTCAGGAACGTACGTTTTTCCAAGTGGCAGCCCGAATCAGAATCAGGTTGTTCCCGGCTCCAGAGCTTTGCCGGACGGCGAAATCACAGGTGGAAGTCCGACGCCGGCGATCGTGCCGTTGCCGACCCTGCCAATGGCTCCGCTACCTGCCTACGCGCAAATTAAAAACAACGTCCAGGTACATGGCCAGCCGATCACAGTCGGCGGTCAGGTTGTTATCGGTGGAACTTGCAGCGGTAACAAGATCAACGGACTCGACGTTATTGGTGGTTGCACAGACGGGCAGCTACTAAACGGTACGGTCATCAACAGCGCCTTCAACGGCACGCAGATGACTGGACAGTTTGAGAAGTTCCCGAACAATCAACTCCGGAATCCGGGTTTTCCATATTTCATTCCCGGAATCGCCGGTGCACGCGCGCCGCATCCACCGCTTGATTTTGCACCTGCCGGTAACCCCGGCGAATTTATGGACGGCGGCTTGCCGCGACACGTTTCCTTTGGCGGCTCCGTCTCTTATGAAAGTCACGATCAGTTTGATTGGAGTAAAGACCTCGCGACTCTCGATGCAGTTCGTCTACCTGAAGATGGCACTGACGTCGAGAAAGCAGCCATCAACTACTTCTCGCAGCGCTGTCATGAGACACGCCTGCCGGACGGCTCACCAAGTAACTGTGCAGCGGCAACTCCGTTTGGTTTCATCCTGAATGGACTGCCGAATGGGCCGGTGGCGGGTGCGCCTTTCGCTGACCCCGCGGTGGATGACCAGGGAAATGCGGTTGGCATCAAGCGAACTTATCAAGCCGCTGCATTCCAACTCGACGTCGCATTCAACACGAAGCGCTGGCATTACCCGCAGCAACGTATGCTCTCGCTGTGGAAAGATGTGCAGCCGACACTTAACTTCAACCCTGTAAACGCGCCGGCCGGCTCTCGTCCACCTGAACCGCTCTTCTTCCGCGGTAATACCGGGGACATCATCGAGTACTGGCATACCAATCTCGTGCCGAACTACTACGCCGTCGACGATTTTCAGGTTCGCACACCAACAGACATCCTCGGCCAGCACATCCACCTCGTTAAGTTTGACGTTACTTCGTCTGACGGCGCAGGCAATGGTTTCAACTACGAAGACGGAACCTTCAGCCCCGGGGACGTGCAGGACCAGATACATGCGATCAACGCGGCCGGTGGTTTGAAGCTTCCTGTTGGACCACCGCAGCAGCTAACACCAAAACCGCCACCGGCGGACATCCTGAATTGCTCGGCTAACCCGAACGATCCGCGCTGTCAGCCGTGTCCGACCAACCTGACGGCAACGTTCCGTCCGGTCTGTCAGAGCTGGCTGGGCGCGCAGACCACGATTCAGCGTTGGTATATCGATCCGCTCGAGGACAATTCAGGCACTGACCGCACGATGCGCACCGTTTTCACGCACGATCACTTCGGACCGTCCACACACCAACAGGTAGGTCTTTATGCCGGACTGCTGATTGAGCCGACAGGCGCCAGTTGGCGCGATCCGGAAACCGGCCAGATTATGGGCCGCCCGGCGAATCAACCTCCGATTCGTTCGGACGGTGGACCAACCAGTTGGAAAGTCGATATTCTGACCGCCAACAACAGCTCGAGCTACAGAGAATTCATGATGGAATTCGCTGATCTCCAGCTCGCGTATGCGTGGGCCGCTCTCGGAACAACAAATCCGCCTAAGCAAAAAGAGGATCCGAATCCGAAGAAGGGATGGATGGATCCGGCTTACGCGATCAACGCTCCTTCAGGGAACGCGACTGTATCAGCACCGAATTTGATCTCAACCGGTACAGCCGGTGCTCCTCCAGGAACGCAAGTGGTCAACTACCGCAACGATCCGATCGCGTGGCGCGTCGGTCCGGCGAACGATATGTCGTACGCATTCGACTCATCGTTGAAGCAGGCGTCCAACGCACAACCGAACGGCGATCCGTTTACACCGTTGCTGCGCGCGTATCAGGGCGATAACGTTCAGATTCGCACGCTCGTCGGTGCACACGTATTTGCACACCAGTTCAACTTCGCCGGTCCCACCTGGTTCGCGGAGCCATCGTGGCAGAATTCCGGTTATCGCAGTGCGCAGGCAATGGGTCTTTCGGAACACTTTGAATTCCTGTTCAAAGTGCCATCGTCTTCAGCGCCGAATACCAATCGCAAGTGTCCGGACGGCCAGTCGCAAAAGAATTGTGTCGACTATTTCTACAGTCCGAGCATGGATGAGTTTGGTATCTCGAACGGCATGTGGGGGCTCTTCCGCTCTTACGATCCGACGGCAACTGCGAACAAGTTAGCCGCATTGCCGAACAACCCGATCGGGCCAGGTACAAATGTGACGTTTGCGACTTGTCCGGCAAACGCGCCGGCGCGGACTTTCAACGTTACGGCAGTTACGGCCCAGGCAGCACTGGGCGGAGAAATTTCGTTCAATACTCGCGGGGCTGGACTGAAGAGTGTCAGCGGCGTGATGTACGTACGGACCGAGGACTTGAATGCGCAGGGCAAGTTGAACGGTGGTGTCCCTGTCGAGCCTCTGATCCTGCGTGCTAAAGCAGGTGACTGTATTACAGTGAAGCTGACGAATAAACTTAATCCATCGGCTGCGGTATTCCAACAGCAGATGTTCATGGCGCCGCCGTTCTCAGGCGTCAATCCGGTGACCCAACAACCGGTATTCAAGTCGCAAATGTCCAAGGTGGTTGGCCTGCACCCGCAGCTTCTCACCTACGATCCGGCATCAAGCCAGGGCATGAATATCGGCTGGAACAGACAAGGCCGTCCCGATCAACTGGCGACCTTCGGAAATACTGTTACGTACCAGTGGTATGCTGGGAAGGCCGAGCGAAGTGCGAACGGAACCTTAACCTACACTCCGGTGGAGTTTGGTTCACTCAACCTGTTTCCTTCGGATGTGATGTATCAGCAACCCAATGGTCTTTTCGGTGCGATGATTATCGAACCGTCGAACGCCACCTCGTGGACGTGCGATGGAGCAAACGGCACGCAGGTGAGTTGCGAACCGATTGCAGCAGCGAGTCCACAGGCTGTTACGAGAGCATCGGCGACAGTGAATCTGCCGGCTCAGGCGAATTTCCGTGAATTCGCCACGATGTTCAGCGATAACCTGAGGATCTCGGGGGGCAACGCCAGCGCAGTTAATTATCGAACCGAACCATTCTCTTTCCGTTACTCAGGAATTAGCACCACAGACTTTTCGTGCATGACGTCGGACCAACTCGTTAATGCAGATCCGCAGACTCCGATCTTCAACGCCCAGCCCGGCGATAAGGTCAGGTTCCGTATGCTGCATACGTTCGGCACCGGCACGTCGCAAGTGTTCTCGTTGCACGGTCACAACTGGCAGCGAAATCCGTACCTCAACAATTCAACCCAACTGGGAGATCAAAAGCTCTCCCAATGGTTAGGCTCGCGAGATAATTACGGCTCGACAGACCACGCTGATATCTTGCTCAGCAAGGCTGGTGGCGAGGGCGGTCGACCAGGCGACTACCTGTATACAGCGTTCGTTCCAATTCAGGGATCACAAGGTCCATGGGGTATTTTCCGTGTCGGAGGAGGCAATGGTTCGAGTAGTGGAACCGATGGTGTGGGGCAAGTGAATGGCGCATGCCCACAGACTCCGGTCCAACCGTCGACTATAACGGCTCCGCTGCGACAACCTGACTTGGAGCGCTTTATCAGGCGGCCGCTTAACACACCAACACGACCGTAGTTTAGGTCATGGGCATCCGCCCACATCATTCAACCGTCTGGCCCATCACGGGAGGAAGAGGAAGATATGGCGACGAAAAAAATTACACCAGCGGCGACGCGAGGTGGCATTGTAGTCGGCAAGCCTCCAGCAGGTAAGCCACCGGGCAAGCCACCGGCACCGGGTCGGCCGCCGGCACCGGGCAAACCACCGGGTAAGCCACCAGGTAGACCACCAGCACCAGGCAAACCGCCGGGCAAGCCACCGGGTAGACCACCAGCACCAGGCAAGCCTCCGGGCAAGCCGCCGGGCAGACCACCCGCACCAGGCAAGCCTCCGGGCAAGCCTCCAGGTAGACCACCCGCACCAGGCAAGCCTCCGGGCAAGCCGCCGGGTAGACCACCTGCACCAGGCAAACCTCCGGGCAAGCCTCCAGGGAAGCCGCCGGGCAGACCGCCGGGCAAGCCGCCAGGGAAACCTCCGGGCAAGCCGCCGGGCAGACCGCCGGGTAAACCGCCAGGCAAACCACCAGGGAAGCCGCCGGGCCGGCCGCCTTATCCCAACGGTGAAGTGATTCAGATAATTCTGAAGAAATACACGGCCGTAGAGCTACTGAACGCGCTCATTATCGCTCTCGGAATCGTGCCACCGGGTAAGAAGAAAAAAGGTAAAGGCAAAGGTGGTAAAGGAGGTAAGGGCGGTAAAGGCAAGTAGTTTCCTGCTCGGGAAATAACCGCTAAGAAGCACAAAGGCACAAGATGAGGCGACTGTCCGTCTTGTGCCTTTGCGGCTTTAAACTCCTTCTGTTCACATCCTCAGTATGAAACCAAAACCGGTAAAAAGTTTGCGACGGGAACGCCTACTCAGTGCGCTCGTGCCTCAGTTTAGGGGTGACGCTCAGGCGTATTCGCTGCTCGAGGAGTTCCTTAATAACGAGACGTATAACAAAACACTGTGTGCTGATCTGATCGACGTAGCTCGGGGTAAAACCGGCGCTTCATGGGAACTCAGACGCCTCGCGATCTTGATGCTGGAAAATCAGATCCTGAAAATTCCCACGCGCAATCTGACTGACTTTGATTTCATACTTACGACACTCAACCTCAAACACCAATCCGGCACAAACATCGCTTTATCAAGTTCCCTGTTGAAGGAAGGCTACACCACTACCAACCTTCGCAAATTCATTCCCGAGTTTCGCCACAAACTGGAGAGGCTCGCTCATCTTCACGCAAAGATCGAAGGTTGGCGAACGTCAGAGGAAAGTCTTCGCGACTTTCTTAAATTTTCGCGTCACGATTGTAAGTTGGCGCTCGGACGTTACCTGTTCACTGCCGCTGAAGTAACCCAAAAAATCCTGAGCCAGTTACGCATTACAGATGGCGCGCGCGATCTCGATCAGGTGGAAGGTTCGTTGATCGCAGGTGAATCAACTCGAGCGGTTGAGCGCCTGCCCGACTTTGAAGCTTCTATTCTCAAACAGCTCTATTCATCAGGCCGCATTTACTGGGTGTCCGACGCCATTGGCTCCGAGATCAACTCCCTTGTCGAATACCCACTCTCGACGGTCGTCGTCACTATAAAACCGCCCGGCAGCGACATCGAGTTTGAAATCAAACGCGCCGGTCGTAAAGGCAATCGACCTTTGGACGTAGTTTTTGCGCGCAACGGACATCACGTCTCACCTTCACACCGTTTGGATGGCGGAGACATGCAATGGCTGCTGCGACACGAAGCGCGGGCGGCCGCGAAGTTCAGCGCGGTTTACCGGCTTGTGCACGATACAGAGCCTCCGCTCCCCAGCTACGTCGCCAGGGCGACGATCTATTCGATTCCCGTAAACAACCATGAAGTACAGACACTCATGTACTTCACAGACCCGAACGTTTTTGGGAAAGAATT
The DNA here is from genome assembly GCA_035760085.1 of Pyrinomonadaceae bacterium. Taxonomy (GTDB): domain Bacteria; phylum Acidobacteriota; class Blastocatellia; order Pyrinomonadales; family Pyrinomonadaceae; genus PSRF01. Next base: position 7,912 of record DASTTS010000582.1, read on the forward strand.
CGGCCGCATGCGGCAGGCGATGGCCGAGAGCGTTGCCGCTTTCAGGGCGGATGGTTACGGGCATCTGCACGAATTGCCGGGCGACCTGGGCCTGACGGCACAGTTCATCTCCATCGTGTCTCCGTCACAGGGAATTATCAGTGGCACCAGCACATTTCGACTCGACAAGCTCGCTCTTTATCTTTCTGACAATGGCCCACGGCGTTACTTCGGTTCGGAGAACTACTCGAAGGACGACGCTCGCCGGTTCGCCGACGCGCTCCTGGAAGAAATACTCGGTCGCTACACACCACCTGACGTCGCTTATGAAAATCAGCAGCAATACGTGGCCGCGGCGCTGAGCGTTCGTAAGAACCGCAGCCGGGCCGATGCGATCTATTCGTCGCTGTTACAGGAAATCGGGATTTTGTGGGGGACATTGATCGGCGTCAGGGGTTATTCGCGCGGCGAGTCGTTTGTGGCGAGGAACGTCGGCTTGAAGAGCGTTTGGGAAGACGGTGAGTGGAAAGTAAAGATCATCTTTATGGACCACGATGCGCTGGGAATTGTTGAGCCACACTGTAGAGACTTCGAGCCGCACGATGCGCTTTTTGGTCTGCAACTTGACGAAACTTACCTTTGGGGTCGGGTCTCGGTGCTCGGCACTGTCGGACATCTGCGGCGGATCTACCAGATCAGTGACAGCCTTTACGAGGAAGGACAGCAGTCAGCAAGGAAAGAAGCGAAAAAGGCTTACGAGAAAACCGTGCGGAAGCTAACGACTGATCCAGCGCTGCGATCGTTGTTTCATGAAGACTTCATCACGCGACTCAACCAGTGGGACGATCTTGTCCGCGTGTTTCTGCAAGCGAAAGCTGATGGCGGCGTGAACGATGACTGGAAGGCGCGGATGAAAAAGGGTTTCGATAAGAAGTCGCAGGGCTGGTTCACCTCGCATATCGAAGCAATGGAAAAGTATGCCGCATTGCTGGAGAGACAATCGTTTCTCTTCTCACGCGCAACGGCCAGGCAAAACAGTCGATGAGAATTGTCACTTACTCACTTTCTCGTGTTGGTCCTGCACAAATCACGGATTACCACGAGCAACTTCTCAGCAGCGTGAAGAGCCTGCGTACGTATAACAGCGTCGTGCCGGTTCACGTTTTTCTTTATGGCGAACATCCCGACCGCTTTATCACGGAGCTTGAGCGCGAAGCAGCAACCGTTCATTCGATGGGTTCCTATCTCGATGCCATCAGACGACATAGACCTCGAGCTTTTCGAACTCTCGTGCGTTATCCAGTGCTGCACAAGTGGATGAACTTTCACAAGCTCGCGCCACTTGGTCCTTCGCAGGTGTTGCAAATCGACTGCGACACGTTTTTCTTCGATGACGTCGAGATTCTGTTTGAGCGTTACTCGGATTGTCACTTCTATGGACGCGAAGAACCGATGTCGAAGGCGAGTCCTTATGGTTACGACCCAAACTACCTTGACGAGGACAAGCTTTTTGCGCTGGCGCGACGTGAGCGCGCGCAGCCAATGAAGCCGTGCAACATTGGTGTTTCAGTTCTCAATCATGGGCTTTGGAGCGAGGTTGCGAAGCGGGCCGAGATGTTTCTCGCTTATGTTTTTCGGTTCATCGCGTGTTTGGGTCGCGATCCGCAGACGGTTGGGCGGTTGTGGCCTGAGCTGGCGGAGGTTGTGATGCTCGATTTAATTGAGCAGCCGGATGTAGAAGATCTGCCCTTCCCTTCCAGCAACGTCTGGATCATCGAGCAGGTCGCACTCTGGTTAACGTTGGGCCACATTCCCGGCCTGACGCACGGACACCTCTCGCGCGATCATGTGCTTCAGGGTGGCGAAGACAACGGCAGCAGTGAGACGAAAGTTGTTCACCACTATTTTGGTGTCGACAAAACCGCTTTCCTCTCATCGCTGCGCACGGCGGTGTCGACATCAACGCGCTAGCGAGTTGTACCCGGCGCTACCGCGCTCGGTTCTGTGCCTAACCGGCAGTAGTTAACGGGTCAAGCGTAGGGCGAAGTTTGGGGAGTGGAAGGTGCGCAGTTGCTGTTGATCGCCATTCGATTCCAGCATCTGGACGGCCCGACGGTTGAGAAATTGGCAGGGACTTGCGCTGTTTGCAGAGCCGTTTGCAGTTATCTCGAGACCGCAAATGCTCCTGCTGTGGCGAAGCTGCTCCGATGCTGCGGGACTCAGGTCGATGACCTGATCGCAGCCGGTGACAAAATCGTACCGCTCGCACATCCGCAGATTCGCACGTATATCGAGAGTTTCGAGATATACATCGCTGTTTGAAAGTATGAAGTATTTTCTATTTGCACCGGCGTGCTTAACTCCTGTCGCAAAACAAAGCTGTGGATCGAAATCGCTGTCGTCTTTTATAAAAACGTAATCACAGTTCACCGGCAGCGTTTCCCGATCCAGCGTCGGCTCAAGGCCCTGCTCGACGACAACCATCTCGATAAACGGCGAGAAGTAGTGATCGTAATACCCGAGAAGACACTCTAAGTTCTCCGCCGCTCGAGACGAACGCTCGTTATTGGCGTACGCGAAAACGATCGTCGTCTCACTCAGAAGTCGATCCACCTGCGGTCCGAACAAAACTAACGATTCACGCAGGTACCAGTGATGCACCTGCTTCTGCTGCGCATCGGAATAAGCAGGCTCGACCCACGCTAAATGCGGCAAAAAACAGTAGCAATTGAACTGCTTTTGCAAAACAAGACTGTTGACGTCCAGCACTTCATTGCCCTGGCTGTTCAACTCGATGAACGCGTCGAAAACCGTTTCTCGCAATGCATACGCGTAGGTCGAGTTTGATTCCGTGATGCGGCCAATGTTGTCTGAGACCGGGAGCAGCTCATCTTTATGAAGCGCGCCGAAAAAGAGCATGTCCCAATCCGCAGGCAACTGGCGGATGTAGCCGGCGAACTTCTCTTCGAACTGATCGTCGAAAACAACGTCGTCTTCGAAGATTAGGATGCTGGCCAGCCCGAGCCGTCGTGCTTCGCGAACGACTTCGAGATGACTGAGCAAACAACCATAAGCGCCGGGACTGCCGGGCCAGCTCGCTGGAATCGCTGAAGTTTCTCCGTCGACGGCCACAAACCGTCGCACAGCGTGAATTCCGTGTTGATAGAACTTGTCCTGCATCTGTCGCCAACGCTCGATTCGCCGGTCAAGATTGATGCAAACCTTGTCCGGAAATATTTGATTGATTAAATCCGTTGGCTTCGTGAAGGCGCTCATATGATGGGCCGCGATTTTAATATGTCTTCGCTTGTTGAACCAGCGTTATGAGCGCGGTTGTACATATACCGCTATACAGCGCAGCCGGTACTCGCAACGCTGATGTGCGCTATATGGTCGCGCAGCTCCTGGCTTGTCTGGGCAGCTACTTCGCCCACGGAAACAGCTACGACGTGCTCGTCACGACGAACGACTGGCGGATCCTTGAAGTTTTAATCGATTACCAGGCGAAAACGAGGTATCACTTCGACTTAAAACTCGTCAGTCGTGATGAGCTGCGCCGCGCCTTTCACACTGATGATACTCGTCTCAATGACTGGACCTGCACGAGAACGATCTTTTCAAAGTTTTATCCGATCATGAGTCGCCAGCGTGATGCGATTTTACATGTCGACTGCGATACGATCTTTCTAAAAGAGGTGGACCTCAGTCCGCTGTTTGTCTCGGCGATCGGAGTGATCGACAGCAGTCAATTTCAAAGTAGCCCACTCTGGCGTCCGACAGACTCGCAGGCCGATTTTCTCCGTCTTAAGAAACCAGTTAAGCCGGTTGCAAGGTGGGTCAACTCCGGTGTGTTTGCCGTTCAGGGATCAGGATTCGAGATCTGCCAGAGAGAAGTCAGGCATTACCTTGAAAATCTGGAGCGAGCGCGTGCGGACCAGCTTATTCACGGCAATTCGGATGAGTTGATCATGAATGCCCTCGTCCTGAAAGAAAGAAAAGCGGTCGCGGTGGTTTCGGATTACAACTATAACTTTATCGCGTATTACTTGAAGTACGATCCGGCGTGGAGACGACGCGCAAAGATTGTTCACTTTCACAGCCTGAAGCCGGATGCATACCGGTACGTTGACGGTGTTGTCAGACATGAATGTGATGAGATGCAGGCAGAACGACTCAGCGACGATTTCTATTTAGCGGCCCTAATCTGGTTTCGATACCTACACATCGCCTGCAATGGGTTGCGATTTGAGTTTCCGACGCGCACTTTGATGCCGCAGGAAGTTGTCGAGAAAGAATTAGCCAAACGGGACTGCTCAAAAGTAGCTTTTCGTTGACGCTGGCTCAGCACGTCTCTTACACTAAGCGTCACACAAACGAGCCTCGCTGGAGAACTAAAATGGATGGAGTCGCTGGTCCAATCCTTACTGACCAACAGTTGTCTGATTACAGAGAGTTGGGATTTCTTCACTCAGTCCCAATCCTGTCAGACACTGAAATAGCTCATTTTCGGGCCGAGATCGACCGAACCTGTCAGGCAATTGGCGGCCGCGTAACACGGCTCAATAGCTTGCACCTTTTCTTTCGCTGGGCCTGGGATTTGTGTACGCATCCGCGTTTGCTCGATTGTCTCGAAAGGATCATGGGCCCAAACATCCTGATCACTTCAACCAGACTGTTTTATAAACACGGCCAATCAGCTTCCTATGTGGGCTGGCATCAGGACGGAATTACGCAACGGTTGGAAGATGGACGTGCTCCGGCGATCTGGCTCGGGCTGACGGCGGCGACGGTAGAAAACGGGTGCTTACGAGTGGTTCCACGCTCGCATAAGTTTGGCCTGGTGAATCACGATTCGTCACCCGCACTCCCACCATTGCCCGGCGCCAACAAGACTTTGACCACCTGGCCTGAGGATGACCTCTCCGGCCGCATGGCACAAGTTCCTCCTAACTACGATCCGCCATTCGATCTCGTGATGCGCGCCGGCGAGATGAGTATTCACCATCCCGTTACTCTTCACGGATCTAATCCGAACGTCTCTGACGAGCCGCGCATTGGATTGTCCGCCAGTTACACTATTCCGGAACTCTACAAAAATCCGAAAGCCGTTGTTTGGGTGCGAGGCGATGGTCCAAGACGTCACGATCATTTCCAGATCGATCGACCGCCAGACGCGAGTTTTGAAGAGTCGATCGCTGCTTATCGCGCCGGCGATTATCAAACTTTGTACGCGCCTGTCTGAATCGAATCCCGAAGTCAAAACCGTTCCGCTCAAGTTACAAGGGAAGTAGTGATGCTGCCACTTTTATCAGTTGTAATTCCAACGAGGAATCGCCCTCAACTCGTGTGCGAGGCGATTGAAAGCGCGCTCAGTCAACGTGAAGGACAAGTGGAGGTGATAGTCGTTGACGACGGATCTACTGATAACACTGCGGACGTAATCGCGGCCCGGTTTGGTTCGAGGGTTAAATTCCTGCGTCACAAGGAAAGACGAGGTGCGGGGGCATCGCGAAACACCGGAATCCGCGCGGCGCGCGGGCATCTGGTGGCGTTTCTGGATGACGACGATCTCTGGTTACCGGGAAAACTGGACGCAGAAGTTTCCGTGTTCGAAGAGTTCCCGGAGGCGAAGGCAGTGGTCTCGGATAGTCTCACCTACCTGCACGGAGAACCTGCGGCGCAGAGTTTTTTTGAGCGCAACGGATTGTTTGCAGCTACGGCAGGCAAACCGCGACCGGTAAATGAATGCCGCTGGCTCTGGACCAATAGCATGAAGGGCGTCGCGATGTGCTCGATAACTCTGCATCGAGAAGTTTTGGAACGCATGGGCCAACAGTGGTTTCCAGAGGACTTGATTACCTGTGAGGACTGGGAGTTCGAGATGCGTGTCTATCATCAATACCAGGTGATCGCGTTACCTCAGATCTATTCGTGGATCCGCCTGCTGGATGATGGTACGCGCATCGGTCGCGCCGCTCCCGGCAAGCCGCGCACGCGCGCACAACAGATCGGTTTGTTAAGTGATCGTTTGAAGGTGATGGATCGCTCGCATTGGCTCAGTGGATTAAGCAAGGATCTGGCCGCCGAATTTGAGCGCTACCGGAATGAAACCAGGAGTCAACTCGCGGAACTACGGGCTGATATCTTAATTTGAAAATCTTCTCTGCGGTTCTCAGCGTATCTCCGCGCCCCTGCGTTTTTGATACGCCGGGAACGCAGAGAAAAAAGTGCAATGATCATCGAAGAGGTCCATCTATGGCGGGGTTCGGCTGAGCAGCGAGCGCAGCGCCATCACTTCGGCAACTCCGGCCACTTTTCGTATTTTGACGAACAGCTCGATCATCCGGAGTGGAAGAGTAAAACGGTGCTGGACTTTGGCGGAAATACCGGCGGTCTTTTGCTCAGCCCTGGATGTACCATACGACCGCAAAACTACTATTGTATGGACGTGCTGCGAGAAGCGTTGGACCGTGGGCGGCAAAGGTTTCCGCAAGCCCGCTGGATTCATTTCAATCGCTATAACTGCTCTTTCAATCCAGATGGCATCGCGGATTTAGCGGTTCCAGACACGGGCGTTGAGTTCGATATTATTCTGGCTTATTCGGTTTTTACACACACTACGCGCGAGGAAATGAACGACCTGGTCGGACAACTGCGAACACGTCTTGCGCCCGGTGGTAAGTTAGCCTTTACCTTTATCGATCCGCATTACAACGCCTGGCCCGAAAAGTACGACGGAAATAATTTGAAATGGCGTTTGGAGAAGTCGCGACATATGCATCCCGAGATCGATGTCAGCCGTTTGTTGGAACAGAGTCAAAGTGCTGAGTGGTGTGCGCTCGTGGACGGGCAAACTCTTTACGTCAACGAGAACGGCGTTTGGAGCAACGAAGCCGAAACGTGCATGACCTATAACGTTTTCTACACGAGTGAATTTTTACAACGCGAATTTCCGGACGCGCAAATCCGTCGTCCGGTCCAGGGCGACATGCAGCATTGTTGCATCATGCAGAGATAACTGATGCTCGCACCGTTTCCACATTCGGCAATAATCAACGTTCCGGCCACGGTTTCGGGGGCTTTACTGGAGGCGGCCGAAGATCTTCCGTTGTATGACGCCAAAGATTTCTACTCATTCGCTCTACAATCGCTTGTCGCCGATACTGTGCGTGGAAAGTGCACCGATGCTTTCGACTGGCTTGTGGATCGCATCAACAAGGGAATCGCTCGCCGGCCCTATTGCGTTCTCATTCGAGGTTTACGATTTGACCGAGGCAATCGCTTGTTCATTGCTCTCAATAGAGCCTTCGGTAAAATGGTGGCACTTCCCTACCAGGAGCCCCGTGCGCAACTCGTTCACCACCTTCAGCCACGCACCGACATACTTTCAGCGCGCGGCGGCCGCGAGGCGGAAAGATTGCACACGGACGCCGCCGATTGGGGAACGCCAATCCGATTCATCTCGATGGTTTGTGTACGCCCTGATCCGGATGGGCAAGGTCGTTCACGCTTACTGGACGTTGATGCAGTTCAAGAGGAAGTACAAACGAAACTGGGCCGTGACAGTCTGGAGTTGTTGAAGCAGCCAATGCCGTGGCAATTGCACGAGTGCTGGGGCGGCGGTTTGAAATGGCGGCCGGTGTTGACGGAATCGACGGTATGCTGGCGACGTTACACAATTCTTTTGGCTGTTGATGTCGAAGGCGCCGAAGTTTCCAGAGAGATGCTCGGTTTACTGGACGAGTTTGAAAAGGTCGTCGAAGATTCTGATCACCGGATCGATTTTCTAATGCAGGAAGGCGAGCTATTGTTTTCAGATAACTCGCGCGGCCTGCATGCACGAACGCCGATCATGGACGCAGATGATTCAAGACGGCTGATGATTCGTAGCTGGATAGATACGGGAGATATAGTAGTGATGCCCTAAATTAAAGCTATCTCTGCGTATCTCTGCGTATCTCTGCGTTCTCTGCGTTGAAATGACTCTTTTAACGCAGAGATACGCAGAGAACCGCAGAGATAGCTTTAATTTAGGGCACCACCGGGGATATTGCGTAATGGAATTCGCTCAAGTTTATGATCGCGTCGAACTAGATAGTGTGGGAGAGCCGCTGGACCCTTCCGGTCTGCGAGGCGTTTGGATCAATTCAAATCCCGACACGAATGGCATCGCGCGCATGGAGTTTGCAGACATCGAAGGCAAACTGTCCGTGCGCGTTGACGGAATTGGTCCGGACGGGTTGATCGATTGGGGCTCAGTTCCGGTGAAACTGTTTGCGGCCGCGCCGGGATCGCGAAACACTGCCGGTTTCACCTGTACCTACGATTTCGGATTCGCGGAAACGCGACTGCAAGCAATGATCATGAAGGGCCTGATCGTGCTGGCGCAGGTTCACGAGTTCAAAGATAACAGCGGGCGCATGGAATTTTTTGTGCGTGAATACTTCGCAGTCGTTCACGATCGATACTAAAGTCAATTACATGGACTTCAAACTAAGCGGTCATCTCGATCCGGCACTGACGGATCCCGCAACCAGAAAACTGAGAACGGACAAACTGATCGGCCGTTGGCTCAATACCAATCCCGACACACAGGGCATCGTCGAATGTGTGATCGAACAGGAGGGCGAACTTTTCAAAATCGATGTATTCGGCGCCGGGCCCGATGGTCCGATTCACTGGCCAACGTGCAGAACCAAACCGCTGGCGAACCTCGAAGAAGAAGCCGGCCAGCGAGCGTTTGCGCTTAGTGCTACGTTCGAGTTCGAATTCATGACGGCCGAGACTTACATACGTGTGAACAAAGGTGTACTGGTAATCGTGCTTTTTGCGTCATTCCGTGACGGTAGTAAACGATCGGATTACGTTAACAGGGAGTTCTTTTACAGGGTCAATCGGGAAAGGTGAAACTTTGGCTTTCTTTTCAAAAAGGACGTGGCAGTTTACTTACTTCGCCCAGCAACTCGGTGATTCGATGTGGCAGGGCAAGGACGTGCTCGATTTCGGAGGCAACATCGGCAACATGCTCCGCGATCCTAACTCGACGATCGATGTCGAGCGCTACTGGTGTCTTGATGTCGATAATGACGCACTCGCGAACGGCAGAAGTTCATACCCGCAGGCTCATTGGGTTTGGTACAATCGCTACTGCTTCTTCTTCAACCCGCGCGGGCTGCCCCACATGAGGCTGCCGGAGATCCCGCAAAGATTTGACTACATCGTCGCGTATTCAGTTTTTCCAAATACGCTGGCCACCGACATGCTGGACCTCGTCAGCCAGTTGTTACGGTTGTTGAAGGATGACGGAAAGCTGGCGTTTACATTTATCGATCCACATTATCGACCGTGGCCGGATCGTTTTGACGGAGACAATCTACTGTGGCGAATGGAAAAAGTCAGAGTCGAGGAAAATCCTCACATCGATATTCCGGCGCTCGCCACGAAGGCGCAGAATTCGAAGTGGTGCGTTTTGGTTAACGGCAAAGACATCTACGTCGAGAATGAGGACATTCAGTTTTGCGCACCAGAGAAACAAGTGTCGTGTTACATGTTCTACACGGCCGACTACATGAAGCAATTGTTTCCGGAGGCCACGATTTTACCTCCGGCAAACAACGAGATGCAGCATTGTTGCATTCTGACGGCCGACAGCAGTGTTCCGTTATCCACGGATTGCACAGAAGTGATCAACGATTCGCGTGATTTGCTGATAGAACAATCTGTGTAATCTGTGGATGAAAGGAGTTCCGGTTTGCAGTTCGTTCCTCTCACATCCGAGCAGCGGCATTCATTTGCTGAAGACGGCTTCCTGGTAGTTCCCAACGCTCTGCCGAAGGAACGCGTTGAAGAGCTGGTGGAAGCGAGCGACCGCCTGGCGCATTCGTTACTACAAAAGCCGCCTCTCACCGGAAGACCGGAGTTCAATCATCTCGATCTGCGACCGGGCTTGTTACATGAAGAAGCGCTCTTCAAGCTTGTCGACAACGACACTACCGTTCCGCTTGTGGTTCAGTTAATGAGTCCTAATATTCACCTGCACTCAACCACACTCATATACAAGCGGCCGGAAGATCCGGATGCTCCGACTTTTCGCCGTGGCTGGCATCGCGACATTCGCATCCCGCGCGATCTCGGTCATGGGAGTTTGCCGATGGTAGGTATGAAGATCTGCTATTGCCTGACAGATTTCCACGAGCCCAATAGCGGCATGACCCTGATGGCCCGCGGCACTCATCTCAAAAACACTGCCCTGGAACTGCGAAAGGGTGAGGTCGATCCGGTTGGCGTAGAGGTCTGCGATCTCAGACTAAATGCCGGCGACGCCTTCATCTTCGAGAATCGCATCTTTCACACCGCCACTCCCAACCGGAGTAATCGCACTTCAAAAGTTCTGATGTACGGATACTCCTACCGTTGGATGAAACCGGAGGTCTATCTCGAAGTGCCGGACAAAGCGCTGCTCGCGAAAGCTGATCCGGTTGGGCGCCAGTTGCTCGGTGAATATCGAGATGTCGACACGCAACCATGGGCATTGCAACGGTGGGCCAAACAACACAGTGTCCTTCCTGAGACTGTGCCCTGGACTGTCGAGGTGGAGTGAAGGCCGGCAGTTTCGTCGAGCAAAGGTGGTGGCAGGATTGTGGTGACGCACATCTCACAGCGGCAGGTTCAATTCTCTTATTTCGACGAACTATTGGACCATCCTGTTTGGAAAGGAAGCAAGATTCTCGATTTTGGCGGTAATGTCGGAGGTTTTTTAGCCGGCGCCGGAGATAACGTTGAGCATGACGACTACTGGTGTTTGGACGTAACCAAAGCCGCTATCGAACAAGGACAACAACAGTTTCCGCGAGCTCATTTTGTTCACTTTAATCGTTACAGCTCGTACTTCAATCCGGACGGAGTTCCTTATTTCGCAGTGCCGGATCTGGGTTTAAAATTCGACATCATTGTGGCGTTTTCTGTTTTTACTCACACGCACCAGAACGAGATGCTCGAGCTCGTCAGGCAATTGCGAAGTCAACTTGAGCCCGGTGGTGTTTTGGCTTTCACGTTTACCGATCCGACCTATGACAAATCTCTGTCGGATCCTTCATTGCCGCCGCGCGCTGGTGTGCTCGCACAGTTTGACAGCTCGTCCGGTGACCCACGGGGGAAATTAGACCTCGGTTGGTGTGTAGTTATCGATGAACAGATCTTTATGGAACCCGGCTCGGAATACTGCCAGCAGAAACGTCGTGGCAGCCCTGGAGAGTCGTATTGTTCGTACTACACCTCGAGCTATATGACGTCGCTGTTTCCGGACGCAACGATACGTCCACCAGTCGTTCGTGAATGGCAACATTGCTGCATTCTAAGAAATACCGCAGAGCATAAACCGTGAACCTCAGATTTCACTGGATGCTTCCTAAGAGTGGAGAGGTGGTGTTGCAAGGCGTGCAAACACCTCGCGAGGCGGCGCGTTTCCGCGTTGAGTCAACTCGTGTCGATTCTCCCGCGGCCAGACCGGAGATGGAGGGTTGGATCCATTTCGCGCAGCAGGCAGAAAAGGCTGGAATCGAATCCGTACTTGTAGCACTTAATCGTTACGAGCCCGATCCTTTCATGGTCAGTTGCGCGCTTGGCCGCGCGACGAAGCAGCTCAAGTTTATCGTTGCGTATCGTTCGGGGCTGATGCAGCCGACCATCTTCGTTCAGCAGGTCAACACACTATCGGGTTTGATTGATGGACGTGTCGATCTGAACATCGTCGCGGGAAGCTCAACGGCTGAGCAACACGGTTATGGCGATTTTCTGGCGCACGATGAGAGATATGCGCGCGCGGAGGAATTTCTCGCCGTGTGCAACGCGTTCTGGCGGTCGGATCGCGAAGTTGATTTCGAGGGCAGGTATTACCGCGTTGAGAAAGGAAAGCTGAACACGCCCTTCATCGCACCCGATCGAGCTGCGCCTGAGATCTACATCTCCGGGCATTCGGAACCGTCAGAACAACTCGCTCGCTCGCAGGGTACGTGCTGGTTGCGTGTAGCTGATACACCTGAAAAGCTCGCGTCGACGGTATCACGCATGCGCACGCAAGGAATTCGCGTCTGTTTGAGATTGGGTTTGATATGCAGGCCGACGCGCGCAGAAGCTATTTCGGTTGCTAAGTCGATTCTGCCGGAAGACAAGCACGAGACAACAACGTCGCTCAAAGACGACTCGCAAATGTATCGCGAAGGCGCTGCGGTGGCGGAAGACGCTCACTGGCTAAGCCGTAATCTGTGGGCCGGACTGGTGCCGCATTATGGTCCAGTCTGGACTGTGCTGCTGGGATCGCCCGAGGAAGTGGCTGAAGCTTTTCTGGCGTACAAGAAGATTGGTGTTAGCGAGTTCATTATTTCTGGCTGGCCTGAAATTGATGAAGTAAATCGGTTCGGGCGAGAGGTTCTTCCGCTCGTCAGGGATGCTGAAGCGAAGCGGTGGTGATGCGAATGACCAAGAATCTAAGATTCCACTGGATGCTTCCAAAGGGCGGCGAAGTCGGCATGAAGACGGCGCAGGAAACTAATCGCGTTCTGACGACTAAGAGCACGTCGCCGGCAGCAATTCCGGATATGGAAGGTTGGGTGAAATTTGCGCGCCAGGCGGAAGAGTCGGGCATCGAGTCAGTACTACTTTCTTTCAGCCGGTATGAGCCTGACACGATTGTGATCGCCTGTGCTATCGGACAGTTCGCCACGAAACTTAAATTCATCGTTGCTTATCGCTCGGGACTTATTGGCCCAACAAGTTTCGTCCAGCAACTCAACACGCTTTCCGGTTTGCTTGGTGGACGCGTCGCACTGAACGTAGTCGCCGGCAGCTCAACAGCCGAGCAGCGTGGCTACGGTGATTTTCTAGAGCACGACGATCGATACGAGCGCGCGGGTGAATTTCTTTCGATCTGTAATTCGTTCTGGCAAAACAAAAACGAAGTCAACTTTGAAGGCAAGCACTACCACATCGAGCAAGGAAAGATTCATACGCCTTTCACTGCGCCGGATCGTAGCGCCCCCGAGATCTACATCTCCGGACACTCAGCGCAGGCGCAACAACTCGCACGCGAGCGTGGCTCCTGTTGGTTACGCTTGATTGACACACCCGAAAAACTCGCGCCGGCAGTTAAGAGTTTTCGCGAGCAAGGCGTGGAGGTGGCGCTTCGGCTGGCTCTCATCTGCCGGCCAACATATGAAGAGGCAGTTGCAGCCGGCAAGGCCATGCTGCCGGATGAAGACATTCGCAAGCAGGAACGCACCATTCTCGGAACGAGCGATTCGCAGACGCTGCACCACGCTCTCGCAGTCGCTGATGAAGTCGGCTGGATGAGTCGCAACTTATGGGCGGGCACAGTTCCCTATTACGGATCGTCAGCCATAACCTTACTCGGATCTCCGCAGGAGCTGGCCGGCTGCTTTCTGGAGTATAAGAAGATTGGCGTAACCCAATTCATAATCTCGGGTTGGCCCAAGCTCGACGAGATGATCATCTTCGGCCGCGACGTCCTGCCACTTGTCAGAGAGGCAGAGGCGCGCGAACAAACCAGGAACTAAAGGAAGGTAAAAATTGTGACGGTAAAAGCACCGAGGGCATTCAACCGCGAGATGTACCACGATCACCCGGAGAACGTTTTCTATGGCACTGACGATGGCGCGCAGGATGGCTCGTTCCGGGAATTTGCCGACTTTGTGAATCACTACAACAACGTGCCTGATCATCGTAAAGAAGACATTCACATGGTCAGCGTCGTGGGCGGGCTCTATGGTCTCAATCTGATTCCACTCTGGCGCCCAAAGCAGATCACAATCTTCGACATCAATCCGGCGGCTGTCACTTACTTTCGCCTGATCCGTCACGTGTTCAGCACGAGTGATAACGCGCAGCATTTTCTTCAACGGCTGGCAGATGCCGATTATGAAGTGCAAACTGAACAGGAAGAATTTGTGCGCGAGAACATCCGTTTGAAGCAACAGGGATGCTTACCCCGTGAGCGCGGCTCGACGAAACGGCCGTACGAGCAAAGCTGGCAATACGCGCTGGAGAAGTTTGACTTAACGAAGCAACTGTTGACGGAAGTGCCGCTGAACATTCGCACCGAACCGATGGAAAGTGAGAGTTTCAGCAAGTGGATAAGGGAGCAGAACAATCTTTGGATCTACGCCTCGAACATCACTCAATTCCACTTCTTTGATTTAGAGCTCGCGGATACGTCGAATGTGGTAGTGATTCAGATCATCCATCCGGAGCAGCCACAACTTATGGATCTGGCTCCGCTTGCGGGTGGTCCAGTGACGATCCATTTCGAGATCCCGCTGCGCGCCGAACGCATGGACAAGGAGTCTGCAAATGCCTAACAAGATCCGCGTTATGACGAATGCTTCGGCACCCGCTACGGGCACATATTCACAGGCTATCCGCACTGGTGATCTCGTCTTTGTAACGGCGCAAACCGGGCGAAACTCTCAGACCGGCAAGCTCGAGGAAGGGCTTGAGGCGCAAACCCATCAAACGTTCGCGAATGTCGAGGCGATACTGAATGCGTGTGGGTGTTCTACGGCTGATATTGTCAAAGTGACGATGCTGCTGGCGGATATCAACGATTTCAAGGCAGTCGATGCGATCTATGCCAAGTGGCTTCCGGGCATCGGCATCACGGCCTTGCCCGCGCGCACCGCGTTCGCAGTAGCGGGGCTGCCACACGGCGCCTTAATCATGCTCGAGGTCGTCGCCGCTTATCCGACTGATTAGATTTGAATCTTGTAAATTCTGTAAATCCTGTAATCCTGTCTAAAACTATCGTCACTTAGAGACAGGATTGCAGGATTTACAGAATTTACAAGATTAAGGTCTTGAGTTTTTCATAAAGGCAGTTGGGATCATACGTAGCGTTCTTATCCTGGCCGGCGGCGCGCCACATTTCATTCCAGAGATGAATGGCGTAACTCTCTTCCTGAAGCAATCCCTCCGCACCAGGCTCTAACACTCTGCGCCACTCGCTGAATCGTAACGGCGAAAAAACCTGAGGCGGCTTCGCGTAACTCTCCAAAGAAAATCTCCGGACGGCTTCAGTCATCAGCCGCGGCCCGGTTTCACCCCACATCAACAGCCCCGGATCTTTTTTCTCGCAAACCTCCCACGCGTACGCCATAACTTCACTTCCCGCCGGCGCCTTGATGGTCCCACTACTGATAACTTCACTTTCCTGATCGAGCTCGCTTGCAAAAACATACTCGTCCGCAAAATCAAAACGCTTCAGACAAATAACGTCGGTATCAACCCACCAACCACCACGCTCGAGCAGCAGCTTGTATCGAAAGAAGTTCGCAAACCCTGCGTACGACGCCTGATGCTTGTACTGAAATATGCGCGAGGCCGGCAGTATTTCATTTGCATCCTTGATCGCTGTACCAGCAGGCACATTCTTCACCGCGTCGTAAACATATAGATGATACTCATGCCCATTTTGCAGAAACGAAGCAACACTTAGCTGTTCCATGATAGACAGCTCCGGTCCGATCCATAATCCTTGAATAACCCCGTTCATCTAATTCGTACACGCCGCATCGATTTGGCGCGCCCGATCGATAGTCTTGTGCCGTTCCCAAACGAGTTGCTGTGCCCTACTGCGGATCTGATCGACCTCGTCATGATTTTTCGCATCGAGGACAAACGCAACTCTCTCTTCGAGGTTCTCAGCCGAAACCGGAAGGTAATGCTCGTTTTCTACGAACCCGAGTTGCGCTAATTGATCTTTAACAGCATCGCCGGCTAGCAAAAGTGATCCGGTTGCGGGAATCTCAAAGTACTTCGCGACAACATAATTGAAGATGGAACTGTCAGTAAAAGCAGCCCGGTACTGATTGATCTTCCGCGCGAAGCCGCGACCGATGGCTTCGTCGTTCTCGTAATCGTAGCCCGTGTAGTATCCGGGATGCGGATGGAAAACAAGCGAATACGAGTCCTTCGCCTGCAACGTCTTCAGTTGCTCGCGCAAGGGATAATAAATACCCGCGGCGCCGCTCACAAAAATCGAATTCTCCGGATGCGGATTGTAAGGAATCATGAAATCCGGCGACGCTGAATGTGGAACCCAGACCACTTTCTTGGTGCCCGCAAACTCCGGATACAATCGATTCCACAAATAACCGACGGTGGAAAGAACTGTTTCACACATCGCAAAGCCCACTACCTTTTTCGTTCTCATTTCTGCGTCCCACCAGTGCAGGTCGTCCGCCAGAATCGCCTTGCGGCAAGGCAGCCGCTGAAACTCGAGGGCGCGGGTAGTCAGCAGCTCATACCCCTCCCAAAACAGTATGATTTCGGGCAGTTCGTGGTAGAGGTCGAGCAGCGTGTCACGCATATTTCCCGGAGCATTCCACAATTCTCGCATCTCAACCTGCCGCCAGTTGAAATGTGTGATGAGGTCGGTCATTACATGATAGAATTCGCGGCTAACATACGTCCTCAGGGCTTCTAACTCAGAAACGATTAGCTTCATTTTGAGCGCCTTATGACTCACCAAAAACACGTTTTTGTTAAGCAGGATTTTCTGACGAAACGGGAATTGCGCGCGTTAACAAGATACGTGATGGAACACGAAAGTGAGTTCACTCCGAGTACGGTAATACCACATGATGGAGCCGAATCCGCAACGGATTCTTCGTATCGAAAGTCATTGGTCTTCTACAATCTGGGTGAGTATACGTCCATCATCGAGAATCGTTTACTTGAACTTCTGCCGCAGGTCCTGGCGGCTTTCAAGCGTGAAGCGTTCCCCATCTCGCATTTCGACATCCAGGTTACCGCGAGCAATGACGGCGATTTCTTCAAAGTGCACCAGGACAACAGTGCCGAAGACCCGGTGGATATAAATCGCCGCGAGATATCTTTCGTCTACTATTTTCATTCTGAGCCGAAAGCTTTCACCGGTGGCCAGCTTAAACTTTATAACTCATACGATGGAGCAGTTCAGCAGTCTAAAAAGCGGACTGCGCAAACGATCACGCCGCGACAGAATACTCTCGTACTTTTTCAAAGTTCTTGCGACCATGAGGTTTTGCCCGTCCGCTGTCCGTCGCGTAAGTTTGTCAACAGCCGGTTCACGGTCAACGGGTGGATAATTCGCGAGGAAGCTCCGGCTCAGGAAACTCCCCAGCCCGACGAAGATATGAGCTGGTTGGTTGACGCAGTCAAAGAGTTGAATGTTGCTTATCCTCGACCCTGGCCCAAACTTTACCTCACGCTCGAAGAAGCGTCGCAGCTTTCAGGTTTGTCCCGTGGATACTTGCAAAAGCTTGTACAGGAAGAACGTCTCACTGCCATCGACGATGGTGGTCTGAAAGTTCGCCGGGCAGACCTGGAGCGCCTTTAATCCTTCTCATGGAGTCGTCATATGAATACTGCTGCGCACATTAGTTCAGGTATTGCAGAACTGTTTGAGCAACAGGGGTACGCAGTCATCAAGCAGTTTATTCCGCGTCTAATGTGCGAATACATTGCGAAGAACATCAACGTGCTGGTGGCTAACTCGCGCCTGAGCTTTGGCGATACGCAGGTGGAAAAAGCGTTTTCCGGCGGGTCGCCGGCGGTAGCCGAAACACTGCTCGATTTAATGACTCCTGTCTTGTCGCAAACACTCAATTGTGAGTTGTACCCGACTTACTCGTATTTGCGGATCTACGTTAAAGGAGCAGAGCTGAGAAAACATACGGACAGGTATTCGTGTGAAGTCAGCGCCACGGTACCAATCGAGTTTGACGCGCCCGGCATCTGGCCGTTGTGTATCGAAATTGATGGCAATACGAAAAAGATCGAGCTCGAGCCCGGCGACGCGTTGATCTATAAAGGGATCCAGATTCCTCACTGGCGAGAAGCTTTTGAGGGTGAGCGCCAGGTGCAAGTGTTTCTGCACTACGTCAAAAAAGACGGGCAATATAGTGAGTATAAGTTCGACCAGCGCCCTGACTTAGTCTACCACCTGTAACAATGCCGAGTAGGCAATTTGTCTTAGCGCTTGGTGATTAAACTCCACAACCATAGCGTCAGGAACAAGCCGTAAAACAACGAGAGGGCGACGAGTGCCAACCGCCGCCACATCGGTGGACGCAGCGCCACCGGCAACAGCCGCGTGTTTACGTACAGCAAATGGATCGAGCTGATGATGAACACGATACCCGCCATGTTCGCGCTCAACGCCAGCAAGATGATCGGCTGCGTCAAACGCAACGCGAGTATGCCCCAAACTGAAATAACCGCGAGCACCGAATAGTAAACAACACGCACATCGCCTCCGCGCCACGCCCGTATACGCGAGCTGCCCGCCCAGAGGATGTCTGTGATCCCGCGAGTCATTGCTTCGAGAATGTCGAGTTGCGTCTTGAACAGTAACCACACGCCGAGGACCGCGATCACGCCGCCGAAGATCGCACCCTTCTGCGTCGCCACCGCCTGGGCCAGCGCCGCTGCTATCCCAAGCCCGCGAATGTCACTGCCAGCCGGCACAAACGTGACGTAAAGCAACGCCGGCAACGCCATGCCGAGAATCGCGCCCGTGAAGTAAACACCCCACTGGTCCACACGCACGATGCGCCACCAACCACGCCAGCGTTCGAGCGATTCTGCGTCTGGCTCGAATGTGCTGCCGGAGTGCGCGAGTGCAACTTTCTTTCCGCCCACCGCCGCCGGAATGAAACCAACTATGCTGCTCATGCCGTAACCTTTGTCGCGGGCCCAGTTGCTCAACGTGAGATTCGCAACACCACCGCCACCTGCATACGCAGCAAACGCGCCGAGTAAAAAGAAATCAGCGCCGGCCGGAACGAGTTGAAACGAGCCAGTCTTCATATCAAATCCGGCAAAGCCGGCTACCGCGGCGCCCCACGTGGACAGTGGAACGAAGAGAATCGCAAGGATGCCGAGTCCGCCAATGATCACCGAGACCATGATCCAGTTGAGATACTCGAGTGTGCGCTCGATGCGACGTCCGATCGTTAATATCAGTGCGCATAGCAGGAATAGGCCGACGCCAATCGCGTAGACCGTTCCTGCTTCACTGGCCACCGGCAAACGCTTCGCAAAGAGAAAGAAGACTGCGCCCGCGGCAGCGCCGGCCCAACCAGGCCAGCCCATCTGGAGAAAGTAAAGTGCTGCGTAGAACCACGCCCAGAAGGTTGCGTGTGGACGAGTGCGCATGAAGCCCGTGAAGATCGGCTCGCCCGTGGCCATTGTGTAACGCATCAGCTCGACGTTGAGCAGCGTTTGCAGCAGTGCTGCCACGCCGACGATCCACAGCAACGACAGTCCGTACTTCACGAACGCTGCTGGTCCAAGCAGAAATTCACCACTGCCGATCGACACGCCGAGCGCAATCACGCCTGGGCCAATGGCGCTGAACCAGCCGAGGCCCTTTGGTCGCGGCGCGCGCGGCAACTCGCCAATCCGCCACGGATCAAGCCCCGAACGCGCTTCGGGTGGCGCTTCAGTTACAGTTTGTGTGGTCATGGGTCAAAGGGCTTGCAGCATATCATGTAAATCTTGTCTAATCCTGTAATCCTGTAAAATAATGAGTTCACCAGCAGAGCTATCCCAAACTTCCATTCGCACCGCAGAATCCGCGGATGCGCCACAGATTACGGCGGTCATCAATGCCGCCTTTCGCATCGCCGAGGAATTCTTCGTCGACGGCAACCGCATCACCCAGGCCGAAGTCGAAGAGTTGCTGGCGAAAGGCGCTTTCCTTGTGGCTGAGTTAAACGGTAAGTTGACGGGCTGCGTGTACGTCGAGTTGCGCGGTGACCGATCGTATCTCGGTCTGCTCTCAGTTGATCCAACCATCCAGCAAAGCGGGCTCGGCTCGCAGCTCATGATCGAAGCGGAAAGATATTGTCGCGAACGAGGATCACACGGCATGGACATCCTCATCGTCAATCTTCGTGAGGAGCTGCCGTCGTTCTATCAAAAGCGCGGGTATGTCGAGAGCGGCACCACGCCGTTTCCCGCGGACGTGCCAACCAGAATCCCCTGCCATTTCATCAACATGTCGAAAGCTTTGTGAACGTGGCGAAGTCTAAGGAAGAAATACTGACTGTGGATGGGCGCGAGGTTCGCGTCACGAACCCTGACAAGCCTTACTTCTCCGCCGACAGAAAGCTCACGAAACTCGAGCTCGTCCAATATTACTTATCGATTGCGCCCGGTGCGCTCGCGGGTATTCGCGATCGGCCCATCGTGCTGAAACGATTTGTGGATGGCGCCGAGGGACAGGTCTTTTACCAGAAACGTGCGCCGGAGAATCATCCTGAGTGGCTGCGTACAGTTACGTTGTCGTTTCCTTCCGGACGTACGGCTGATGAGGTGGTTGTCGATGATGCTGCCGGGCTGGTTTGGGTTGTGAATCTCGGCTGTATCGAGCTTCATCCACATCCAGTGCGTTCGCAGGATCTCGAACATCCGGACGAGTTGCGCGTCGATCTCGATCCTGGTCCAGGCGTCGAATGGGAGAGTGTTCGTCTGGTCGCACTCGAAGTGAAAGCGTTGCTCGAAGAAATGGGTTTGCGTGGTTGGCCCAAGACGAGCGGCTCACGTGGCATGCATGTGAATGTGCGTATCGAGCCGCGCTGGACGTTTAGCGAAGTGCGACGTGCGGCGGTGGCATTATCGCGCGAGATCGAGCGACGTATGCCGAAGCTCGCGAGCTCGAAGTGGTGGAAAGAAGAGCGACATGGTGTGTTTCTCGACTACAACCAGAACGCGAAAGATCGTACGACGTGTTCGGCGTACTCGGTGCGGCCGCTGCCCGATGCGCGCGTCTCGACGCCGCTTGCTTGGAAGGAAGTCGCGGACTGTAACCCGGCGGATTTCAATGTAGTAACTGTTCCGAAGCGTTTTGCTGAGATTGGCGATCCACATGCTGATATGGACCGCGCTGCTGGATCACTTGAACAACTTCTTGAGCTTGCGGAACGTGATGAAGCGGCGGGTTTGGGTGATGCGCCGTGGCCACCGCATTTCGTCAAAATGGCGGGCGAAGCGCCGCGTGTCGCGCCTTCGCGGGCGAAGAAGCCGGCGAAGAAACGTGTGCGCATGCCGCTGATCGTTGTGGCCAATTCGCCTGACAAGAAGGCGGCGTTGGAAGGGCTTGAACGTTGGAAGAAGAAGTATCCGAAAGTCGCGAAGCTGCTGGCGGTTGATGATGTGTTGGTCGATACGATGCGGGGACGTTCATCCGTTTGGACGCGCATCAGAATAAACCTCCGAAACGTTCCCGAGAAACAACGGCCCGCGCAGGAAACGCCCGACCCCGACGACGACCCCACGCGCGAGTGGCGCGCCATGCACCGCAAACGTTCACAGGATTAACAAGATTTTTCAAGATAACCTGTCTCGTAAATCCTGAAGAATCTTGTAAATCCTGTCTAACGATTTGTCTTGAATATCAACTCGATTTCATGCGGCGGCACGACCTCTAACTGTTCATACGTGCAATCCGCCGGCTTCTTATCACTCCGCCACCTTCGAAACTGCGCCGTGTGGCGGAACCGATCCCCCTGCATGTGCTCGTAAGCAACCTCAACCACTAACTCCACTCGCAACGGCTCCCACGACAAATCCTTCCCCGCGCTCCAACGACTCTGCGCACCCGGTATCCGTTTCGCGAGATCATCACCCGCCCACTCTTTCCACGGATGATTCTCAAGCGCGTTCTTCCGGTAAGGCTTCAGGAACTCAACCAGCTCAATGCGCTTCTGATCTGTAAAACTCGCGCACACACCCACGTGTTGCAAGTTTCCCGCATCGTTGAACAATCCCAACAACAACGATCCAATGCGATCGCGATCGCCTTTCTTGTGCCAACGAAAACCAGCGACGACACAATCACAGTCGCGCTCGTGCTTCACCTTCAACATCACGCGCTTGTTCGATTCGTAAGTTCCTTCAACCGGCTTCGCCACCACACCGTCTAGCCCCGCACCCTCAAAACGTCGAAACCAGTCAGACGCCACATCGAAATCGCTCGTCGCCGGCGTCAAGTGCAAGGGCGGCTTTACAGCTTCGAGCATTGACTCCAAACGTCGCCGGCGTTCCTCGAATGTTACACCGCGCAGATCTTTCTTTCCTTCACTGAGCAGATCGAAAAACACGATCGACGCGGGAATCTGTTCCGAGAGTAATTTGACGCGCGAAGCTGCCGGATGCAGACGCAACTGGAGCGAGTCGAAATCGAGTGCGCCTTTTTGCGCGATGACGATCTCGCCGTCGAGCACACAGCGCGCCGGAAGTTGCTTGAGTATCGGGTCGATCAACTCGGGGAAATAGCGGTTCAGCGGCTTTTCATCGCGACTCTGGATGAACACTTCTTTACCGTCACGAAAAATGAGCGCGCGAAATCCATCCCACTTCGGTTCGAAGATCCACGCACCTGCTTTGGGCAGTTCGCTGACGCGTTTTGCAAGCATTGGCAGAATTGGCGGGTTAACCGGGAGTTCCATAATCGTGTAATTTGGTTTTGACCACAGATTACACGATTGATCGTTGAGGTGTGAGCCCGCGGAAGCGTTCTGGGCGATTCGCTTCCGCGAACTCTCGTGGCCCCCTCACCAAGGCCACCCTCTGAGACTCGAGATCCCGACCTCAAGTCTCAGAACCGAGACCCCCGAGTCCGCAGAAGCCCCCTCTCACACGCGCCACGTGCTTCCGCGGACTCATACCTGGCCCCCCACCAGGCCACTCAAGCTCGGTCTTTTATTCTGCGATTGGCTGGCGAGTTAGTAGGTGGATACTCGCGACAGCAATTTTGTAAGCAAATGCATCCTACTCTCATCTGCGAGTAAACGCAAGTATAATTTCATACGAGAGAGGAACTGAGGATTTAGCCTCGGTTGGGCCTCAACCGATCAACCCAGTAGTGTGGTGCGCGACGAGAGTGTGCTACGGCAATGACGACTATCGTGTTGTGATCTATGCCATAGACCAGCGAGTAGGGGAAGCGAGCAAACAAACGCCGTCGAATTTCGCGGTCAATTTGCGTTGAGGCATACGGATAAGTCTTAACGAGCCGGACAGTCCGATCCAATTCATCCAGAAAGTCTGCCCCCTTCCCTTCCGCCCGCTCCTCAAACCACACGACGGCCTCATCTACTTCTTGTTGAGCGAGTGTGAGGAATCTGATGTTCACTAGCGATTGTATTTACGCATTAACTCTTCGTAGGAGACGGTTTGAAGACGGCCAGCTTTATAGCTGTTCCAACGCTTGCGTGCTTCCTCTGCCCAAACCTGATCGATCTCGGGATCCGGTTTGTCAAGATCAGTGAGGATTGCGTCGAGCACACGAAGCTTTTCTTCATCCGGCAAGGCTCGAATTTCAGTAACGAGTTTGTCTGCTTGCGTTGCCATAACGTGTCTACGAAGACATTCTTACTATACACGGAATTTGTTAAATGTTCATCGATGAAGATAGTTTGCTTCAGACGACTTGCACAATGCGAGGGTTTAGTAGCATCTTTCCTCCATGTCAGATGGGTTTGAACAAATCGCGGAGGGGCTGGTGGAGGTCGCGAGGGGGTTTCATGCGCGCGGGTGGTTGTTGGGGACGAGTGGGAATCTTAGTGCGGTGGTCCAGCGCGAGCCGCTCCGGATTGCAATGAGTGCGAGTGGGGTTGATAAGGGTGAGTTGCGCGCCGGGCAGATGCTTTCGATTGACGAGAATGCGCGCGTGGTGGGCCAGGGCGGTAAGCCGTCGGATGAGTCGTTGTTGCACATACGCATCGTGAAGGAACGTGGCGCGGGAGCGGTGCTGCACACGCACTCGATCTGGAATACGATCCTTTCGGATCTTTACGCACCGCAAGGTGGCATTAAGATCGAAGGCTATGAAATGTTGAAGGGTTTGCAGGGTGTGCGTACCCACGAGCACGCGGAGTGGTTGCCCATTGTCGAGAATTCTCAGGACATGCCGTCGCTCGCCGAAACAATTGGTGCGACGCTAAACCAGCACAAAGACGTGCACGGTTTTCTGCTGCGACGACACGGGCTCTACTCATGGGGCGAAAACCTCACGCAGGCAAAGCGGCACATTGAGATCTTCGAGTTTCTCCTCGAAACGATCGGGCGTACACTGCGTATCCGCGAACACGCGAATTAGGAGAACGCAAATGGCTGTAGTAACGATTGTTAATGAAGATAAGAAGCTCACAGATGCCGGTGAGATAACCGCAAACCTCGCCAGTCACGGCATCGACTACGAACGGTGGACGCCTTCACATCCAATCTCCGACGACGCGCCACCCGAAGAGATCCTTAATGCATACGCGCGCGAGATCGAGGAACTGAAAACTCGCGGCGGTTACGTGACTGCCGATGTAATCGACGTTAGCCCTGCAACTCCCGGGCTCGACGCGATGCTGGCGAAGTTTAATCGCGAGCACTGGCACGACGAGGATGAAGTGAGATTCATCATCGCCGGACACGGCCTGTTTCACATTCACTCGACAACCGGAGCCGTACTCGCGATCGAAGTCGAAGCCGGCGATCTGATTCG
>DASTTS010000583.1:0-2601 GCA_035760085.1 Pyrinomonadaceae bacterium
CGCATGTTGACGAGTGGTCCACCGCTGTTGCCGCGATTGATGGCGGCGTCCGTTTGCAGAAAACGCTGGAAGACGTTGAAGTACGGAGTTTCGCGTTCTTTCTTCGAGATGATGCCGGCGGTAACGGTTTGATCGAGACCGAACGGCGAACCCATTGCGAGCACCCAGTCGCCGACTTGCGCTGCGTTCGAGTCGCCAAGCGTGACAGTCGGAAGATCCTTCGGTGCCTCGATCTTGATCACGGCGACGTCAGTTTCGGGATCGACACCGATCACAGTGCCGCGGTATTTCTCACCCGATTGCAGACCGACGATGATTCGCGCCGCGTCTTCGATCACGTGATGGTTTGTCAGGATGTAGCCTTTGGGATTGACGATGAAGCCGCTGCCAACACCGCGCGTCGGTCGTCTTTGACGGCGAAACATGTCGAGCAGTGGATTGCTCGACGACTGATCTTCCTTGTCTTCGTCTTTTTCGCTGACCTCCGGCTGGGTCTGGGTGGTTTCGATGTTGACGACGGCAGGCTCGACGCGCCGCGCAATCTCAGCAAACGACGCAGAGAGCGCTTCGGGCGCGCGGGCAATCTGCATGTCGGGCTGGGCAATTGCCGGGCGGCCCGAGAGCATCGCGCCGATGCCGATTCCGGCCACTAAACACGCCACCGCGAGCGCAGCGATCCAGACGCGCAGCTTTCTCAGAATGGCTCGCTCTTGATCGGATGTGCTGCTCTTGGATAGATCAAACATATTTCACCACCTTCGGGAAAAAATCAGGGCCAGCGAAAGGGATAGAGTATAGCGAAAGGGTAGTCTGGGAGCAAAAAATGAAGTCGTTGGACAGGATTTACACGATTTTTCAGGATTGACACGTAAATCCTGTCGAATCTTGTAAATCTTGTCTAACGACTATCACGTGGCTACGGACGCAACAACACTTTAAGTACACCCTTCGTCCCCGCGCGGCGCATCGCGTGGACGCCTTTCGCGAGCGGATACTCCTCACTAATTAAACTATCAACATCGACTGCTTTCTTTTTCAGCAGATCGAGCGCGGGGGCGAAGCGCCCACAGCGCGAGCCGATGATCGAAATCTCATCCACCACGATTGGCGCCGCGTCGAGTTCCGTTTTTCCGTGAAATGTCGACTTCAGAACGAGTTGACCACGCGGGCGGAGCAGTTCGACCGCGAGACCAAAGCCGCTCGCTGATCCGGACGCCTCGACGGCGACGTCAAACTGGCGTTTCCGTTTCGCCGCGAGTTTTGGATTCGTGGTTTCGATCCCACGACGTTCTGCGATGCGGAGTTTTGCGGCGTGTTTACCAATCAGGAGCACGGAAGCTCCCGTGAGTGCGACGACTTGCGCGCAAAGCAACCCGAGTTTGCCGTCGCCGATCACCGCGACTTGATCGTCGCTATTGATTGTTGCTCGTTCGAGAACACCGCAGGCTGCGGCGAGTGGCTCAGTGAAGACTGCGTGCTCGTCAGGAATGTTCTCGGGAACAGGTAAGAGGTTTACGCGCGGCAGTTGCAGAAACTCAGCGTGCGCGCCGTCACGTCCATGGATGCCGAGCACCGTTCGTGATGCGCAGTGTCGTGAATCGCCCGCGCGGCAGAGTTCGCACTCACCACAACCGGCATTGATCTCACCAACAACTCGCTCGCCACTCTCTTCAACAACACCGACGAACTCATGCCCGATCGTTCCATTGAACCCGGCGTACCCGCGCGCAATCTCCAGATCGGTATTACAAATCCCCGACAACGTCACACGAACGAGCGCCTCATCAGCACGCTGCGGCTTCTCTACATCCTTTATTGAAAGTCGCTTTTTATCAACGCGGAGAGCAAGCATTAGAAGGTTTTACTTCTGGTGTACGCGTTCTGTGGCGTGAGTTCGATGACCTGCTTCGTCCCGACCACCGTCACCGGCAAGCGCCACTCGAGCTGTTCATCGCCCGAGAGCGTCGCGTGCAACCACCAGTTGCCGGGCGCGAGCGAGATCGATCCGTGTCCCTGCTTGTCGAGGCGCGCGTTCACGGGCGAACGTCCCTTCATCCGCTCCTTGAGAAAATCCTCAAAGCGTTTTCCCTTGGGCGGCTCGGTGAAGAACTCGTGTCGCACGGCGACGATATCGACCGGATAGAGACTCACCGCAACATCGAGTGCCGGACCGACACTTTCGGGCGTCTGGCGGATCACGATCTCCAGGTCGGTCGCCTGCTGATTGCCGCCTGCTTCGGCGCCACTCGCGGGTAGTTGTCGATAAATCCACCACCCCGCGCCGACGAGCAGAAGAATCAACAGCCCCTGCAACGCGACAATCATCAACCCGCGCACGGTGCCGAAGCGCTTCAAACCCGAAATGTACGAACGAGAAACCATTGCATAAATCCCACTCACGGCGGTGGGGGATTCGTTCAGATCCTGTCTACTTCAAACCGCGAACAAAAGCCACAAGCGAATTGACTTCTTTTTCTTTGAGCTTGTCAGAGAACGCGGGCATGTTGCCGCGCTGGTTGCGACCGTTCATGATCGAATTGAAAATGCGCTCGTCGCTAACGTCAGCTTGCCACTGCGCGTCGGTCAGGTCGCGCGCGTGGC
>DASTTS010000584.1:0-6631 GCA_035760085.1 Pyrinomonadaceae bacterium
CCGGGCGGCGGCGGCTCCGGATACAGGCAGCGATAGCACGCGCCCTTCTCGGCCCAGAACACACTCGCCTGACCTTCGAATCTGAAAATCGATCCGTAAACATTTGGCTTCTTACTCAACACACACGCATCGTTAACGAGATAGCGCGTGGGAAAATTGTCGGTGCCATCGACGATGATGTCGTAGTTGCGGAACAGCCGCATCGCGTTGTGACTCGTGAGACGCGTCTCGTGTGTTTCGATTTCGATATGCGGGTTGATGTCGCGCAGACGATCGCGTGCCGACTCGATCTTGCGACGACCCAGGTCTTTCGTACCATGAATGATCTGTCGCTGAAGATTCGACTCTTCAACGACGTCGAAATCAACAATACCGATTCGACCAACACCCGCTGCGGCCAGATACATGCCAACCGGCGCGCCGAGTCCGCCCGTGCCAATCATCAACACGCTCGCGGCTTTCAGCCGTCGCTGCCCCTGCATTCCGACTTCGGGCATGATCAAATGCCGGCTGTAACGCAGGATCTCTTCGTTAGAAAGCTCCGGCAACGATTGGCCCACTTCCGATTCGATCACAGCGCCACCGGCGATTGACGGAACGATCATGATCGTGTCGCCGTCTTTCACCGGCGTGTCAGGACCGGACGCGTGACGGATGTCTTCGTCGTTGAGATAAACGTTGACGAAGTTGCGCAGCACGTTTTGATCGTTGAAGAGATGGCGGCGCAGGCCGCTGTGTGTTGACGTCAGCAGATCGAGCGCCTCACCGGCGGTGGTTGCTTCAACTGTGATCTGCGACTGCCCGCTGGCAAACTGCCGTAGCGGTGCCGGGATGGTGATTGTGATTGGCATGTTTGACCCTCTGACTTTTAACCGCGGGTTACGCGGATTTCTTCCTGATTGAATCGTGATCGATCCGGTTCCTGTTCCCACGAAAACAGATCGGTGGCCTCGTCAGCACGCGTCGAGACGATGATGTACGAGTAAGTGGGCCAGGCGTGCTCCAGATCATATTGCGACGGCACGGCCGGCGAATCCGGATGCGAATGATAAAACCCGACTACTTCCAAGTCGCGTTCGCGCGCGTATCGCTCACCGCGCATCAGCTCAACCGGTTCGATCAAAAAGCGGTTGCGCTTCGCACTCTCCTCGCGCGCATTCGAGATCGGATATGTCTCTGTAACGACTTTGCCGTCAGCGCCGTAGTGACCGAGCAGTAATCCACAACACTCGTATGGATAATCGCGTACGCCGTGCGCGGTAATCTCGTCTAACTGCTTGTCACTTATACTGATCATGCGACTAATGCCTGCTCGATATCGGCGATGATGTCGTCGATCTTCTCGATTCCGACCGAGATGCGCACGAGACCATCGACAATGCCCCATTCTTCTCGTTTCGCAGGCAACAGATCTCGATGCGAAGCGGTCGCGGGATGGAGGACACTTGTGAACACGTCGCCAAGACTCGTCGAACGAAGGATCAACTGCAACGCGTCCATAAAACGAAATGCAGCTTCTTTCGTGTTGTCGCGTAGCTCGATCGCAACGAGCGCGCCGAGTCCAGGGTAATGAACACGACTGATGGCCTCGTGCTCTTTTAAATAACCGGCGAGGGCGCGTGCGTTTTCACACTGGCGGTCCATGCGCACGGCGAGTGTTTTCAAGCCTCGTAAGATCTCGTGCGCGTCCCAAACACCGATGACGCCGCCGACGAGCTTCATCACACTGATGAGCGCGAGACTATCCATCTCGTCGCGCGAAACGACGATGCCGCCCATCGTGTCAGCGTGACCGCCGAGATACTTCGTCGCGCTGTGAACGACGATGTCTGCACCGAGTTTTAAAGGCTGGCGGAGATAAGGTGTCGCGAAGGTGTTGTCGATGATCAGACGCGCGCTGTTTTCGTGCGCGATCCCGGCACACGCTTCGATGTCGCAGACTTTCAACAACGGGTTCGAGATCGTTTCGGCGATCAAAACCTGTGGACGAAGCTCACGCGCCTTCTCGCGCACTGTTTCGATATCATTGAAATCCACCTGAACTGTCTTCACTCCAAAGTTCGCGAGTATCGTATTCAGCAGTCCGGTAGTTGCGCCGTAAACATCGCGCGAAGCGAGGACAGTCGAACCGGCTTTCAAATCGCACGCGATGAGCGCTGCATGGACCGCCGCCATCCCCGTGGCGTATGCACACGCGAAAGCGCCTTCCTCGACTTCCCGCACGGCCTCTTCGAGTGCAGCGGTGGTCGGATTTCCGTAGCGCGTGTAAATGAATCCCTGCTTCTCACCACTAAACACCTGATCGATCTCGTCCATCGAGTCGTAGGTGAACGTGGCGGAGGCGTAGATGGGTGTTGAGACGGGCAGCGCCTCCGGCAACGGGCGTCGCTCCCCCGCGTGTACGAGTTTGGTTGTGATATCGCGCTTTGTCATCGAGAAATTTTCTCCCGCAAAGGCGCCAGGGCGCAAAGAAAGAACGACGAACGGAACTAACTTTGCGACTTTGCGCCTTTGCGGGAGATTTCTTTAGTCATTTAAATACCGTTCGCCACCATCGCAGAGCACCGTCACCACCACCGCCGGCTCACGCAACGCCGCGGCCACGCGCCAGGCAGCGAAGACGTTCGCGCCGGAGCTGGGTCCAACCAGTAATCCTGCTTGACGGGCTAGTTTACTTGTCATTAATAACGCATCTTCGGTGGCAACTTCCAGCGTCTCCGTGACCAGCGTCTCGTCAAAGATGCCCGGCGTGATCGCCGTCGGCATGTGTTTCAGCCCTTCGAGCCCGTGCAACGGCGACTCCGGTTGCACCGCAATCGACTTCAACCGCGGGTTCAATTCTCGCAAACGACGCGTCACACCTACAAAGGTACCCGACGTTCCCAGGCCAGTGACGAAGTGCGTGATGCGGCCTTCAGTCTGTTGCCAGATCTCGTTCGCTGTCGTTTCGTAATGCGCCAGCCAGTTTGCTTCGTTGTTGTACTGATCGGGATAAAAATACTTTTTACGATCTGAAGCGAAGATCTCGCGCGCGATGAGTTGCGCGCCGTCAGTTGAAAGCATCGGATCCGTTTCCACTATCTCTACGCCATAACTTCGCAGGATTCGTTTGCGCGCGGGGCTCGCGTTCTTCGGCAAACAAACTTTCACTGCGTATCCGCGCGACGCTCCGATCATCGCGTACGCAATGCCGGTATTGCCACTCGTCGCGTCGAGAATCGTCATTCCCGGTTTGAGTTTGCCACTGCGCTCGCCGTCGAGAATCATCGAGAGAGCAGCTCTGTCTTTTACCGAGCCGCCGGGATTCAGGTGTTCCGCCTTGGCAAAGACCTGAACACCAGGGCTCAGATTTTTGTCGAGCAATTGCAGCCGCAAGAGCGGTGTGTGACCTATGTGTGCTTCGACCCGGCCGGGCTCGACAACAGCGATGGTGGTTTCAAGAACTTCGAGATCCATAACAAAAATAAAACCGGTCGCAACTTCGAAATTGAAGTGCGACCGGTTTCGCCGTCAAAATTGCTGGTGGTTAGCTCAACTGCTACTCCAACCTGCACACGGCCGCTCGGTCGCGGTGCGGTAGCACCACTGATAATAGCGACAACAAGCGCAGGCCTTCGTCATGATGCAAAAGACTATAGGCCCGCGGTAATGCAGTGTCAAGGGAGCCACGGATGAACATTGTGCTTTGCTCAATCCATCTTTTCCGCGTTAATCTGGTTGCATGTCTGACTGGCCATCATTACCGCTCGAAGAATGGAAAGATACGTGCGCGACCCTCCACATGTGGTCGCAGATCGTCGGCAAAATTCGTCTCGAACAAACACCGCTCGTGAACCACTGGTGGAATGTGCCGCTTTACGTGTCGGCGCGGGGGTTAACAACGACGGCGATGCCGTACGAGGAACGCTTTTTCGAGATGGAGTTTGACTTCATCGACCACAATCTCGTGACGAAGTGCAGCGATGGGACGACGGCGATTGTGCCGCTCGTGCCGAAGTCTGTGGCGACGTTCTATGCCGAGACGATGGACGCGCTCAAGCAGCTCGGGATTGAAGTTAAGATCTGGAAAATGCCGGTGGAGATCGCGGATCCGATTCCGTTCGATGAGGACGAGCAGCACGCGTCTTACGATCGCGAGTATGTCGAGAGGTTCTGGCGTGTGTTGCGTTCGTCAGAGCGAGTGATGCAGGAGTTTCGAGCGAGATTTATTGGGAAGTGTAGTCCGGTGCACTTTTTCTGGGGCAGCTTCGATCTGGCGGTGACGCGCTTCTCGGGAAGGCGGGCGCCAGTAAAACCCGGGGCCGACGTGATCACGCGTGAGGCGTACTCGCATGAGGTGATCAGTCATGGCTGGTGGCCCGGACAGGGTCCGCTCGGAAAGGCCGCCTACTACTCTTACACTGCACCCGCGCCGGACGGGTTAAGTGAAGCCACCGTGCACCCGGGATTCTACAGCAAGGATCTGAGCGAGTTTCTGTTGTTGTATGAAGATGTGCGGACAGCGGCGCAGCCTGAAGCGGCGTTGATGGACTTTATGCAGAGTACTTATGAAGCGGGAGCGGATTTAGCGAAGTGGGATCGCGCGGCGTTGGAAAGGTAGTTGTTGACAGGATTACAGGATTTACAAGATTAACAAGATTCGTATCCTGTTCGTCCTGAAAATCCTGTAATCCTGTCTAACAAACCATCAAAACTTAAACCGCACCCCTAACTGAATTTGCCTCTCACCGAGAAACGTCCTTGGACCACCAAACGGCGTTGACGGTGCTGGATTCGTCAGCGCCAGTACCGGCGTAGTCTGAAGCCCGTAGCGCCCGGTGTTCACTGTCGCAATGTTCGAACGATTGAACAGATTGAACGCCTCGGCAAGAAAACTCAAACTGTACTTCTCACCAAACTTGAACGCCTTCATCACCCGCGTATCGAAGATGTAAACGCTCGGCGTCGTGAAGCCATTCCTCTCCGTTCCCGGCACGCGATCAGTGCTCGGATTACCATCACGATTCACATCGCCTGCGATCAAAGCCGAATACGCAAACCCCGACTGCAACGTGATGATCCCCGAGAAGGTCCAATTGCTCGCCAGATTGCGAACAAACGCATTCCCCGCTTGAACCGTGCCAATCTCGTAAACCGGACTGAACACAAAACGATGCCTGATGTCGAGATCGCTGCGTCCCCAATCAGCATTGATATCGAGATTGTTTTGCAGTCCCTTCGCATCGTCAGCACCGACGACGACCATCGTCTGATCGGGTCGATTGTCAGTCGTGTCTGACAACGTGTAAGCCGCGATGAACTGGAAGCCACGCGTGAAGCGACGCTTCAGCTCCACCGCGAGCGCGTTGTAACGCGAATCGGCAGTGCTCTCAAACAAACTGATCCTTGCAAAACCCGGAATCGGTCGCGCCGCCGGATGACGCAGCACTGTGAACGTCTGTCCGGATGGATCCGCCACTATCGTCGGCACCGGTGTGGCGAGATTCACGTCGCGCGTACGACTAAGGTGAACGCCACGGAAGTAAAGATAACTGACCGACAAACTCGTGTTCGCGAACAACTCGCGCTCAACGCCGAAACGTCCCTGCTGCACGTACGGCTGCGCATAATCTCGCGCGAACAGGTAAAGACTCGGATTCACGCCGCCCGCCGACGGTGGCTGGGCGAAGATGTTCGGATAAATCGGGCACGGATTCGGTACGAGCGTGCAGTTCAGATTCACGCCCGTCACCTGAATTCCATTTTGCGAATGCGCGGTGCCCAGCATGATCGCAGGTGTTCTTCCGAAGAAGATTCCATAACCGCCGCGCACGACGGTCTTCTCGTTGAACGCGTAACTGAAACCGAAACGTGGTCCAAAGTTATTGCGATCGCGAACGGGCGTCGTCGTGTTTAGTCCGGCTGCGGCGAGCGCGGCGCTCGGATTGTTCACCGCCGGATCGGCGAGATCCTGCAAGTCGTAGCGCAGGCCGAGATTCAGAGTGAACTTCGGACTCACGCGCCAGTCGTCCTGAACAAACAGTCCGAGCTCGTTGAGATCCGGGTTCGTCGTCCCGCCTGACGTGCCGGTCCCCGCAAAGTTTTGTACAAACGTCGCCGGTGTATTCGACGCAAAAGCCGCATACGAATTGAACGTAAACTGCCCGCTGAACAGGCCGGGGAAGAAATTGAACACGCGATCAAAATTCAGATCCGCGCCGAATTTCAGGTTGTGCTTGCCGCGGCTGTAACTGACGACGTCGATGAACTGCGCGCGCTTGATCGTCGTCTCGCGCGGGCTGAAATTGTTTCGTCCGAGCTGCAGGAAGCCGCCGTTCGTGTTAATGCGCGCCTCGGTGACGTCGCTATTCGCTTCGCCGGGCTCACGGTCGCGGCCAAACTGAAAACGAAACTCGTTGATCAATACCGGAGTCAGCGTTGAGATCAATGAACCGGAGAACGTCGTTGTCTTCGCAACGCTGTTGCCCGAGTGTTCTTCAACACTGAGTGGACCACTGTTTTCGTTGTTGTTGCCGGTGAAGTTCTGTTGATTGAAACGCAGTACGAGTTGGTTCGCATCGTTGAGCCTGATGTCTGACTTGATCATGTACACGTCCTGATCGCGACCGATCTGGTAAGTGTCCATGAACGG
>DASTTS010000585.1:0-3993 GCA_035760085.1 Pyrinomonadaceae bacterium
GATTGACGTCGAGCAGGAAGAAGATCTCGTCGAGGAAGTCGCACGACATACCGGTTACGACAAGATCGGCGAGGAACTGCCGCCTTCAAATGTCTCCGGCGAATACCAGCCAGGCGAGATGCAGCAACGTTCCTTGCGACGAGCGCTGAATGCCTTTGGCTTTGACGAGGCGATTAACTTTAGCTTCATTCAACAGGAGAATCGTTTCGATCTCATTCCGTGGCTCGCAGGTCGTGAGGAGCACCAACCTCAACTCGCGAATCCTATTATCGAAGATGCGGCATGGATGCGTTCGTCGCTGTTGCCGGGCTTGCTGGCTTCCTTACGACACAACCTCAATCACGGTATTCGCGATGTTCGTTTGTTCGAAATTGGCCGTATTTTCTCGGGTTTGGGCGATAAGGAACTACCGCAGGAAAGATTAGCGCTCGCACTGATTGCAACCGGTGGTGCGTTGGAAGAGAACCGCGCACAGCCCGAACGCGAACTCGATTTCTTCGATGTGAAAGGCGCAATCGAAGCCGCGGTCGATTGGATGAACTTGAGCCCACTCGGATTCGCGCAAGCGAACGTGCGTCATCTTCGTCCGGGACAGACTGCACGCATCACGCTTGCTGACGGAACAGATATCGGTTCGATGGGCCGGCTCGCGGAGCACGTGGCCGCGTCGTATAAGTTTCGTCAGCCTGTTTATGTGTTGGAGTTGGACCTCTCTTCGTTGCTGAGTGGTCCTGCGAAAGCGATCCAGTATTCACCCTTACCTCGTTATCCATCCGTCATGCGCGACATCTCGCTGCTCGTCAATCGCAACGTGGCGCTCGATGAGATCTTCGCGGCGGTCAACAAGCAGCGCGTGGCTGATTGTCGCAGTGTGAAGCTCGTCGGCACGTTCGAAGGTGGAAACATTCAGTCGTCGAAACGCTCGGTTACTCTGCGTCTCGAGTATCGCTCTGACGAACGCACGCTGCGCGACGAAGAAGTGGAAGAATCCCACGCGCGTGTTGCTGCGGCGCTGCTCGAAACGTTTGCAGCGGAGCAGCGCTAAAAATAAATCGTGCATGATTGCGAAATGAGTCTTGCGCTCTCAGGCGTGAAGGCGGATAATCGCTCCGCGTTTTCAATCACACACAGCGAGGGACAAAGATGGTCGGTCTGTCAGGCTTGGAAAAGTTTTCTCACTTGGAAGATAAGATCTATCGCACCATCGAGCTCACCAAAACGCTGCGCCAGGAAAAAGAAAACCTCGAAAAGGAACTAGCGCTCATTCACCGCGACATGGGCAACGTGCTCAATGAAAAAGAGCGACTTGAAAATCAGGTTGAGAAGCTGCTCGCCGAACGTGAGACCATTCGCATGAAAGTCGAAGCCATGCTTGATGCGGTTGCTGCTCTCGATCCTGAAACGGTTGAGGAGCTCCGATGAGCTCGGGGTTCGGACGAGTGATCAATAAAGGCAGTATGGAAGCAAGTACCAGCAGTCCCACCATTCGCGTTGAGATCTACAATCAGACCTACAACATCCGGTCTGACGGCGATACCGAATACATCATTCAACTCGCAGAGTTTGTCGACAGTCGTATGAGAGAGATCTCTTCCGGCACACTCACTGTCGATTCCCTGAAGGTAGCGATTCTCGCCGCACTGCACATCGCAGATGAGCTACACCGCTTGAAGAACATGCACGAACAAGCTGACTCACAACTCGCAGCGCGCAGCGCCGAGTGTGCAGAGATGCTTGACCGGTTATTGAAAGTCCGAACCAGCCTCGAAAACGAGCAGGGCGGCGCCGGAAAATTAAGTCTCGGTTAGCCACAAAAAGTTTTAGCCACAAAAGGCACAAAAAGCACAAAATATAGAACCCGGTTTTGAAGATTTCTTTTTGTGCCTTTTGTGCTTTTTTGCGGCTGTTTATGCTACTATCGGCGCGGCGGAGGGAAACGTTCTGCGGTGTTCGTCACCGAGTGTACGATGATTGAGCCAACGCCGTTGATTAGGGAGACCGAGGTCGTTTAGCCAGTGCATTTCTTCATCGTTAAGAACTGCCAGAGGCTGCGACATTAAGAGGTCACCCACCTGTCTATGCAGGTTCAATTACGGCTTCGGAACGGCACCAGCGGATCACCCTCCAGCCAGAAAACCGCGAGTCGTGAATCGCAAATCGTGTTTCTCGCTCCGCACGATTGACGATTCAGGGTTCGCGGTTTTTTTGTTCCCACTACCAATTCTTCATATATGAAAGTTTTAATGATCGGAGATGTAGTCGCAAAGCCCGGGCGCATAGCCGTGCTCGAGCGCATTCAGGATTTGCGCGAGCAACACCAGATCGACTTCGCGATCATGAACGCCGAAAACCTCGCCGGAGGTTTTTCCGTTACTCCTCAGCTCTGCGAGCAACTGTTTGCGAACGGAATCGACGTGATGACTTCCGGTAACCACATCTTCGATAAGAAAGAAGCGATCGAATACATCCGTAAACAGCCACGACTGCTTCGTCCGGCGAACTATCCGCCCCACACGCCCGGCAGCGGCCACTGGGTCGGGGAAGTAAACGGGACGCAAGTCGCTGTTATGAATGTGATGGGTCGCGTGTTCATGCCGCCTTCGGACGATCCGTTCCGCATCATCGATGGCGTGATTGAGTCGTTGCCGGGAGAGGCGAAAGTCCGCATCGTGGACGTTCATGCTGAAGCGACGTCGGAAAAAGTCGCGATGGGTTGGCATCTTGATGGGCGTGTGTCGGCGGTCTGCGGCACGCACACTCATGTACAGACGGCTGACGAGAGGATCTTACCCGGCGGCACTGCTTATTTGACGGATCTCGGTATGACCGGAAGCTATGCAGGCGTGATCGGCATGGATAAGTCAGACGTGATCGCGCGCTTTACCTCGGTGACCGCCCGCCGCGCGGAACATTCAACGGGGCAGGTGAGGATCTGCGCCGCCGTGTTGGATATTGATGAGGGGACGGGGAAGGCAAGGAAGATCGAACGATTGAATTTGAGTCACGATTAATAGGTCGTATAAGTCCTATAGGACCTATTGCAAATTGCCGATTCGTCTCAGGTGTCTTGCCAGGTCAATGCGTGGCTCGAGATCGGCTTTCATATCGGGTCGCAGCCTTAGACACTCGTCGAAGTCCTTTTGTGCCTCACTCTCCTGTCCGATATATACCTTCGCGAGTCCGCGATTGAAATATGCCCAGGCAATGTTGGGATCGAGTTCGATTGTGCGAGTGAAGTCGGCAATGGCTTCCGTCATCTTTCCCTTATACATGTACGCTGTGCCGCGTCCCTGGTACGCCCACGCCATGTCAGGTGCGAGCTTGATCGCACGTTCGAAGTCGGCAATGCCACGATCGAATTCTTTTTGCGCGAGAAACACATAGCCGCGCTGGTAATAAGTCTCGGGAACACGATTGTTGATTTCCAGCGCGCGGTTGAGATCGACGAGCGCGCCGGCAGGATCGTCGAGATCGAGTTTCAAGCTGCCGCGATTGTTATAGGCTTTGTAGAAGTCGTTCTTTATCGCGATCGCACGATCGAGATCTCGCATGGCACCTTGCATGTCGCCCAGTGCACGCAATACCGCGGCACGATTCAAATAGATGTCGGCGTGCCCGGGTCTGATCTTCAGTGCTTGATCGAAGTCTTCAAGGGCGCCGGTAAGGTCGTTCTTCTTGAAGCGTGCAAGTCCCCGATTGTTGTAAGCGTTGGCCGTAAAGGGATCGATGACGGTAACGCCTTCGGTTGAGTAGTCAGTGAGTGAATTGCCGACACGCTTGTCAGGAATCTTGCTAGTGTCGAAGTGTGAGCTCAAACGGATGGCGCGTGTGTAGTCTTCGATGGCGCCATCGAAATCGCCGTTCCCGCCTTTCTTTAAGGCGTTATTGAAGTGATTGAGAGCAGCTTCAGGGGTTCGCGCTTGAGAGAAGACCGTTATCGGGAGCAACAGAGAGAGAAGTGCAAAAAGGATCGCATAGCGGCGCATGGTAGAC
>DASTTS010000586.1:0-7267 GCA_035760085.1 Pyrinomonadaceae bacterium
AAACGTGCCGTCACGCGCTACGCTCGATTGCCGGGGCAACTAAAGCGCGCGCCGCACAACACGGCATCGTTTGGGTGTTTGTCAAAAGAGCGCCGGTGTTTCGTTTCGAGAAAACACCGGGCTGTCAACGGTCTGGTCTAAGAACCAAACCAGAAATGTTAGGGTTGAGCCGTCGCAACGGACGGATTGGCGGGCGCGGTCGTCATCGAGTTCACCTGGTTTGGTTGTCGCAGGGGTTTGTACTCGACTGCTCGTTCGCGACGGCCATCGGTAAACACCGTCTCACGACGAAACACGAGACGGCTGTCTTCAATTGCCACCAACTGGCCATCAAAAAAAGGCTCGCCAGGATAGATGACATAGGAAAGTTTGATTGGTGTTGCTTCGATGATAGCGGCATAACCTCTCGGCGATCGAGAGATGCCGATAACCTGAATCTCACTCAGCAACAGTGCAGTCGTCGGCTTCGGCGCAGGCATACGCGCGGTCATTGCCGCGATTTTCTGTGCTTTGTACTGAGCAATCCGATCCTGAATTGATGGGATCGGCGTCTGGCCGGCGATTCGCTTAACCATCGGCGGCGGTGGCTCATACTTACGAAACGGATCGCGACCACCGCTAAAGGCTCGCTTCGTTGCCGCGGGCTTCTGCGGCTGAGTTTCCTGGCCCACGACGCCGATCGCGAACCCACTCGCGACAAGCAACGCGGCGCTAAGCAGCAAACTTGTAAAGCTGAATCTCGCTGTCTCTTTAACTCGCATCATCATCTTCGCTTTCTTGAGTGGTCGCCTTTACTTCGCGGGTTGCGGAGCTGGAACTGCCGGAGCCGGAACTGCTCCACCTGTGGCAGGCTTCGCAGCCTGAGGCTGGCTGTTCAGACGCTCGGAAGAAACGTAATAAGCCGTTAGATCGAAACGTGCGGCGACAGTCTTAGTCAGCGACTGTTTTTCCATTTGCGTCAGTTCAAAGTTAGTGATCGAGACGATCCGCTGGTAGTGGGCGAGCTGGTCGAAGAATTGTCGCAGATTGGCGAAGCCGCTCACTACACCGACTTCGATCTTCTTGCCACTGTAGTTATCCTGTTGCAGATCTTCCTTCGGATTGAATCGCATCAGCACGAGGCCGCTATTTTTGGCACGATCCTGAATGCCTTGCAGGACCATGGTCAGCTCCTTCTGTTCGGGCAGCAGCGCTTTCAACTCCGCATACTCTTCTTCACGTGCTTTGTACGCCGCTTTGAAGTTGTTGAGGTTCTGCTGAACGATCGACGCCTGCGAATTGCGCGCTCGCAGTTGCGCGATCTCGTCGTCCATCTCCTTGGTTGCTTTGCGTGTGCCGCTGGTCACGAAATACCAGAAGCCGGCATACATGACGCCGCCGATCACGAGAAACGCGAAGAGTCGCAGGTACCAGGGAAAACTTGGAAGCTTGCCAACTTTCATCTCAGTATCCTCATTTCTTCATCGCCACCTGCTGCGTTGGCGCAGGCGCCGGTTGTGAATCCTTCTTCGCAGCACTGGCAAAGCTTGCCTTCACGGTGAAGATGACGACTTCAGGCGCTACTCCGGCGAGATCAGTCGACGCCACAGTAGTGTTCGGCGTTTTGTTTTCGGTGGCTGTTTTCGCCACCTGGCGTTGCGTCTCAATGTTCAAGTTGCTGAACAATCCACCCGAGAACTCGAGGCTTTGACCAAACTTCGTTACTGAATACTCATTCGGCGACTCACCCTTGATCGTGATCTCGCCGTCTTTGTTCTCGATCGCTGTCAGGTAAAGACCGGGAACCGCGTCGAACCGTGCTTTGATCTCCTGCAACACTGCGCTCGGACCCTGCTGTGATTCACGCAACTTCTTGATCGCATCGATGCGAGCCTGGACCTCTTTGGTCTTCTTCTCGAGTTCCATTTGCTCTTTTTGAATCGCGAGCATCTGCTGGTTAATCCGCTTCTGGTTGTCGAGCTCTTTCTGTGCAGCCGTGCGGGCCATGTTTGAGCTCACGTAGTCGTAACCCATCGCCAACACGGTTAGACCAAACACTGTCAGCGCGAGCAACAACGTCTGCACGGCGCGACTCGCTACTTTCTCTTCAACCGCGGCGACACCCTGAGGTCGATCCGTAACTGACTCGAGCAGGTTTACCTTGATCATGACTCTACTCCTCTCAGCGCGAGACCAACCGCCACAGCCATCTCTGGCACGATTTCGCGCATGTAGTCCGGATCAAACTTCGTCGCATCAACTTCAATCTGCCGGAACGGATCGAACACCTCGACTGGAATATCAAACCGTGCCGCTAAAAAGTCGGGCAGGCCGGGCAGCTTCGATCCACCGCCGGCGAGCAATATCTTTTGAATACTGGCGTCGCCTTCCTGCGCTGTCGCGCGATAGAAGTCGAAAGTCTTCTTCACTTCGAGGGCGAGCGTCTCGGAAACAGTTTCGATGATGGGTTGAATCGGTTTCGCTTCCACTCCGTCCGGCAATGCCATGCCGCGCTTCACTGCTTCGGCTTGTTCAAAACTGATACCGAGTTCTTTCTGCAACAGACCTGTGTAGTGGCTGCCACCGGCTGAAGCGTCTCGCGCGAAGATCGAACGCGCGCCGTTGAGGATGTTGATATTCATCGTGGCCGCGCCGATGTTCAGGAGCGCAACTATCTCGCCCTGTCGCGGCGCGTAGTTCGCTTCGTAACAGTTCTGAAGTGCGAACGCGTCAACGTCGATGATCACCGGCTGCTTGCCCGCAAGCTGGATCGCCTGCTTCACGTTGTTGATCTTGTCGCTCTTGCATGCGGCCATGAGAACGTGCAGCGACTCTGACGACTTGCTTGTCAATTCGTAGTCGAGATTTACGTCGACGATATCGAAAGGAATGTGCTCTTCAGCGTGCCAACTGAACGATTCCTGCAACTCCTCGTCGCTCATGTGCGGCAACACGATGTTCTTGACGATCACCGAGTGGCCGCTAACGCCGGCAGCAACGCGCGTCGTGCGAATCTGGTGTTCGCTGAAGATGTGTGCGATCACGTTGGAGACGTTGTTGAGCTCCATGATCTGGCCGTCAACGATCGTGTCGGTCTGAAGGTTTTCAAAACCGAGATTGAGCAGTTGCAGGCCCGGGCCTTTTCTCGCGAGTTCAACGGCCTTGACCGCACTCGAGCCGATGTCGAGACCAACGAGGTTCTTCTTTGCAGAGGCTTTTTTGAACATGTTAGTTAGTCCTCACAACAGCGATGCGCACTCTGTTTTGCTGGCGCAGGCGGGCTCGCGCTTTTCGCGCTCGCGACGCTGGCCGTCTCAACATTTTGGAGGTCAGAGACTCAGTGGTTGGTTTCAAGGGAACCGTCCGTTTGTTTGAAGGTTGGTTACACATGACACTGGGCAAAAAGGTAGGGACGCCGGCGGGTGTCAACAGAGAATTACTCGAGATTTCTGCGGTAGGAATGAAGCTCATTCGGAAACCCAGCCAAGTTGGATTACCAACTTCTGTAGGCTTTGCGACCTCCGCTCACGCGAAGTGTGCCTTTCTCGTGCTCCAAAAGATTTCGCGGGACTGACCGCTGTTGAACCAGGTGGGCACCCGGTAGACGGCCGTGTTGCCGTCAACCTGTGTGAGAGTACCTTAATGGCCCAAATAGTGTCAATCCTTATTTTTCATCGTTTAACTTTAACTATTGCATCGGTTACGGGTAGAAATCCGTGAGATCTGTGGTTAATTCTGGAAGAAATGGCGCAGTCTTCCAGTTTTGTTACGGGCGTTTTGGGACGCTGTTTGGGTCTTTGATTTTTACTGTTTTGGCGGGAGTGCCGACCACGATGTGATACGGCTCGACGTTACGTGTGACCAGTGC
This sequence comes from Pyrinomonadaceae bacterium, assembly GCA_035760085.1. Taxonomy (GTDB): domain Bacteria; phylum Acidobacteriota; class Blastocatellia; order Pyrinomonadales; family Pyrinomonadaceae; genus PSRF01. Next base: position 3,848 of record DASTTS010000586.1, read on the forward strand.
ACCGGTGCCGATCATGGCATTGTCGCCGACCTCGTTACCGGCCAGGACGGTGGCGTGATACGTGATGCGAACGCCGTTTCCGATCTTTGTGCGCGGCGTCTCGACCTTGTGGATGTCGTAGATATCGTGATTGTGAGAGTAGATGTTTACGTAGTCTGAGATTGAGACGTTGTCGCCGATCTCAATTCCGCCGCGATCGTCTAAAAGGACATGCCGGTGGACGACGACGTTGTTTCCGAAAGACAGGTTGTAACCAAACGACCACTCGACAAAGTGCCAGCATTTGAAGTTGTCGCCGACCTTGCGAAAGATCATCGGCGCGAGCATGCGTCGAAAAGGATGGCCGAGCAGCGCGTTTTGGCCGAGTGGCGAGCGATCGAACATCTGCCACAACCAGATCATCGGTTTGCGTTCGGCGTAACGTTTTTTGTCGATGTCAGTGTAGTACTCGGGCTCCGTCGCGATGTTGCGTGGATCGAGCGAGTGGTAAGCAGCACGGGCAGCGAGGCTCAGTTTCTCCGCATCCGTTTGCGCAGCGCCGTAGTAGATGTCGAACAACGTGTCGCGCACGACTTCATTCGGGTCTCTTCTTCCGTCTGTCAGAGACTTTTCCAGCTCGCTCAGAAACGCATCGTAGTCTTGTTCTGCGAGAGCTTGTGCAGACAGTGCGCGATAGGTCATAGGTGTAAGTACCAAGCGCGCAAAGTTAACACAGGCTCAGAGTGTCAGCAATTCCCTTTGCGCCATTCTTTGCGTCTTTGCGCCTTTGCGTGAGAAAAGCTAGGATGCGAACCAATGAAGTTCCTGCGCCCCCTTCTCGTTTTAGTAGTGTTATTGATTCTGATTGGCGCAGTGTTTCTGTGGTGGAGTTTTCCTCGCCCGGTCGACATGGCCGACTACGCACCAGCGAATTCCATCGTTTACGTCGAATTCAACAACCTCGCCGCGGTGGCCCAGGCGATTCAGAACAACGAAGTCTGGAAGGCAGCCGCGCCCATCACGCAAAGTAAACCGGCGACGCAAAACCGCTTCATGAACGTTGCCGCGCGTGCCGGCGTTGGACCACTTCCCGCAGTGCTTTTCGCGCGTGCGCAGATTGCGCTCGTCGTTGTCGACTTAACCACTTCAGAGGAAAACGACACGCTGAAAGTTCGTCCGGAAGTTGCGATCATTGCCGAGACTCATACCTCGCGCTGGCGCACGAGACAGGCTGCTGTCGACGCGGTGAAGCATCTCGCAAACTTCGTTTACGGCGCCTCGATGTGCAGCGAGCGCAGCGCCGACGCTGAATACGTTGAATGCTCCATTGCAGGTGGCGAACGGAAGATCGTCGGGGCCGTCGACGGCACGCTCGTCGTGATTGGCAACTCTGATAATGCGGTGCGCAGTTGTTTGGAAGTGCGTCGTGGTGTGCGACCGAGCATTCACACCGACACTGAGCTGGTGAAGGTGCGTTCGAATGTCACGTCGCACAACACGCTCGGTTTTGGCTACATCTCGCCGGCCAACTCGGCGAAGCTGTTCTCGTGGGCCGCACCTTTATTGATGCGGCAAGCGCCGGGTAATCAGCAGTTGGAGCAGTTGCTGGCGGTGAGTGCCGGTAAGGTGTTGCGTGGTGTGGCATGGACCGCGAACCCGTCGCCGCAAGGGATTGAAGATCGGTTTCTGTTCTCGCTCGAGCCTGGGGTCGTGTCGCGTTTGCAGCCGGCGTTTGAAACGGCGGAACAAGACGAGAACTTTTGGAAACTCGTGCCGGAAGGTTTTGAGTCGTTAACTATCTATCGCAATAAAGCGCCGGCAACCGCGTGGAATTCGCTCGACAAGGCCGTCTCGTACAAACTCGACGCTGTGCCTGCGGTGTTGTTTGGCTCGTTACTGCAAGCCAGTCTTGGGGTTTACGGCATTGAAAATCCAAAGGAAGTGCTGCCGGCGCTGAGCCCACCGCTCTTGACGATGAAGCCTTCGCAGGGTGCTGAAGGATCGATACTCGTCGCGCGTGTGAGTGATGAAGCACGACTCAGGCGTTCATTGACGGAGGAAGTTTTCAAAGGTGATAAAGGTGTGATCCTAGAGGGGCTCGCGTCGAATCCTGATCCGCAGAAAGAGTTCACGGCGGTCTTTGCAGATGGTTACGTGTTGTTAGGTAAGACTGAAAACATGCGAGCCGGTCTTGAAGCGCTGCGACAGAATGCGGCTGGTGGTAAAAAAGATTTGCAGCAGTCAGCGCAGCAGAGCTCGGCGCCGATCGTCACTTACGCCAATGACGAAGCGCGTGTAAACAATTTCATCTCTACGCTGTTGATGCTTCAGGGCCGGCGACTCTCGAACGATGAAGTCACCAAGCTTCAGGATACGCTGCGCCGTGCAGGCTTTGCCTCGACCGAAACGCGCTTGAATGCTTTTGGTATTGAACGCACGACGCGCTCGGCGTTCGGGCAGTTCAGTACGTTCGTTTCCCTTCTCCAGCCTGACGGCAATCGCTGATCTATGCGCTCACTTTTACTCGGTACACGCAACCCCGGCAAGGTGATAGAGATCGCGGATATCCTTGCTGATTCAGGTTGGTCCTTCTCTTCGCTTCAGGAGTTTCCGGACGTTGGCGAAGCCGAGGAAAACTTCGTCACGTTCGCGGAGAACGCGATCGCAAAGGCTCAGTTCTACGCTTCTGCCACAGGGCTGTGTGCTCTTGCTGATGATTCAGGTTTGGAAGTCGCGGCACTCAATGGCGCACCTGGCGTATTCTCTGCACGCTACGCTGGCGCGCACGCCTCCGACGCCGATCGTCGCACCTTGCTCCTTTCGGAACTCGCCAAAACCGGCGACACAAACCGTCGCGCACGCTTCGTCGCAGTAGTGGCCATCGCTACGCCTTCCGGCGAAGTTCTGAATGTTTCTGAAGGCATCTGTGAAGGAAATATAACGTTTGCGCCGCGCGGCACTGGCGGCTTCGGCTACGACCCACTCTTCGTCCCCGACGGCCACGACCAAACCTTCGCCGAGCTCCCCGACACCATCAAAAACCGGATCAGCCACCGCGCCCGTGCATTGATGCTTACAAAACAATTCCTATCCCAACTTGACCATCCCCGACGCGACTCTTAGAATGCGCGTTCAACCTTCGGGGCGTAGCACAGCCTGGTAGTGCGCTCGGTTTGGGACCGAGAGGTCGGAGGTTCGAATCCTCTCGCCCCGACCAATTTCCCTAACAAAACCGCACTAAAAAGCCGCCCATTAGAGCGGCTTTACTTGTTTGTGCCGTTTTTTGTGCCAAACGGTCTTAGTTGACTAATTCAGCGGGCGAGATCTAAGGCTGAAAGAATGCGGGCTCGAGGGCGACGGCAGCAACGTTGAGTGCTTGTCTGCGAATGTGCGAGTAATGTTTGACCATCTCAGGCAAGATGTGTCCGACTTGGGCCATGA